>JAOUJV010000099.1 GCA_029882995.1 Gammaproteobacteria bacterium | reverse complement strand
ATCGATATTGAACTCGAGCAGAACTGAGATAGTTTTTAGTTACTGTAACGTAGAACGGGAACTGCGCAGCAGGAGAAACCATGAAAGACTTACTTAACTTACTTAAGAAGCAAACACACCTTGAAGATTTTGATGCGATTCGAATTGGTCTGGCATCACCAGACAAGATTCGTTCATGGTCATTTGGTGAAGTAAAGAAACCGGAAACAATCAATTACCGCACATTCAAACCGGAACGTGATGGTTTGTTCTGTGCCAAGATTTTTGGTCCGGTAAAAGATTACGAATGTTTATGTGGCAAGTACAAACGCCTCAAGCATCGTGGTGTTGTGTGTGAAAAATGTGGTGTTGAAGTAACACTGACAAAAGTACGTCGTGAGCGTATGGGACATATCGAACTGGCGAGCCCAGTTGCACATATCTGGTACCTGAAATCATTGCCATCACGTATTGGTTTGATGCTGGATATGACATTACGTGATATTGAACGCGTCCTTTATTTTGAAGCATTCATCGTGGTTGATCCCGGAATGACAACACTGGAACGTGGACAAATTCTGACAGATGAAACTTATCTGGAAGCGATTGAAGAAAATGGCGATGAATTTGATGCGCGTATGGGTGCAGAAGCGATTTACGAATTCCTGCGCACACTGAATATTCCTGCCGAGATTGCAACTATTCGTGAGGAAATCGAAGCTACTAATTCTGAAACCAAGATCAAGAAATATGCCAAACGTTTGAAGCTGCTTGAGTCATTCCAGGATTCAGGTAATCGTCCTGAATGGATGGTTATGACTGTATTGCCTGTGTTGCCACCGGAACTGCGTCCTTTGGTACCACTGGATGGCGGTCGTTTTGCAACGTCTGATCTGAATGATCTGTATCGTCGCGTGATTAACCGTAACAATCGTTTGAAGCGTCTGCTGGATCTGAATGCACCGGACATTATTGTGCGTAATGAAAAACGTATGTTGCAGGAATCCGTGGATGCCCTGCTGGATAATGGTCGTCGCGGCAAGGCGATTACCGGCTCCAACAAGCGTGCTTTGAAATCACTGGCTGACATGATCAAGGGCAAGCAGGGTCGTTTCCGTCAGAACCTGCTTGGTAAACGTGTTGATTACTCCGGCCGTTCCGTGATCGTGGTGGGTCCAACACTGAAACTGCATCAATGTGGTCTGCCAAAGAAAATGGCACTCGAACTGTTCAAGCCATTCATTTATGGCAAGCTCGAGCATCGTGGTTTGGCAACAACTATTAAAGCAGCCAAGAAACTGGTAGAACGTGAAGGACCTGAAGTCTGGGATATTCTGGCACAGGTTATTCGTGAACATCCGGTTATGCTGAACCGCGCACCAACACTGCATCGTCTGGGTATTCAGGCGTTTGAACCGGTATTGATTGAAGGTAAGGCTATTCAGTTACACCCACTGGTTTGTACTGCATACAACGCCGACTTTGACGGTGACCAGATGGCGGTACACGTTCCATTGTCACTGGAAGCACAGCTCGAAGCGCGTAGCTTGATGATGTCGACCAATAACATTCTTTCACCTGCAAACGGTGAACCGATTATTGTTCCATCACAGGACGTGGTATTGGGTCTGTATTACATGACGCGTGAACGCATCAATGCCAAGGGTGAAGGCAGTATTTTCACTGACACCAACGAAGTACATCGTGCCTATGAAACCGGTGCTGTTGCATTGCAGGCCAAGGTCAAGGTGCGTATCAAGGACACCTATCGTGATGAGAATGGTGAAGTACATTCCCGTACCCGTATTATTGATACCACAACAGGTCGTGCATTATTGAATGAAATTCTTCCTGAAGGCATGCCGTTTGAATTAATGAATCAGGATTTAAACAAGAAGGCGATCTCGCGTTTGATTAACACTTGTTATCGTGAAGTAGGCCTGAAAGAGACTGTTATTTTTGCAGATAAGTTGATGTATACCGGATTCAGTTTCGCGATGCGTTCCGGTTCATCAGTTGGTGTGGATGACATGGTCGTTCCTGAGGAAAAAGGCGCCATTATTGAACGCGCTGAAGTGGAGATCAGGGAAATTGAAAACCAGTATGCTTCCGGTCTGGTTACCAATGGCGAACGTTATAACAAGGTTGTTGATATCTGGTCACATACCAATGAACAGGTTGCCAAGGCAATGATGGACAAACTGGGTACAGAGGAAGTGGTTGATCGTCATGGTAATACGGTCAGACAGCCATCCTTTAACTCTATTTATATGATGGCCGACTCCGGCGCACGTGGTAGTGCAGCGCAGATTCGTCAGCTCGCTGGTATGCGTGGTCTGATGGCAAAACCGGACGGCTCCATTATTGAAACACCGATTACAGCGAACTTCCGTGAAGGCTTATCGGTATTGCAGTACTTTATTTCCACACACGGTGCGCGTAAAGGTCTGGCGGATACTGCGTTGAAGACAGCGAACTCCGGTTACCTGACACGTCGTCTGGTAGATGTGGCACAGGATCTGGTTATCACTGAAGAAGATTGTGGTACAGAAGAAGGTTTGGTACTGACTCCGCTGGTTGAAGGTGGTGATGTTGTTGAACCTTTGCGTGAACGTGTACTTGGTCGTGTTGCTGCCACAGATGTATTGAAACCGGGAACTGATGAAGTGGTTATTCCTGCCGGTACATTACTGGAAGAAAAACTGGTCGACACACTGGAATCACAAGGTATCGATCAAATCAGGGTGCGTTCAACCATTACCTGTGAAACACGCTATGGTGTTTGTGCCAAGTGTTATGGTCGTGATCTTGGTCGTGGACACCAGATTAATATTGGTGAAGCGGTTGGTGTTATTGCGGCACAGAGTATTGGTGAACCTGGCACCCAGCTGACCATGCGTACGTTCCATATTGGTGGTGCGGCATCGCGTGCGGCAGCAATCAACAGTGTTGAAGTGAAATCAAAAGGCAGTGTTCGTTTGCACAACATCAAGCTGGTTGAACATGCCAAGGGTCATCAGGTCGCGGTATCACGTTCCGGTGAATTGAGTGTGGTTGATGAGTATGGTCTGGAACGTGAACGTTACAAGATCCCTTATGGTGCCACCATTTCTGTGAAAGATGAGGAAAATATCGAACCAGGTCAGATGGTAGCGAACTGGGATCCGCATACTCATCCGATTATTTCAGAAGTGAAAGGCCAGATTAAATTCAGTGATTTTGTTGAAGGCATCACTATTCAGCGCACAACAGATGAAATAACCGGCTTATCCAGTATTGTCATAATTGATCCTAAACAGCGTGGTTCTACTGCCAAGGATATGCGTCCTATGGTGAAACTGGTAGACGGCAGTGGCAAGGATATATCCATTGCTGGCACCGATATTCCGGCGCATTACAATTTGCCAGGTGGCGCAATTGTGAATCTGAGTGATGGTGCTGAAGTGGGTATTGGTGACGTTGTTGCCCGTATTCCACAGGAATCATCCAAGACCCGTGATATTACCGGTGGTCTGCCGCGAGTTGCTGATTTGTTTGAATCACGTAAACCGAAAGAATCATCCATCATGGCTGAAATTTCCGGTACCGTCAGTTTTGGTAAAGAGACCAAAGGTAAACAGCGTCTGGTCATCACACCGGCTGAAGGTGATCACTATGAGGAACTGATTCCGAAATGGCGTCATGTTTCCGTGTTTGAAGGTGAGCATGTCGAGAGGGGTGAAGTGATTGTAGATGGTGCACCAAATCCACACGATATTCTGCGTTTGCTCGGTGTAACGGCTCTGGCCAACTACATTGTTAACGAGGTGCAGGAGGTGTATCGCCTGCAGGGTGTAAAGATTAACGACAAGCACATCGAAGTGATTGTGCGCCAGATGTTGCGCAAGGCTGAAGTAGAGAACCCGGGAGATAGCCGTTTGCTCAAGGGTGAACAGCTGGATCGTGCCCGTATTCTGGATGAAAACGAGAAGCTGGTTGCCGAAGGCAAGAAGCCAATCACCTATTTGCCGGTATTACTGGGTATTACCAAGGCATCATTGTCTACGGAATCCTTCATTTCAGCGGCCTCGTTCCAGGAAACTACCCGTGTATTGACCGATGCGTCAGTGCGTGGTCTGAGCGATGATCTGCGTGGATTGAAGGAAAATGTGATTGTGGGACGCCTGATTCCAGCGGGTACCGGGCTGGCTTACCATAGTGAACGTCGCCGCAAGCGCCTTGCTTTTGAAGCTGAAACCAAAAAGCCGGATTCCGGCGAGGTGGAAGCCGAGCTGAGTGAAGCATTAAAGGCAACAGAAGCCTAGTCTTGTAGTCAGGCTTTCTGGGTAAAAATATGGCAATTTTGGTGATTTACTAACTGGTCAGAAATTTTTCCCAATTTCTGGCCGGTTAGGGCCCTTTACCTGTTGACAGAGAAGGGCCACAAGCCTAGAATTGCCCGGCTTTCCAAGGCTTAGCTTAAAAAAAGCCTGTCGGAGTATCAAAAAAAGCGGTCTTTCGTCGGTCAGTTTCGTACTGGCGGTGGGTCGCTTACGTTTATTTTAGGGGTTAGAAACTGGATGGCAACGATTAACCAGTTAGTACGCAAACCGCGCAAGCGGGTTATTGCGAAAAGCAATGTTCCAGCGCTAGAGGCATGTCCTCAAAGGCGCGGAGTATGTACACGCGTGTATACAACCACACCGAAGAAGCCAAACTCGGCTCTGCGTAAGGTGGCTCGTGTACGCTTAACCAATGGTCAGGAAGTGACCAGTTATATTGGTGGTGAAGGTCATAACCTTCAAGAACACTCGGTAGTTTTGATTCGTGGCGGTCGTGTAAAGGATTTACCAGGTGTGCGTTATCACACCGTACGCGGCACACTGGATACATCCGGCGTATCAGAACGTAAAAAAGGCCGTTCCAAATACGGTGCTAAGAGACCTAAGGGTTAAAACAGATTTTGAGATTGATGACACATGTCTAGAAGAAGAGTCAGCGCTAAAAGAACCATTCTGCCAGATCCGAAATTCGGAGATGAAATTCTGGCGAAGTTTATCAATATGATCATGGAAAGCGGTAAGAAATCAGTTGCTGAAAAGATCGTTTATGGTGCGCTTGATCAGATTGGTGCCAAGAAAGATGCCCCAATGGAAGTATTCAGTCAGGCACTCGAAAATGTACGTCCGGTTGTGGAAGTAAAATCACGCCGTGTTGGTGGTGCAACATATCAGGTTCCGGTTGAAGTACGGGCAGATCGTCGTACAGCACTTGCCATGCGCTGGGTTGTAGATGCAGCACGCAAGCGCAGTGAAAAATCAATGGGGTTACGTCTGGCGGGTGAATTGCTGGATGCCTCGGAAAACAAGGGTTCAGCGGTCAAGAAGCGTGAAGATACGCACCGCATGGCAGAAGCTAACAAGGCATTCTCCCATTACCGTTGGTAGTAAATAGTAGTTTGTAGTTTAGTAGTTTCAGGTTTTACGCTCTTTAACAAATTGGAATTAGAGGTTTTGGTTCGTGGCACGAAAGACACCAATTGAACGGTATCGCAATATCGGCATCATGGCGCACATTGATGCAGGTAAGACGACGACGACAGAACGTATTCTGTACTATACCGGTGTGTCTCACAAAATTGGTGAGGTGCATGATGGTGCTGCGACTATGGATTGGATGGAACAGGAGCAGGAGCGCGGTATTACGATTACTTCCGCTGCAACGACCTGTTTCTGGAAGGGTATGGCCCAGCAATTCCCGGAACATCGAATTAATATTATTGATACTCCCGGACACGTTGATTTTACTATTGAAGTAGAACGTTCCCTGCGTGTGCTTGATGGTGCATGTGCTGTTTTTTGTGCAGTAGGTGGTGTAGAGCCGCAATCAGAAACAGTCTGGCGGCAAGCCAACAAATATCATGTGCCTCGTATGGCTTTCGTCAACAAGATGGATCGTGCCGGTGCAGATTTCCTTCGAGTAGTTGGACAAATTAAAGAACGCCTTGGTGGTAACCCTGTTCCGATGCAACTGGCAATTGGTGCAGAAGAAAACTTCCAGGGCGTTGTCGATCTCATCAAAATGAAAGCAGTGTATTGGGAAGAAGCCAATATGGGCATCAAGTTTGAAGAGAAAGATATTCCTGATGATATGCAGTCACTGGCTGCTGAGTGGCGTGAGAAGCTGGTCGAGTCTGCCGCAGAAGCAAATGAAGAATTAATGGAAAAATACCTGGAATCTGGTGAGCTTTCAGAAGAAGAGATCAGAACCGGTATTCGACTACAGACACTGACAAATCAAGTTGTGCCGGTTTTATGTGGTTCAGCATTCAAGAACAAGGGTGTGCAATCGATGCTGGACGCGATTGTAGATTACATGCCAAGTCCGGTTGATGTGCTGGCAATTAAAGGTCATCTTGATGATAAAGATGAGACTGAAGCAGAACGTCATTCTGATGACAACGAGCCTTTTGCGGCACTGGCATTCAAGATAGCAACTGACCCCTTCGTAGGTACATTGACTTTCTTCCGTGTTTATTCCGGCATATTGGCTTCAGGTGATACCGTTTATAACCCGGTCAAGAGCAAGAAAGAACGTGTTGGTCGTATCCTGCAGATGCACGCCAACAGTCGTGAAGAAATTAAAGAAGTATGTGCCGGTGATATTGCCGCCGCAGTTGGTCTGAAAGATGTCACTACCGGTGACACACTGTGTGACCTTAATAATGTAATTACACTTGAGCGCATGGAATTTCCGGAGCCGGTTATTTCTGTTGCGGTTGAACCAAAGACCAAGGCTGATCAGGAAAAAATGGGCATTGCCCTTTCCAAACTGGCGCAGGAGGATCCTTCATTTCGTGTACATACCGATGAGGAGTCAGGTCAGACCATTATTTCCGGAATGGGCGAGTTACATCTGGAAATTATTGTTGACCGCATGAAGCGCGAGTTCGGTGTTGATGCCAACGTAGGTGAACCACAAGTTGCCTATCGCGAGACAATTCGCAAAACTGTTGAACAGGAAGGCAAGTTTGTTCGTCAGTCCGGTGGTCGTGGTCAGTTCGGTCATGTATGGCTGAAGATTGAACCCAGAGAAGCCGGTGAAGGTTATGAATTCGTCAACGGTATTGTTGGTGGCGTAATTCCAAGAGAATATATTCCTGCAGTTGATAAAGGCGTGCAGGAACAGATGGAAAACGGTGTAATTGCCGGTTATCCGGTGGTTGATGTCAAGGTCACGTTATATGACGGCTCATTCCACGATGTGGATTCGAGCGAAATGGCATTCAAGATCGCAGGCTCAATGTGTTTCAGAGAAGGTGCCAGAAATGCAAAACCGGTACTGCTCGAGCCAGTGATGAAAGTGGAAGTAGTTACGCCGGAAGATTATATGGGCGATGTAATGGGTGACCTTAATCGTCGCCGTGGAATTGTAGGTGGTATGGAGGATTCTCCGTCAGGCAAGGTGATTCGTGCCGAGGTACCGCTGAAAGAAATGTTTGGTTATTCAACAGATTTACGTTCAGCAACACAAGGGCGTGCAACATACAGTATGGAGTTTTCCAGGTATGCAGAAGCACCAACTGGTATTGCTGAAGAAGTTATTAAAAAAGCGTCTTAAATATTTAGAAAATTAGAACGAGGGTAGCAACCGTGTCCAAGGAAAAATTTGAAAGAACGAAACCCCATGTCAACGTAGGCACTATTGGTCACGTAGATCATGGCAAGACCACACTGACTGCAGCGATTACGAAGGTAATGGCAG
>JAOUJV010000019.1 GCA_029882995.1 Gammaproteobacteria bacterium | reverse complement strand
CCGATTGCGCTGGTTGGCAAAGGGCTTACGTTTGATGCCGGTGGTATTTCACTGAAGCCCCCTGCGGCTATGGATGAAATGAAATACGATATGTGTGGCAGTGCCAGTGTCCTTGGTACTATCAAGGCGATTTGTAAAATGCGGTTGCCGATCAATGTGGTTGGCGTCATTCCCAGTTCGGAAAACCTGCCTGACGGCGATGCCAACAAACCCGGTGATATTGTCACCAGCATGTCCGGGCAAACCATTGAAATTCTGAATACCGATGCTGAAGGACGTTTAATACTGTGTGATGCCCTGACCTATACGGAAAAATTCAATCCGGAATGCGTTATTGATATTGCCACACTGACAGGCGCCTGTGTTATTGCATTAGGCAAACATGCCAGTGGTCTGATGGGTAATAATCAGGCACTGGTCAATGACCTGCTTAGCTCTGGCAAGTATTCCGGTGATCGTGCATGGGAAATGCCATTATGGGATGAGTATCAGGAACAATTGAACAGCAACTTTGCCGACATGGCCAATGTCGGTGGGCGCGATGCCGGTACCATCACTGCTGGCTGTTTCCTGTCACGCTATACCAAAAAATTTCGCTGGGCGCACGTTGATATCGCTGGTACAGCATGGAAAAGTGGTGCTGAAAAAGGGGCAACCGGAAGACCTGTACCAATGTTAACGCAATTTATTATTGATAAGTGTAAGGACTAAGCAAAACTCAATCATGACCAAAGTTGATTTTTACATTACAGAAAACAAACAACCGGCGGCACGTTTTAATCTGGCATGTCGTCTGGCTGAAAAGATCCATGAACTGGGACATCGCATCTATATCCATACCGATGATGAATCACAGTCACAGGCAATAGATGATTTGCTATGGACTTTTAAACAAAACAGTTTTCTTCCTCACTGTATTGCGACAACTGAATCAGATATTGAAGAACACAGTATATTGATTGGCCATAACCCTAGTAATGAAAATGAAGACGATGTCCTGATTAATCTTTCACAGGAAGTCCCTGCTTTTTTTAGTCGCTTTCATCGCGTAGTGGAGTTGATTGATCAGGACGAAAATCACCGCCAATTGGGGCGGGGACGCTTTAAGTTCTATAAGGAAAGGGGTTATCCACTGGAATCCCATTCAATCAAGGCCTAATCTTAAGGAATGGCTGAAGAATCCGAAGCAATTGAAGAAGAACCACCTGTCCTGTCAGACACAGCAGAGGATAATTCTGCTGAGGAAGAAGAGTTTTTCATTCCGGTACTGGAAGATGTGGTTATCCCGGGTGCTGGTTCCAGCCCGGTAGAGACTGCTCCAGTTGAAGTTGCCGAACAGGAATCCATGCCGCATACAACCGAACCGGATATTGAAGATGATATTCCTGAACTAACACCTGTCTCTTATTCAGAACCTGATTCAGCAGACATCGAAGAAGAAACACCCGAACCCATGTCTGAAGAACCAGTCGCTGAATCATCAGAAACAATCGAAACTGTATCTGAAAATACAGTTGAAGAACCTGAAGCTATTGCTGAACCAGCAGAAACTGATATTGAAGAGGATATCCCTGAATTGACGCCTGTCTCAATGACAGAGGAAGAACCTGCTCTACCGGAAATCAGTGACGAAATACCAGAATCCATATCTGAAGAACCTATGGCTGAGGCTACTGAAGAACCCTTGGCAGAAGAATCTTCCTCTTCCTCACCTGCTATTCCAGATGATGTTGAACCCTCACTGGATGATACCCCGCTGGAAGACCTGCTACTGCCAGAAGAGGAAACGGAAGAATCAGCCGAAGTAGTCACAGAGGACATTCCGGAGCCAATAGAACTGCCTGCCGAAGAAGTCAGTGCCAGTTTCACATCGGCCATGATCGATGAGCTCACACGGCGCATGCATGAAAGACTTTCGCCTCAAATCAATGGTATCATTGACGAATCAGTAAACGACGTGATTGAGTCCGCTATTCAGGACATCATTCCAGCTGTTACTGACAAGGTTAGAAAAGAACTTAAACAAAGAATTGAGAGCTTGGTATCTGAGGCTGTCGCCGCTTCAATTGAAGAATTGACTAAAAGCGACGATTAAGGCTTCTCCCGCTATATCCCTACATGGACAAGACGTACGATCCCCATGCCATAGAGCAACGCTGGTATGACACCTGGGAACAGGGTGGTTATTTTGCGCCTGCGCATAATTCACCTGCCTCCTACTGCATCATGATCCCCCCACCAAATGTAACTGGCAGTCTGCACATGGGGCATGGCTTTAATAATACCGTCATGGATACCCTGATTCGTTATCACCGCATGAAGGGTAACAACACCTTGTGGCAACCGGGGACTGATCATGCTGGCATTGCCACCCAGATGGTGGTTGAACGTCAGCTTAATGCGCAAGGCAAAACCCGTCATGATCTCGGTCGCGATGATTTCATCAAACGTATCTGGGAATGGCGTGAAGAGTCCGGCGGCAACATTACACGTCAATTACGCCGTATGGGTTCATCACTCGACTGGTCACGCGAACGCTTCACCATGGATGACGGTCTGTCCAATGCGGTCAAGGAAGTGTTTGTCAAACTGCACGAGGAAGGTTTGATCTACCGCGGCAAACGTCTGGTGAACTGGGATCCGGTTTTGCATACTGCTGTTTCTGATCTCGAAGTTATTTCCGAGGAAGAAAACGGTTACATGTGGCACATGCGTTATCCTCTGGCGGATGGCGAAGGTGATGTGATTGTTGCAACCACCCGTCCTGAAACCATGCTCGGTGATGCGGCTGTTGCCGTACATCCGGGCGATGATCGCTATAAACATTTAATAGGCCAACTGGTAGAACTTCCTTTAACCGGCCGCAAGATTCCTGTCATTGCTGATGACTATGTTGACCCGGAATTTGGTACCGGAT
The DNA here is from genome assembly GCA_029882995.1 of Gammaproteobacteria bacterium. Taxonomy (GTDB): domain Bacteria; phylum Pseudomonadota; class Gammaproteobacteria; order DAOVJZ01; family DAOVJZ01; genus DAOVJZ01. The sequence goes on along the minus strand of JAOUJV010000019.1, from coordinate 27,263 downwards.
GCGTCAAGATTACACCAGCACATGATTTTAATGACTATCAGGTCTGGTTGCGCCATCGTGATACAAGTGCATTACAGGCAATGTCGGAAAACGGGCTGATTAATATTTTCACTGTTGAAGCCAACATCAATGACAATGCACCGGAAAAGTATCGCGGGCTGGAACGCTTCAAGGCACGCAAGCAAATCGTGGCCGATCTGGAAGAAGCAGGGCTTCTGGTTAAAACCGATCCCCACAAACTCATGGTACCGCGCGGTGATCGCAGTGGATCTGTGATCGAACCCTTCCTGACTGATCAATGGTATGTAAAAACCAAACCACTGGCTGAAGATGCGATCAAAGTTGTCGAAGACGGTCGCATTAAGTTTGTTCCGGAAAACTGGACTAAAACTTATTATGAATGGATGCACAACATCGAAGACTGGTGTATCAGTCGCCAGATCTGGTGGGGGCATCGTATCCCGGCCTGGTATGACGACAAGGGCAATACCTTTGTCGGGCGTAGTCAAGAAGAGATTCGTGAAAAACACAATCTGGGCAAGGACGTTGTGTTGAAACAGGATGAAGATGTTCTTGATACCTGGTTCTCATCTGCACTCTGGCCGTTCTCCACACTGGGGTGGCCGGAAAAAACCAAAGAACTGGATGCGTTTTATCCAACCAATGTTCTGGTTACCGGCTTTGATATCATTTTCTTCTGGGTCGCACGCATGATCATGATGGGCATGAAATTCATGGGTGATGTACCATTTAAAGAAGTCTATATTCACGGGCTGGTGCGCGATGCCCACGGCCAGAAAATGTCAAAATCCAAAGGCAATGTCCTTGACCCGATCGATTTGATTGACGGCATTGATCTGGAAACATTGGTACAGAAACGCACTACCGGACTTATGCAGCCCGAAATGGCCAAAAAGATTGAAAAGGCCACGCGCAAGGATTTCCCAAATGGTATCCCCTCCTTTGGTACTGATGCCCTGCGTTTTACATTTGCTGCCTTAGGCTCCACTGGTCGTGACATCAACTTTGATCTGGGACGTATTGAAGGCTACCGCAATTTCTGCAACAAGTTATGGAATGCGGCGCGCTATGTATTAATGAATACCGAAGACCATGACTGTGGTCAGGGTGACAAGGAAGTTGAACTGACACAGGCAGATAAGTGGATCATTTCACGCCTGCAAGTTACCGAACAAAAACTGGCAAAATATATCGAACAATACCGTTTCGATTTGGCTGCACAAACCATTTACGAATTTACATGGGATGAATACTGCGACTGGTATCTGGAACTGTCCAAACCCATCCTGCTGGATGAAAACAGCAGTGAAGCCTTGTTGCGTGGCACCCGCCGTACACTGGTAAGAGTGTTGGAAACACTGTTGCGCCTGATCCATCCTGTTATGCCTTATATAACAGAAGAAATCTGGCAGCGTGTTGCCCCAATGGCAGACAAGAGTGGCGACACCATTATGTTGCAGCCCTACCCTGTTGCCAACGAAGACAAGATTGATCAAAACGCAGTTGATGAAGTCAACTGGGTCAAGGATTTCATTCTGGGCGTACGCCGTATTCGCAGTACCATGAATATTGCACCGGGCAAGCTGCTTCCCGTATTGTTACAGAATGGTAGCAACACTGATCGTAAACGTCTCGATGATTATGAGCTCTACCTGATGAAACTGGCAAAACTGGAAAAAATCACCTGGTTAAATAAAGGTGATGACGCTCCGGAATCCTCCACCTCACTGGTTGGTGAAATGAAACTGCTGATTCCAATGGCAGGCCTTATCAACAAGGAAGAAGAGCTGGCACGTCTGGAAAAGGAAATGGACAAACTGCGCAAAGACATCGAACGCACTGAAGCCAAACTCAACAACAAAAACTTTACTGCTCGTGCACCGGAAGATGTGGTTAACAAGGAGCGCAGTAAAATAAATGATGCTAGCTCTTCATTAAATAATCTGGAAGAACAATATAAAAAAATTCAGGCGCTATGATCTCCTGATAGTTAAATTCATTTTTGTTCTGCAAATTGAGCACTTTTTCTACTAATTTCCTGATTTTGTTCTATATTCTCAGATATACAGGGCTGATCAGGTAAAAACTGTTGTCTCAATTATCCACACTGCCAAAACAGGAACCGGTGGAATTGCTCAAGCTTGCGACCAATTGCAAGAAAGCCGGCGATACCAAAAATGCCGTTCGTATTTTGAAAGAGGCATATCGGGCGATCAATCGTACGAATATCGATCATGGTGTCGATGTGTTTTTACGCCTTCCCCACTACCAACAACTTGCGGGTCGGCCTGAACAGGCATGGAAAGAATTTAATCTTTTGCTGGTAGAAGGCTACCCCAACCAGAACCGGGATGAAGCCTTCATTGTAATGGACCACTCTGTCATTTATGACAAAATGCGTCTATTCCTGCAACGCGAGAACTGTCATAAAGAAGCCATCAAGTTTGGTATTTTCTCATGGTTACTCTGGGCAATTGCACTGCACAAGCAAAACAAAAAGAAGGAACTGAAAAGCTGGACTGCGAACAAGCAGATGGAGTCAATGCTGATCGACCTGCTGGATAAGGCAAACCGCCCCAGACTGCAAAATGAGCTGAAGCAGTTACTGGAAAGAGAATTAGCCACTCTCCCGGTAATCAACTTTCCGGTTTTGGGTAAATACATTAACGATCTGGTATTACGCTGATCTGTCTCTATTTTGGGAGCAAAAAAAAGCGGTCCAATCCAGGACCGCTGAAACAGTTGCAAAAGCAGTTGCGGTAAACCATCGCGGTCTACCTGATATTTATATAGCAATACCCGTGCCATATTCTGTCTATTTCTTATAATTCAATAAGTTAACTAATTTTTGTCATAACGGGCATTACCATTTTTGCCAGATCTGTAAAGTATTTTGACACCGCGTGTACGGTAATTTGACACCCTAAATACCAGAATCCCGTCAATAACCTGTCTTTCTGACACAACATTTGGCGGAAGAATTTGCCGCCCGTGCGCAAAGACATGAGTTAAATTTTGCCATTTCACCCCTGAGTGATGTCAAAACAAGACAGATTAAGCCTAAAAATTGTCCAGAATATCATTGTATGTACCGATAACCGGACATGAGATTCAATATTACTCAGAAAATCAGTCTGTTATCCGTATTCCTGATCACATTGACAGCAACAGGAGTTGCATTCGTCTTTTATTACAGTAGTAGCAAGATACTGATTTCTCACACATTAAAAGACTTAAGTCATCATGTAGAAAATCAGGGTGATCATCTCTTTCAAAAGATGGAGGCAATCATTGAGGATGTACAGTTCCTTAGCAACATGCCGCCTGTTCAGGGCATTGTACGTGCAAGTCAATCAGGCGGTTTCGATAAAAAAGGGAATTCATCTCGAACCCTGTGGCAAAAACGTTTGTCCAGCATATTTGCAACCCTGATGCATTCACATCAGGAATATGCACAGATCCGTTATATTGACGCGAAAGGATATGAACTGCTTCGAGTAGAACGTGATAAACATGGCCGTGTTGCACGTATACCCAACAAGGATTTGCAATTCAAGGGTGACAGACCATATTTCACAGAAACGATCCAGTTACCCGAAGGTGGCATCTATTTATCAGAAATAGATCTAAACCGTGAACATGGCAAGATCGTGGTTCCACACACACCGATGTTACGTGCGGCAACACCAATATACACAAAAACCGGTGATGTCTTCGGCCTTGTCATTATCAATATGGATCTGACCAATGAATTCGCAAATCTACAGCATCAGCATCATAAGCTGGGACATACATTATATGTCACTAATGATCGCGGTGATTTTCTGATTCACCCTGTAAAAGATAGATCGTTTGGATTTGATCTTGGGCGCAATTACAAACTCCAGAAAGAATTTCCGCATTTAACACAGATTTTTTCTCCTGGGGAAAAGAGTAAGTCCATAATAAAAAATATACAAACAGGAGGTGAAACAATTGCATCAGTATTTGTTAAGTTTGATCTACCTCTGGCAAATCAACAACGCTTTATCACTATGGGCATGACGCTTCCATACAGTGATATTCTTTCAGCACAGACACAACCTCTCACCGATTCAATCTGGTTATCGGTCATCCTGATATTTGCCGGTATTACATTGTCCTATATATTTTCAGAGAGGGTTGTGATTCCGATAAAACAGATCGCCAGAAGCGTTAATGATTATGCAAGCGGGAAAACCGACTGGAAAATGCCTGCCACTCACAACGACGAAATAGGCATGCTGGCTCGCACCTTTGAATCAATGACGAAACAAATCACAAATAATCAAAATTCACTATTACACCTTAATCAAAGTCTCGAAAAGAAAGTGGCACTGCGCACACGTGACTTAAGTCGTTTCAAAACAACACTGGATATGATTCATGATAGTGTATTTATTTTTGACCCGATCACACTGAAATTTATTTACGTCAATCAGGGAGCTATTAATCTGACCGGTTATTCACGAAATGAATTTATGAGTATGACACCGGTTGATCTCCAGAACACATTCAGTGAGATCGATTTCCGTGAAGAGTTAAATATATTGATTGATGAAGAAAACCCTCATTTAACCTATCAGGCAATTAATATCACAAAAGACAAGCGGGAGATTCCAGTTGAAATATTTTTACAATATGTCAATCCTCCCGGTGAAAAACCCCGTTTTGTTATCATTTCTCATGATATTGTTTTACGTAAAAAGATTGAAGAAGATATTATTAATGCAAAAAATGAGGCCGAAAAGGCTAACAAAATAAAATCAGAGTTTCTCGCTCGCGTAAGCCATGAGCTGCGTACACCAATGAATGCGATTCTTGGGTTTGGGCAATTGCTTAATGAAAATGAAGATTCAGGACTGGACGAGACGCACAAGATGTATGTTGAGGAAATGATGAAGGCAGGTTATCACCTGCTTGGTTTGATTAATGAAGTACTGGATCTGTCACAAATTGAAAGCGGAAAGATTGAAATCAACAAGGAATTTTTCGACTGTCATCAAGCAATCAGGGAATGTCTATCTATTATGAAGCCTATTGCTGACAAAAGAGGAATCACTCTTGAATATTGTGCAGACGATAATATTTTAGCCAAAATAAATAACGATAAAAAACGCTTCATGGAGATCATGCTTAACTTTGTATCCAATGCGATAAAATATAATCGACCTGAAGGACGAGTGACTATTACTCTGGATGATCTGTCCAATCAGCGAATTCGGATCAATATTACCGACACGGGAATGGGGCTGGACGATGAACAGCAACAACACCTGTTTAACCCATTTTACCGTGCCGGGGCTGAATACAGTCAGATAGAAGGTACAGGAATCGGTCTGGTCATTGTCAAGCAGTTGGTCGAATCCATGGGAGGTAATCTTGGATTCAGCAGTATTGTTAACAAGGGAAGTACTTTCTGGGTAGAGTTTGATATTGAATCTGATAATGAAGAAAAAAAAACACAGGAGGCTGATCTTGATTTAATACAACAGGCTTCTGGCACCTATCAACCAAAGTTTAAGATTCTCTATATAGAAGACAATATTGCCAATATACAACTGGTGGAACATGCGTTAGGTAAATATGACAATATTGATCTTGTCACAACCACAACGCCCAATAATGGCCTGTTAAAAGCCATCAGCGACAAGCCTGATTTGATATTACTGGATATTAACCTGCCTGAAATGGACGGCTATGAGGTTTTGAAAAGACTGCGATCAAATAATGAAACAGGTCATATACCAGTTGTTGCAATCACTGCATATTCATCCGGTGTAGAAATTCACAAAGGGCGCAAGGCTGGTTTTAATAAATATATGACCAAGCCAATTCAAATACAGGATCTGTACTATACAATCAATCAGTTAGTGGAAAACAAGCTGAAAAAAAATCAGGTTAACTAATAAGACTAAGTGCGAGTATCAGTGCATCCTCACGTCCCTGTTTTGCAGGATAATAATCCTTGCGTACACCCGCTTCATTAAATCCGGTATTTACGTATAATGCCACTGCTGCCTTATTGGAAGGACGCACTTCCAGTAACATTGTATCCAGTGCATGATGACGTGCAAGCTCAATAAAATGCTGTAATAACATCTTGCCCAATCCCTGTTTCTGCATCTCTGGTGCAACAGTCAGATTCAAAATATGCGCTTCACCAACACCGACTGACATCACACCATAGCCATCAATACCGCCCTGCTCATTTTCAATCACCCAGCAACTGTAACCCACCCGCAAACAATCACGAAAAATCCCCTTGGTCCAGGGATGTTCATAAGCATACGGCTCAATTGCCATGACCTTATCCAGATCATCTTCATTCATCGGGCGAATATTTTCTGATAACTCGAGTACCGCACTCATAGTAAATTCCTGTCATTTCCTCCTAAGAGGAAATCTGATTATTCCTTATCACCTATTTTGTATTATCAATTTTTTAATGCATTAAAAATATTTCTTGCCAGTTTCAGATCCTGCCACGCCTTACGCTTCTCACCCGGTGAACGTAATAAATAGGCAGGGTGATAAGTCACTACAACCGGAATATTAAATTCGGGTAATAATAATTGCTTACCACGCATGGCGCCGACAGTTTCATCTGAATGTAAAATATTTTGTGCTGCAACCTTGCCAACAGCAAGAATAATATCTGGCTGAATTAATTCGATCTGGCGTTTTAAAAATGATTCACACAGCTGTGCTTCAGCAGGTAAAGGATTACGATTATTCGGTGGGCGACACTTGACTGTATTTGCGATATACACCTCTTCGCGCTTAAGACCTATCGCCAGTAACATTGCGTTCAGGAGCTGGCCGGCACGACCAACAAACGGTTCACCCTGCCTATCCTCGTCTGCACCGGGTGCTTCACCAATAATCATCCAGTGTGCATTTTTATTCCCTGTACCAAATACTGTTTGTGTGCGCCCTTTATGCAGATCACAGTTTGTGCAGCTTGCAACACGTGCTTCCAGTGTCTCCCAATCCAGTTCAGCCACATCATCTACCAGTGTTTCCTTAAAAGCAGGCTCAAACTTTGACACATCACGACGCACCCATTGAGTAACACCCATCGCGGCGAGATATTGATCATTGATATTCGATTGTGGTGTGGACATTCAGGAGCCTGCTGGTTTTCTGTTTATTATATCGAATATACATAGACTATGGATGTTATTAATATGTGGTTATAAGTTGTTGGTTTTGTGGGAAGTTTTGTTGTCACTACGTGACGGTTTGTTTTTTATGCGGGGATTCGCCCCCGCGCGACGAGATACTTCTTCTTTGCGTGTCCAAAGAAGAAGTATCCAAGAAGAAAGGACACCCGACGTCACAGAAACCTCCTCGGTGCACAGTCCAAATCCAGATGAATCACAACTCGCGCGCGCCGCTATCGCGGCACACCGGCTCGAACAGGGTGATTCATTAGATCTGGATTTGGACTGCGTACCGAGGCTGTGCCGGACGGGGATAAAACCCCAAACCTCAACCACTTACACATTTCAGAAATTTCCCATAGGAAAACTGCAATAATTCTCGTAATCTATTCAATAACTATTTGGGGAATAGTAAGCAGATATAGCCACTTTATATTTATTAAACTGTCCCCTACTAACAGGAAACCAAGTGATTGATATTAATAGAAACAGGATTTTTATTAGATTTCAAGGAGAAATAATTATGAAACAGTTTGTTAGTATTACACTTATAGTATTGCTTGTATCTGCCTGTGTGCCTGCCCAACATAAACCTTCTTACCAAGAGTTCTTAATGGGTGGATTCAATCCAGAGGAATGGACTGTTGGAAATCAAGCCTCTGATCAAAACCAGCGTATTATTGAATTTGTGCGATCAAATGAAAATATTGATAACTGGACTGAGCTATTAACATCACAAATTATTAGAAAACCAGCCAATGTAGAGCCAATCGATGTCTTTGTAGCTAGCATACATAATAAAGACAGAAAATTGTGTCCGGGAGGATTTAAGCAAAAAATAATAGCACATGGCCAAAAGACTGATACAGAAGAAGCAAGCATTATATACGAATGGAAGATAAATGATTGCGGAGCAAATGCGGATCAACATGAAATCACAAAAATAATATATGGCAAATTTAGTATATTTAGGCTTGCATATGTAGAAAGAACTAAGAAATTATCTAATGTTAAAAGACAAAAATGGATTAATAGCCTTAAAGAAGCAAAAATTGTTGTTAATAGATAAAAAATATAACAATACAATTCTACACGGACATCAAAAAGCATCGCTGTGCTATATTTTTTGCCTCCAGTGAATTGCGGCGCTAGGTTACATAAATACCAATAGGCAAGGAGACAAGGATGAAAAATAACACGAATTGTTTGCTGGTTTTCTTATTCGTTTCAGTGTTAGCGGGATGCGCGACCATGATGGACAGAATGACCCAACCTGTAGTTGGAATCGAAATAGAAAAAGACGTCTCCCTTCCCCTTACAGTTGAAAATATTTGGTATAGAACCGAAAAGGTTCGTCTTCTTGGGCTGGCTTACGAAGAGTCGGGGACGGTAACTGTTAGCGAAAATTCTGTAGAGTTCACGTACGAAAAAGGAAGCATTAGGATTCCGAGAGAAAACATACAGAAGATTTCCTGGGGAAAACTCTCGCCCGACATTGTGAATCACTGGGTCATTGTTCATTACACAGACTCAGGTAAAGGTGCGGTTGCTGCATTCAAGGGCGCGTTATTTTCTGGCGGTGGAAAGGAAAGCAAAATCTACTCATCAATACTTCATATCATGAAAGCGAGATAATACAACTTAATGTTATCTCTAACTAAAATCTTGCACACCTATCCCATCCGGCACAACCTCGTTGCACAGTGAAAAATCAGATTAAGTGAACAGCCTGTTTGAGCGGTATTTCGCGTTCTTTGCGAAATGTGCGAGTTCTGTTCACGCTGATTTTTTGCTGTGCGACGAGGGGATTTCTGTGACGTTGGGTGTCCTTCTCTTTTGAATACTTTTCTCTTGGACAAGCAAGAGAAAAGTATTTCGTCACGCGGGGGCGAATCCCCGCATAGAAATTAAAGCGCCGACAAAGTCGGCAAACCTATTATCCCCTCACCTTAATCCTCTCCCTGAGGGAGAGGAGATAAGCGGCATGTCATGCAATGACAAAATCAAACCTGCGGGTGTGCTCTATCTTCCGGCACAAGGGTCTTATTCAACGCATTGATATAGGCCTTGGCTGATGCAATCACAATATCGGTATCCGCGCCTTGTCCGTTCACAATACGTCCATCCTTTTTAACACGTACAGTCACTTCACCTTGCGAATCTGTTCCCGTCGTAATGTTATTAACCGAATACAGTAACAACTCAAGTCCACTGTGTACCACACTCTCAATCGCCTTGAATGCAGCATCGACCGGGCCATCACCTTGTGCATGAGTTTGTTTTTCTTCACCATCCATAATCAAGGTAACAGATGCATCCGGTGTTTCACCGGTTTCAGAACAAACCCTTAACGCGACCAGTTTGAAGCGCTCATCTTCTCCTGATAAATTGACTTCAGTGACTAACGCCTGCAAATCATCATCATAGATTTCGTGTTTCTTATCTGCCAAATCCTTGAAACGCGCAAATGCATCATTCAGTTCATCCTCAGTTTTGAATTCGATACCCAGTTCCTGCAAGCGCGTACGAAATGCATTGCGTCCGGAATGTTTACCCAACACCATGCGGTTATCACTCCATCCCACATCCTGAGCACGCATGATTTCATAGGTCTCACGGCTCTTTAATACACCATCCTGATGAATGCCGGATTCGTGTGCAAATGCATTGGCACCGACAATGGCTTTATTCGGTTGAACCGGAAAACCGGTAATACCGGAAACCAGACGACTGCATGTCACTATTTGTGTTGTATCCAGATGATCAACATTACACGCAAAAAAATCACGCCTTGTTTTCACTGCCATAACGATTTCTTCCAACGCCGCATTACCGGCACGCTCACCCAGACCATTAATCGTACATTCGACCTGACGCGCACCATTGGCCACGGCCGACAGTGAATTGGAAACCGCCAATCCCAAATCATTATGACAATGCACCGAAAAGATCGCCTTGTCAGAATTCGGAATACGTTCACGTAATGTCTTGATCAATTCGCCAAATTGGAATGGCATGCTATAACCAACTGTATCGGGAATGTTCAGTGTTGTAGCACCGGCATCGATCACTGCTTCCAGAATGCGGCACAAAAAGTCCGGCTCGGAACGACCGGCATCCTCGGGTGAAAATTCAACATTGTCAGTGTACTTGCGTGCATATTTAACCGCTCTCACTGCTTGCTCAAGCACCTGATCTGGCTCCATGCGTAACTTTTCACGCATGTGAATCGGTGAGGTAGCGATAAAGGTATGGATTCGCGCCGAGTTGGCTGGTTTCAGGGCTTCGCCCGCACGATCGATGTCTTTATCAAGTGCTCGCGACAATCCGCAAACAGTGCTGTCTTTCACCGCCTCGGCTACTGCTTTCACTGCCTCAAAATCACCGGGACTGGCAATCGGGAAACCAGCCTCTATCACATCCACGTGCATGCGCTCCAGTGCTCGGGCAATACGCACCTTCTCATCCTTGGTCATGGACGCACCGGGACTCTGCTCGCCATCACGCAATGTGGTATCAAAAATAATTAATTTATCGTTCATTGTTCTACTCTGCCTTTAAAACATGTGCCCATTCCCTATTCGGGTATGGAAAAAATTCTGGATTATTTACGTTCTTAGGCCTCGCCAGGCACGAATATATTATCTGCCCAAGGGCAGGAGCAGGCTGAGTAGTAGAGAATAACGGGCACGCGCAGACAATTCCGCCCGAGGGGATATAAGAGTTAAATCTGTAGTCTGCTTGCATATCATCATGGAATTACCTTGTTGGACAAACTATAGCGTTACTCGTTGTATTTTCCAACCCCATAAAACCTCAGTCTTTCTCTTGTTGGGACTTTTTCCCCTTCCGCGCCGCCATATATCGACGCAGGCGATGACCACGCATTTTGGTGATGGTCATGAACGGGCCCGACAACATATAACCAAGGAAGATCAGGAAAAGAACCTGTGGCGGACTTAATGACACCAGGACAAATATCATCACGATCATCAGGATGGCGATAAATGGTACCTTCCCGCGCAAATCCAGATCCTTGAAGCTGTAGTAACGGATATTGCTGACCATCAATAGGGCAACAGTAATTGTTAGAAATTCGGCCAGATAAGACAGGTTTGCCCCCTTGCCTTCATAGAAGTCACTCACCCAGACAAGGCCTGCCATGACTGCAGCAGCAGCGGGACTGGGCAGTCCCTGAAAATATTTTTTGTCGACGACACCTATCTGGGTATTAAAACGCGCCAATCGCAAGGCAGCAGAGGCCGTATAAACAAAGGCGGCTAACCAGCCCAGCTTGCCCAAATCAGATAATGACCATTCAAACATGACCAAAGCCGGCGCCAAACCAAAGGCGACCATATCTGCCAGACTATCGTATTCGGCCCCAAAATCACTCTGGGTATGGGTCAGGCGTGCAACACGGCCGTCCAGCCCATCCATAATCATCGCAACAAAAATAGCAATTGCGGCCGCTTCGTAGCGACCACCCATTGCCGCAACAATAGAATAGAATCCGGCAAATAAACCAGCGGTAGTAAAAAGATTGGGCAACAGATAAATGCCACGCTTCCTTTTACGTCTTTCCACGCTTTCCGTATCTGTTGTTTCTGAATTGCTATCCGTGTTACTCATGGGGAACCCGATATAATAATTATCTGTCAGATCTAGAGTTTAGTTGATGGCTAATACAAAGGATAGAGTTTCGGCTACTTGTGTACCAACGTGGCAATAATATCTGTCCCTGCCTTCACCTTGTCACCCTGTTTGATTTCAATACGACTGTTTGCCGGTACAAGAATATTAATAGTGGCACCAATATAGGTAAAGCCACAACGCGCACCTTGTCCAACACGTTCTCCCGACTGAATATCACAAACAGGTGATAAAATTCTGGGCACAATCATTTCCAGCAGAACATCATCTTTCTCATCTGTTCGAATCAACAGTGAATAATGGTAAAAATTCTGGTGATCTTCACGTTTGAACCAGTGTTCAATAATCTTGCCTTCTGTCGGACTGCGCAGTGAACGCACTCCCAGCATATCCATTTTCAAGGAAATGCGTTGTACATCACAATCAAGATAATCATCGTGTATATGATCTACAGAGATAACGGTGGCATCTGCCGGACTCAGGATACCAAGCGGTACAGCCGGGATCTTGCGACCCGGATCACGAAAGATATAAAGGATAAATAACTGGACTAACCATAAAGCTGATGAGCCTGACCATCCATAGTGGTAATGAACCGTCAAGGTTGCGATCAAAACAAACCCGATCAGCAACCAGCCTTCCCTTGCAATTAACGGATGTCTGTAAACGGCCATCGATTTTAAATGTAGATACCCAAAAATAAACCTTCAAGTCCAGAGTTGAAACTCCGGACTTGAAGCGTTATCGATTAGTTTTTGGATTTATCAACAATCTTCTGAATCCATGGCATCATGCCGCGTAAACGTTCACCAACCTGTTCAATCGGATGGGCTGCATTAAGACGACGCATGGCTGTCATTTCAGGATAATTAGTTTGTCCTTCCAGAATAAACTTCTTGGCATATTCACCTGTCTGGATGTTATGCAGAGCTTCCTTCATCGCCCAGCGACTTTCCTCATTAATTACCTTGGGCCCTGTCACGTATTCGCCATACTCGGCATTATTTGAAATGGAGTAGTTCATGTTGGCGATACCGCCTTCATACATCAGATCCACAATCAGTTTCAGTTCATGCAGACATTCGAAGTAGGCCATTTCCGGTGCATAACCTGCTTCGACCAGTGTTTCAAAACCGGCCTTGACCAGTTCAACCGCACCACCACATAAAACAGCTTGCTCACCAAACAAATCTGTTTCTGTTTCATCCTTAAAGGTAGTTTCAATAATACCAGTACGACCACCACCAATGGCTGAAGCATAAGATAACGCAATATTTTTGGCCTTACCGGATGCGTCCTGATAAATCGCAATCAAGTCCGGAATACCGCCGCCTTTGGTAAATTCATTGCGCACAGTGTGGCCTGGCGCCTTGGGTGCAATCATGATGACATCCAGATCGTCACGTGGCACAACCTGGTTGTAATGAATCGAGAAACCATGTGCAAACGCCAGTACCGCCCCTTTCTTCAGGTTCGGTGCAATATCGCTCTTGTATAACTGGGACTGAAATTCATCGGGAGTCAGTACCATAACCAGATCAGAACTTTTGACTGCATCAACTGTATTCTTGACCGTCAGACCTGCTTCCTTGGCCTTCGCGGCAGAAGCAGAACCCTCTCGCAGAGCAACCGTAACATCAACACCGGAGTCCTTCAGATTATTGGCATGCGCATGCCCCTGTGAACCATAACCTATGATAGTGACTTTCATACCCTTGATGATTGAAAGATCGCAATCTTTATCGTAATAAATATTCATTTTTCCAAAAACTCCTGTTACCAATAATTAAATTTGAATTCAGACTTCGAGACTGCGAGAACCACGGGCAATACCCGATACACCGGAACGTACCACCTCGATAATTTTCATTTTTTCCAGTGACTTGATAAAGGCATCCAGTTTTTCACTGTCACCGGAAAGTTCTATTACATAACTTTTTTCACTGACATCAATAATGTGTCCACGAAAAATTTCACATAGACGCGTAATTTCCTCTTTTACCTTATCCTCGGCCTTGACCTTGATAAGCAACATTTCACGTTCAATGTGTTCACCATCAGTCAGTTCAACCAGTTTAACCACATCGATCAGTTTATTGAGCTGTTTGGTAATCTGCTCAATAATTTCTTCTGAGCCAGTTGTTACAATGGTCATGCGTGAAAGCGAACTGTCTTCTGTTGGCGCTACAGTAAGTGATTCGATATTATAGCCACGCGCAGAAAACAGGCCTGCCACCCGACTCAATGCGCCTGCCTCGTTTTCCATCAATATAGAAATAATATGCCGCATAACATTTAAATCAGTATCATCTCGTTAAGACCTGCACCGGCAGGAATCATCGGATAAACGTTCTCTTTTTGATCAGTAATGAAATCCATAAACACAAACCGGTCTTTCATTTTCATTGCCTCTTTCAAGGCACCTTCCACATCAGACGGTTTTTCAATTTTCATGCCGACATGACCATAACTTTCAGCCAGTTTGCTGAAATCCGGTAATGCTTCCATATAAGACATGGCGTAGCGATTTTGATAAAAGAATTCCTGCCACTGGCGTACCATTCCCAGATAACGGTTGTTCAGATTGATCACCTTAATTGGTAAGTTATATTGTTTACAGGTCGACAGCTCCTGAATATTCATCTGAATACTGCCTTCTCCGGTTACACAGACAACTGTTTCACCCGGATTGGCCATTTGTGCTCCCATCGCTGCCGGCAAACCAAAACCCATTGTGCCCAGACCACCTGAGTTGATCCAGCGACGTGGTTTGTCGAACTGGTAAAACTGGGCAGTAAACATTTGATGCTGCCCGACATCCGATGTTACGAATGCGTCTCCCTTGGTGACTTCGTACAGCTTCTCCAACACAAACTGTGGTTTAATGATTTCACTGTCTCGATCATATTTAAGGCAATCCATCGAGCGCCATTCTTCAATCTGCTTCCACCATTCTTTCAATGCAGTTTTGTCTGGTGTTGCCTTGCCGTCTTTAATCACCGAGATCATTTCTTTTAATACAGCACCGACTGAACCCACTATCGGAATATCAACTTTCACATTCTTGGCAATTGAAGCAGGATCAATATCAATATGAACAATTTTTGCAGTTGGGCAAAACTTCTCGATATTACCGGTAACACGATCATCAAAACGCGCACCGATAGCAATCAATACATCACATTGATGCATGGCCATATTGGCCTGATAGGTGCCGTGCATACCCAGCATGCCAAGGAACTGTTTATCTGTTGCCGGATATGCACCCAGCCCCATCAAGGTATTGGTAATCGGATAACCCAGTTTTTTTGTTAAATCGGTCAGCTGCTTTGATGCATTGTCCAGAATGACACCGCCACCGGTATATATCATGGGCCGTTTGGCAGACAGCATTAATTTAACCGCACGTTTAATCTGACCAGGATGACCTTTGACCACCGGATTATAGGAACGCATGGTCATTTTCTTCGGATAGCTGTACTCACATTTCTGTGCGGTCACATCCTTCGGGATATCCACCACAACCGGACCGGGACGACCGGTAGTCGCTATGTAAAATGCCTTTTTGATGGTCGCCGCCAGATCACGCACATCTTTCACCAGAAAATTGTGTTTTACGCACGGGCGGGTGATACCGACTGAATCAACTTCCTGAAACGCGTCATTCCCAATCAGACTGGTCGGTACCTGTCCGGTGAAACAAACCATCGGGATAGAATCCATATAGGCCGTGGCAATACCGGTAACGGCATTAGTGGCTCCAGGGCCTGATGTGACCAGAACCACACCGGGCTTACCACTGGAGCGAGCGTAGCCATCAGCGGCATGTGCTGCCCCTTGCTCATGGCGGCACAAGATGTGCTCTACATCCTTCTGCTGGTACAGCGCATCGTAGATATGCAGTACCGCACCTCCGGGATACCCGAAAATATGCTTTACACCCTCGTCCTTCAGACTGTTTACGAAGATTTCAGCGCCGGTTAGTTCCACAAAACACCTCTAAATAACACCAGAATTACTGGTATAAGCCTTTATTTATCCTGCCAAAATCCGATATTGAATTGTGCAGGTCGTCCCACCTGATACATACTTGTATCAGGCTTGGTAACTGTCAAAACAGTGAATTGCTGAAAAATCAGCGAGTTATCCGGTTTGCTTCGTCAGATGCCGCTATTGGTACCTGACAGGGGGACTAACATGCGCTAATGATAAACCTTTATTACTAAATAGAAAACAGGGCTGATGGCCGAGAATTTCACAGGAAAAATCATCATTGAGGGCATGACCAGGGAAGGCCGCAAATTCCGCCCCAGTGACTGGGCTGAACGGATGTGCGGTGCTCTATCAACTGTCGGTAATGATCGCCGACTCAAATACTCCCCCATGCTACAGCCTGTCTCCATAAACGGAATCAAATGCATGATTATTGATCCTGTCATGGAAGAGTCACACCCCGATATGTATGCCTACCTGCTGTGCTTTGCCAATGAGAATGAACTCAACGTAATTGATAACAACAAAAAGCGTGACTGAGTTCCATAAAATACTGTCCTGATAGACTATAGTTTTTGAAACAACAAGCAATTTCAAAACGGAGCGTTAACATGTCCTTTCCCAGACAAATCCTTATCCAGCTCGTACTGGCGGTGACACTTGGCATGCTGTCACTTAACTCCTTTGCGGTCTATAAATGGAAAGACAAGGATGGCAATATCCAGTACACCGAATACCCGCCCCCGACAGGTGAAGTCGAGATCCTGAAACCACCACCTATTTCCACTGTGGGAGCACAAAAATCAGATCAGCCTGCAACCAGTGAAACGGATAAAAAGGACAGCGCCAAACAATCAAAAGAGGATCCCAAAGCACCTCCTGCTGATCCAAAGGCGGAACAGGCGATGAAGGAAAAGAATTGCGATATCGCCAAAAAGAATCTGGCCACCTATATGCGCACAAAAAAAATACGGGACAAGGAAGGCAACGTGGTCAGACTTGATGATGACGACTGGCAACGTCGGGTGGAAGAAACCAAAAAGAATATCGAGAAGTACTGCAATTAACGGAAATTATTTTTATGCCTTTACTGAAAATAAAAACCAATATTGAAATCAGCGAAAAAAATGAAACCACGCTTCTGTCAAAAGCCTCTCAGCTAACAGCAGAGCAGTTAGGGAAGCCAGAAAGCTATGTTATGGTCGTGATTGAGACACGACAATCCATGCTATTTGCAGGGAGTGACAAACCACTCGCCTATCTTGAGCTGAAAAGTATTGGCTTACCGGAAAACAAAACCGGAGATTTGTCACAGGCACTGTGTACATTAATAAATAACGAAACCGGCATTACACAGGACAGGATTTATATCGAATTTGCCAATGCAGAACGCAGTATGTGGGGATGGAATGGCGCCACTTTCTAGCACATGATTGAATCAATGTAAGTGAATTGACTCTGACTTACTGAATACCCCCGCCTCTTTTGATTTTTTAATATCAATAGCACGCCTGACAGAACCGGCCTGTCTTTCACGCTTGGATGAATACAAGGCTCGATCAGCATGCTCAAGCAATACATCAAGGCTATAACCATGTTGCGGTGCATCACTGACGCCTATCGAGATATCAAGCTCTACACCATTACCGGCCGCCCAGTTGACTACATTCTCCCGCATACGTGTCGCCACTTTCTCAGCCTGTTCGCCTGTCATGTTAGGAAGCAAAATCACAAACTCATCACCCCCAAACCGCCCGGCAATATCAGACTGACGTAATGATCGCTTGATAATATCTGCCACTGCAGTAAGCACAACATCACCTACAGCATGGCCATGCGTATCATTGACTGCCTTGAATTTATCCAGATCGGCAAATAACAATGCAATGTGCTCATTATTTTTGGCTGCATTACGAAACATGGTGTCAGCCACTTCATAAAGTGAACCACGATTCAACAATGTGGTGAGCTGATCAGTGCGACTGCTCACAATAATATTTCGTTGGCGCCGATCAATGCGTGTCATCAAAAAATAGGCATACAATAAAAATATTGATAAAAAGATGACTGTTATAACAGTTCCCTGCTGAGCAACTGAACCGGCTCCTCCTAACTGGGGTAACAAACTGATAGCGGCACCCGCAATACAACCGGTCACTGCCTGTGCAAACATCCTCATGCCGTAGCGCATCCCGTTACCTAATGCGACCATCAGGAACAGTAATAAGGTAGGAGAACCGGGAACTGGATCAACCAACACGACAAGAGTCACGGCAACGATATCTATCCACATGGTAATCAGAAAACGTTTTTCACTTACCGGATATTTTCTGGCATGCAATATATTAATGGTATTAATCAGTGCATATGACAGCAAAGTGCCATTCATGACCCAGAATGTAGCATCCTGAAAAGAGAGTGGTTTAAAGTAGTTCAGATAAACAAACGAAATCGCCAGTAACAAATAACGACTGATATATTGAATACATTGTTCGTTCCATTCTGGAAGACTTGAAAACAGCTGTTGCTGGTACTGACCACGACGGTCACATACTGCACGCCTGTCTTGCTGGTAACGACGCTCTGATTGTTCGCGAAAAAATACGGGCATTTATTTTTGTATCCAGCCGTACAGACAAAACAGCCTATCTGCCGATCTTTTTATAATTTAAGAAGCTCAACCACTCTACAACTTGGGTAGGAAATATAGGGTGATATAAATCAAGAAACAAGGGCGTCTGTCTGAAATTTAGAAGTATTTTTATTAGTCTTTTCCAGTCTTGCACTTAATGGATCAAGGTTATCCAGAATCTCTGAAACATGGATAACTTCATGACTTCAATACAGAAGTTTTGACTTATCAGGAAGGAGTAAGATGATAACCTGATGATTTATAACTGATTAAGAAACGCCTAATATTGAACAAGTTTTAGTCACTGTTTAAATTAGACTTGTTTTCAATCCAGCTGGTTTTCAATCCAGTTATCAATCTCTGGCACAAGCTCATCCGGTTTTCGGTAACCACTACTGACTAAATGATACTGACCGCCATGCTGCAAAACAATGGTTGGAAAACCGCGCACACCAAATTGGCGTGTCTGATGGAAATGCGCCTTTGTTTTTTTATGCGCATCCTCAGAATCAAATGCATTCAGAAATACTGATTTATCAATACCGAGTTTCTCCACAATCACTGCCAGGGTTTCTTTTTGTGTTACATCCAGCCCCTCTTCATAAAAGACAGATTGTATGGCTTTGAATAACGGGAAAATCAGCTGGGGATTGATACCTGAAATCGCAGCCACTGCGCGACAGGCTGGCTCCGTGTTATAGATAAAGCCTTCCGGCATGGCGTTGTCAAACAGAAAAGACTGACCTGTCATTTTTTGCACTTCATGCCAGTGATGCAGAATTTCATCCCTTTGTTCTGCGGACATCGGTTCTGTTCCTCCCACCCTGAGACCACCCAAAACCAGTGCGCAATTAAATTTGCCCTCATAGGTAGCCAGAATTTCATCAATTACAGGTGAGAATCCCCAACACCATGAGCACATAGGATCGGCAAAGTACCAGAGAACGGGTAAAACGTTTTGATTCATTTAGGCAGTTGTTCGGAAAATCCAATCACATTATAGTAGGACAATCGTATTAATTTAAGGAAATCCGTCATGCCGCCACTCCCGACACGTGAAGAACAAGTCCGAGATGCCCATGCCCTGCTGATACATCAGGTTGTTAAAGCCTGCCACAATAATCAGGAACGCCCCATACTGGATCAACTGTTGGCACAAGCACAACAAAATGGCTGGACTGAACTGGTTCAGGCAATCCAGCTTATTCTTAAAGGGAAGCGCGATACCAGCATCTCAAAAAATCTGGACGGCGAAGACAGTATTATTATTAACAGTATTCTGGCCGGACTGCATAACCCCGCCAGTCTTCCCAATCTGAATCAGGAAGCCGATCCTGCCATGGCTGCACCGGGTTTTGCCCAAATGATTCATGCTGCACGCAGCGGAGATGTTCAGGCACTGCATTCACTTGCCATGCTGGCCAAACAAATGACCGAAACCCAGGGCGATATGATGCTGCTCGGCGGCATTATGATGAAACTGACAGACGGCGAACGTGATATCAATAAACTGATTGATCACATGACCGATCAGGGACAAAAACTGGTACAGGATATTCTGGATGAATTGAAAAAACTGGAAAGGTAATGCCTGGAGCCAAAGGCGAAGGTACTCAAAATGAAACACGAAGTGGTTCTTTGAGACAGAGCGAAATCCAGGCTACTCGCTAACAAAACCAAATGGGTAATATCCACAAAATAAAAAAGCCGGAAAGAAAACTTTCCGGCTTTTTTAGTTTTATTACCGTGCTCTAATTAAGCAGCGGCATCCAACTTAGCCTTGATAGCATCAATCACTGCATCACTGGAAGTCGCAGTCACAGTCAATAGCATGCCTTCTTTTTCATAGAAGCCAGCCAGAGGTGCTGTCTTTTCATTATAAACATCCAGACGATTGCTGATTGCTTCTTCAGTTTCGTCATCACGTTGTACAACCGCACCACCACAGGCATCACACTTGCCTTCAACCTTGGTTGGATTGGACTTAACATTGTAAATCGCACCACAGTCAGTACAGGTACGACGTGTCGTCAGACGATCAAGAATGACATCACGTGGTACATCGATGTTAACAACCATATCCAGCTTTTCACCCATGCTGGCAAGCAATTCTTTCAGTGCTTCTGCTTGTGGAATCGTACGTGGGAAACCATCAAGCAAATAACCATTCTTGCAATCATCTTCCTTCAGACGCTCGCCCATAATACCCATGATTAAGTCGTCAGAAACCAGATCGCCTGCCTTCATAGCAGCCTCTGCCTTCTTGCCCAGCTCGGTGCCAGCGGCCACTGCAGCACGCAAAATATCACCTGTAGAAATCTGAACAGAACCGTCCATCTTGGTCAGCAGCTTCGCTACCGTACCCTTACCTGCGCCCGGAGCGCCTAAAAGAATCAACTTCATTGAAAATACCTCTTAATAATTAGATAGTTACAAAATTGAACTGGCCGCAATCCAAAAGCCCGCGCCCTGCTGAAAAATCCTGAGCGCGAATTTTGCCTGTAAATGGGGGTTTTTACAACCTGACTGAGGGGTTGGAACCATAATAGGTCATCATCCAATAATGCCTTTAATCACTCCCGCCATGTTAAAAAACGTCTCCTCCCGATAACTTCCCTTACGATACAACATACCAATACGGCGACTCGGCTGGGGGTTGGTAAATGGCAGGTAACGTATAGTGTCATCCTTGCGCACTTTCTTTGGAACAGATAATTCCGGTAATAAGGTCATACCCATACCTTCGGCGACCATGTGCCGCAGTGTTTCAAGACTGGTGGCCTGGAATCCGGATTGCTCACTGGCACCGGCGGCGAAACACACATCGAGTGCCTGCCCACGCAGGCAATGCCCTTCTTCCAATAACAGCATTTCACGGTTATCAAGATCAGAAAGACGTATGGTTTTCTTTTTTGCGAGTTGCTCATCTTTGGGTACGGCCAGTACGAAAGATTCATTAAAAAGATCTATTTCACTGAATTCATTCGTTTCCACTGGCAAGGCGAGTATGAGTAAATCCAGTTCTGCCTTGCGCAGTTGTTTAAGCAATACGGCAGTTTGCTGTTCATGCAACCAGAGTTTGAGTTTGGGATAGCTTTTTTTCAGTACCGGCATGATGACAGGCAATAAATACGGCGCCACCGTAGGTATAAGCCCCACATGCAATTCACCCGCCATTGGGTCATGGAAGGTACTGGCGATTTCCTTGATCGCACGCGCCTCCAGCAAGACCTTACGCGCCTGTTCAGCAATCACTTGCCCTGCCTCAGTCATGACGACCTGGCGGTTGTTACGGTCTACCAGCAGGATATCAAGCTCCTGCTCCAGCTTCTTGAGCTGGCCACTTAAGGTCGGCTGACTGACAAAACAGCGTTCGGCCGCCCTGTGGAAATGACATTCCTCCTCGACCGCAACCAGGTATTCCAGATCCCGTAAATTCATGTCAAAATCGCTCCGGACAACTAATAGGTATTACCTATCATTATATTAGATATAAACGATTTTACCAATCATAAAATCTGGCCGATAATCTCACCATCAATTAACCAGAGACCTCAGTACAAAGGAGAAGTAATCATGTTAGAAAACAGAGAAAACCAGAAGGTACCAAGCGTTACCTTCAAGACCCGTAAAAATGATGAATTTGTTGATGTAAGCAGTGATGAGCTGTTCAAGGGCAAGACTGTGATCGTATTTTCACTGCCGGGCGCATTTACACCAACTTGTTCTTCTACTCACCTGCCTCGCTACAATGAGCTGGCTGGCGTGTTCAAGGAAAACGGAGTAGATGACATTATTTGTATGTCCGTAAACGATGCATTTGTTATGGATGCATGGAAGGAAGATCAGGAAGCCGAAAACGTGACCCTGATCCCGGACGGCAACGGTGAATTCACAGAAGGTATGGGCATGCTGGTGGACAAGTCTGACCTCGGGTTTGGCAAACGTTCATGGCGTTATTCCATGCTGGTGAAAGATGGCGTGATTGAAAAACAGTTCATTGAACCGGAAGTACCTGGCGATCCATTCGAGGTTTCGGATGCAGACACCATGCTGAACCACATCAATCCAAAGGCCAAAAAACCGGAAGCAGTCAGTATTATTACCAAGCCGGGTTGTCCTTTCTGCGCCAATGCCAAAGCATTGTTACAGAAGAAAGGCATTACCTATGATGAAATCAGTCTGGGTCACGATGCAACATTGCGTTCTGTGCGTGCAATCACTGGTCGTGACACCGTGCCGCAGGTTTTCATCGGTGGTAAACATATCGGTGGTTCTGAAGAGCTAGAAAAATATGTAGCCTGATATTTTTCAAGTTTAGAATGCATTTAGAAGGAGTGGACATTTTGTTCACTCCTTTTTTATTTAATTATAATTTTCTTATTTAGATATGATACAAAATACGGCTATGCAATTAAAAAAATAAAAAAAATTATTATCAAGCCCTGAATCTATTTCTCATGATTTAAATCATTGTTGCACATTAATTGTTCATATAGTTTGCAAGCTGCAATTTTTCATTTCAATAATTATCACTAAAAATTGCATTGCAATATCAAAGCAACATCGCAATAGGTAAATACACAAAAACGGAAGCGTCTCAGGTTTTTCCCGGAGTACGCTTATTGTCAGTGGAATATCCGGATTAGCGGACAACTCTGCTGACGGGGGTAATAAGTGATTAGGAGGGCTCTATATGTCTGAGAATAAATCAGATCCGAATTCTATTGTGGAATTCACACCCGAAGAAATAGAAAGTCTCAAAAAAGATCCAAACATTTGTAATCACGACCGTCGTACCTTTCTCAAGTGGAGTGCATTGATTTCATCACAGGCCGTTGTTGGTGGTGGTGTAGTCAGTCTGCTGTCCAGTAAAGAGGCGAATGCAGATGATAACTTTGACAATGTTACTGTCTGGGTTTATTCAGTCTGCGGTTATTGTTCATTTGGTTGTGGTCTGGAAATTGGAATTAATGCGGCAGGGCGTGCGGTCGCTGTTCGTGGTAATAGCGCACACCCTACCAATGCAGGCAAGGTTTGTGTTAAAGGTCTCTATGAACACAAAATCCTGCACGATGATGATTTAACAGTTGGTGCTCGTGGTACTCATCCCATGATAAGAGATGCCAATGGTAACTGGGTCAAGATTACCTGGGATGAAGCAACAACCATCCTGAGTCAAAAGATCATTGATGCAGTAGATTCCGACGGTCCTAACTCAGTTGCAACCTATAACACCGGCCAGTGGACACTGGAAGAATATTACGCATTCGGTAAATTTGGTAAGGGTGCTATTGGTACTGCCATTATGGATTCCAATACCCGCCTGTGTATGGCCGCAGCGGTTGTAGGTTACCTGACTACCTTTGGTTCTGATGGTCCTCCCGGTTGTTATGATGATGTGGAAAACACCGACTGCTTCTTCCTTGTTGGTATGAACCCGGCTGAAATGCATCCACAGTTGTGGCGCCGTATTGCCAATGCACGCAAGACTGCACGCGCACCTAAACTGATTGTGGTTGATCCACGTCGTACCCAGACAGCACGCAGTGCTGATTTACACTTACGACTAAATCCTGGTACCAACGTTGCGTTGATGAACGGTATTTTGCAACAGATCATTGCCAACAACTGGACTGATACTAACTACATCAATGCCCATACCCGTAACTACGATGCGGTAGCGGCAACAGTAGCCAGGTACACACCGGCATACACAGAATCTATTACCGGTGTACCAGCTGCTGATATACAAACAGCTGCTGAATGGATTGGCACATCACAGGAAACTCTGTCCTTGTTTATTCAGGGCGTGTACCAGTCAATGGGTGGAACAAACTGCGTACGCCAGATTTGCGCCATGCATTTGATGATGGGCAAGATTGGTCGTCCCGGTTCATCCCCATTCAGTATCACAGGCCAGGCCACGGCCATGAGTAATCGTGAAGCGGGGGCTTCATCTGCATTGGCCGGTTATCGTAACTATGTTAATCCGGACCATGTTGCGTGGCTGGAAGATTTCTGGAATGTACCGCGAGGTAAAATACCACCACGCAAACCATTGCCGATTACGTCCAACAAGGATCTGCAACCAGACATCAACTCTCATGTAGAAATGATGCGCAATGGTGAACTCAATGTGTTCTGGATACAGTGTACTAACCCGGCGGTCTCATTACCTGATCTGAACAAACTGTATTCCTATATGGATTTCAATAATCCAAACCGGCCATACATTGTTGTTCAGGATATTTATGAGCCAATGGAATGTACGCATTTTGCCGATATGTTCCTGCCTGCTGCGATGTGGGGTGAAAAGACCGGTGTCTACACCTGCTCTGAACGTAAGGTTAATCTGGGTCGTCAGGCAGTATTGCCGGCCGGTTTTGAATTACGTGATCAGGGTTATGGTGCCTACTCCGATCTGGACATTACTGGCATGATGGCCAAGAAGATGGCCAGTATGGACAGTCGTTTTGCTGACAAAAATGGCAATCCACTCGGTTACTTTGAATCCGCCGAGGCCTGCTTTGAAGAATGGAAACAGGTTTCTGCCGGTACCATTTGTGATATGAGTGGAATGACTCATGCAAGGATTGAAGCCAACAACGGTATTCAGTGGCCCTCTACACCAGGTAATATTTATGGTGGAACACGCCTTTATACGGACGGGGTATTCAATACCAACTGGGGCAAAACACAGGGTGGTGATCAAACTGCCGCATGGGTTGATCCGGATAATCTGAGTCGCGCCTATATGTGGGCAGTTGAGCACGAAGAGCCACCAGAAAAACCTGACAGCAGTTATCCGTTCTGGCTGATCACGGGTCGTGTTATTGAGCATTTCCATACACGTACCAAAACCAAACGTGTTGCCCAACTGCACGAAATGGTGCCGGAAAACTATGTCGAGGTTCATCCTGTCGATGCGGCATCACTGAATCTGGCTACCGGTGATCTGGTTACACTGACAACGCGCCGTGGACAAATCACTATCAAGACCAGAGTGACGGAGACAGTTATGCCAGGACAGGTATTCAGTCCCATGCACTTTGGTGACATTGATCCGTTTGACCAGCAAATCAATAACGGCCGGTTGGCTTCTACCAACAGATTGACCATGAACTATGTGGACAAATACTGTAAGCAACCCATCTATAAACACTGTGCCGTTCATCTGGCCAAGGCATAAGGGAGGAAGGAAAATGAAACAGCAAATAACAATGCAGAAGTTCATGCAAGTCGTATTGGTAGCGCTGCTCATGCTGACTGTTCCCTTTGCCTGGGCAGGTAAAAAAGGTGATAGTGGTACTGGCGGTGGTGGTACTGGCGGTGGTGGTACTGGCGGTGGTGGCTCAACACCAACCCAAGTATTTGATACCAGTTTTGCGGTGGAATACAGCTACTCCTGTCTTGAAGGTGGTTGCCATGAAAATAATCAGGCGCTGGTTGATGGATATTCACAGTCTGCAATGACTCATGCCATGGTCAAGTGTAATGTTTGCCACGGTACCCATACCGCAAATGAAGTCGGCACAGAAAAACCCAATCTGACCGGCTATACACCGGGTATCGGTACAACGGGTTACATTGTTGGTAATGACCGTTGTAAAACATGTCATAACAATGTGCATACCGGCGGTAAAAAGGCCAGCAAGGACTGCGTGAGTTGTCATGCACCACATGTATTTGGCGTATCTGGCGGCAACTAGCTGTTTGCTTAGCCAATTCAAGGAAAACAACGGGGCATTACAATGCCCCGTTGTTTTATAACATATAATTAATAGTCGAATAAAACAGGGTTAATCCGGATTACATCTATTGTTTTTCATTAATCAAATCTGACAATACAGTGATGTGCTCATTACTATCATTCAATGCCGGAATATAGTGATACTCTCCTCCGCCGGCATTCTGAAATATTTCTTTGTTCTGTAGTGCAATTTCTTCCAGCGTTTCCAGACAATCAGAAGGAAATCCGGGACAAACCACGGCCACGCTTTTTACTTTCTGTTGACCCCATTCCTGTAGAACAAAATCAGTATAGGGCTTAATCCACTCTTCGCGACCAAAACGCGACTGGAATGCCAACTGCCACTGTTCATTATTAAGCTGTAATTTTTCTGCCAATAATTTTGCAGTTACATGACATTGCTCAAAATAGGGATCGCCCTTATCAACATAACGTTGTGGTAAACCATGAAAAGACAATAATAATTTTTCAGTCTGGCCATTTTCACTCCAGAAGATCTTAATGCTATTGGCCAGCGCTTCTATGTATTGGTTATTACTGCAATAATTCTCAATGTATTTTATCTGCGGTTGCCATGACATGGCTTTTAATAATCGACTGATTTCTTCCAATGAAGTCTGGGTTGTTGTTATTGAAAACTGCGGATACAAGGGTAAAACAATAATTCTTTCCACACCTTCTGCGTGTAACTGTTGCAATGCCTGTTTCAACGAAGGGTTTCCATAACGCATGCCCAGTGCAACAGGGAGGTTTATTTTGTTTTGTAGTTTTTCCCTTTGTCTTTTAGAAAAACTTAACAAAGGTGAGCCTTCGTCTGTCCACACACTCTGGTAGGCATGCGCCACTTTAGGCGGTCTTATATTCAGGATAACCAGATTTAACAGGGGCAACCACAGCCAACGCGGTAACTGGATAACAAGTGGATCAGAAAGAAATTCTTTCAGGAAACGACGAACAGCCGGGGCTGTTGGTTCATCAGGCGATCCCAGATTGGTAAGAAGTACTCCGGTTTTAATTTCAGAGGTCA
>JAOUJV010000098.1 GCA_029882995.1 Gammaproteobacteria bacterium | reverse complement strand
AAATGTTATCCACAAAATCTGTGGATAACTTTGTGGATGAATGGTTTTGATCAGGGTTCTTTCAGCGAGTTTAATTGAGATATGTCAGATTGGTGACAAAATAGACTTGAGTATTAAATTGATTTAATACAATCACTTATATTGTTTTAGCAGTTTTATAAGGGTCTTTGCTGAGACTTTTCATGAGCAAAACAGGCTATTTGCATCCCCTGTGAATAACCATACCAGTGATATTGATTAGTTTGTCGGAAAGACAAGTACTTCTGATGATCTGATAAGGTCTAACAGGATGAAACCGCGCTAACCTGATGTAATTTAACGAAGCCTAGTGACTGGATTCGAGCTTCATATTGGGTAGAACCACACCCTGAAATTGTTGCTCGGTACTGGCATGAATAATCCCTGCACACTTTACCTGATTGCGACCGGTTTCCTTGGCATGTAGCAAGGCGCGATCGGCATAACCCACCAGCCATGAGGCATAGGTTTTTAATCCGCTTTGATCCCCGTCGGGGATCAGTGTGGCGACACCGATGGAGAGAGTGATATTAATCTCGGTATGTTTATCGAGTTTGAACGGGTGTTCCTGAATATTGATACGAATACGTTCAGCAATTTCCATGGCCTTGCCAACCTCGGTGTTTGAAAGCAGGGCAGAGAATTCTTCACCGCCATAACGTGATAACACATCACTGGTACGCATCTGAATTGCTATCAATGAGGCAACTTCAGCCAGCACCTGATCACCTGCTTGATGTCCATAGTTATCATTAATACGTTTAAAGTGATCAACATCGAAAAACAGGCATGACAATGGTTCGGCATTTCGATGAGCACGGCTGACTTCTTCCCCGAGTCGTTGATCGAAAAAGCGTCGGTTATTAATTCGGGTCAGCGGATCAGTCAGGCCGGTGCGTTTTAGTCTTTCACTGTTTAATGTGTTTTCAAGTGAAATTGCCACAATGGCGGCAATACGTTCCAGAAAATCAGTAGCACTGCCGTTTTCAAACCGGTCAGTCTGATAACTGCCCAGATTCATACAGCCGATTACCTTGCCATGACGGACCAACGGCAAAATGGCAATGGTCTCCGGACGTGGCTGGGTATTTGGAAACAGACTGGTGTGTACACGCTTTTTATAGTGTCCCAGTGTTGGAAACATGGAAAGATTGCTCAAAAACTGTATCTCTTCCCTTGTTGTGGAAAACAACATGTCGGGGTGATCAGCAGGATCAATGTTGTCATCTTTCAGGATACGTTCGAATTCATTCGCCGGGTCGACCAGCATCAAGGTCAGTGCATCGAGATGGAAAGCCTCACGGTAGTCATACAGGATGGTTTCAATCAACTCCATCAGATTGGCAGCACTGATAAGCTGTAATTCAATTGCCTGAAACCGGCGCATTTTTTCTTCATTCTGGCGCGCCTGATCAACCAGACTGCGCAAGTGCTGTTTTAGCAGACGGGTTTCTTTAATGGCATCTTCAGACATGGGACTGTGACACCTCAGAACGTGGATTGTTCTAGTAAGTATAGGATAAACGGAGTATTTCCCGTTATGGCAGGCATAATGTTCTCCCCACGTTGCCTTTATAGAGCCATTTTCATCATTTTCAGATGATTCTTTTGTGACCCCTTTCTCATAGTATCGATACGAGATCAGGTTTCTTTAATTAAATTACAGTCCACGTGGTCTTATCTGACTGTACGGGCACATAACCAGACATCAATTTTTGATACACCTGATGCACGCAATACACGTGTAACTTCATCGATTGTATGGCCGGTCGTCATGACATCATCGACAATGGCGACATGCCGGACAGGAAGCTGTTGTTTTATGGAAAACACATTTTTCAGGTTTGTGGCACGTTCCTCACCGGAAAGACTGGATTGGGAAACAGTAGGCACAATACGTTGGCAAATCCTGGTGTCTATCGGTATGGCAAAATGCTGTGATAATGGCCGCGCCAGTTCCAATGCCTGATTAAACCCGCGTTCACGTAGCCGAGTGTTATGCAAAGGCACCGGAATAATCAATTCCGGCAGGGGTCTTTGTTGTAGCAAGTATTGGTTCTTGACGACGTTGTGCATCAGGGTGCCGAGCAGATAAGCGATATCGAGTTTTTCCCTGAACTTCATGGACTGAATCAATTTGTCGACAGGGTGACTGTAACTGAAGGCCGAAACGACAAAATCCCAGGATGGTGATGATTTTTGGCAATTTCCACAAACCGGTTGTGCCAGATCTACCAATGGCAGGCCACAGCGCTGACAAGCCATATTATGGTTGTAGGGGAGTGATTCGAGGCAGTCCGGACACAGGACATTACCTGATTCAACCTTGGTTTCACACAACAGGCAGTTAGTGGGCACTAACCAAGAGCGTACATTTATTGTACAATTGTCTACCACAAGCATCCTTTCTATTTGACAGTAGTGACTTCCATATGAACAATCTCGGTACCACTAATCAGGAATAACGAGAATGGGGCGGCATTATAGTCGCGAATCATTTCAGGATACAAATTCATGCAAACAGACACCCCTAATTTTGAAAAAGTTCAGTTACGCCATGACTGGAGCGTTGCTGAAGTCGAAAATCTATTTAATCAACCCTTTAACGACCTGATGTTTCAGGCACAGCAGGAACACCGTCACAATTTTGATCCAAACAGGGTGCAAATAAGTACATTGTTAAGCATCAAGACCGGTGGTTGTCCGGAAGACTGTGGTTATTGTCCACAAAGTGTTCACCATGACGTTGATGTTGATGTACATGCCTTAATGGAAATGGATCAGATTTTGAATGCAGCAAAGACAGCAAAGACAAATGGTGCCAGTCGTTTTTGTATGGGTGCAGCATGGCGTTATCCCAAACCACGCGATTTTGAAAAAGTGGTGAATATTGTAAAGGAAGTGAAGGCGCTGGGTATGGAAACCTGTATGACACTGGGAATGTTAAACAAAGAACAAACACAAGAATTAAAAGCCGCCGGTCTGGATTATTACAATCATAATCTGGATACATCACGTGAGTTTTATGGCGAAATAATTACAACACGTACTTATCAGGACAGACTTGATACGCTGGCACATGTACGTGATGCCGGTATGAGTGTGTGTTGTGGCGGGATTGTCGGTATGGGAGAGTCGCGCACCGATCGCGCCGCCATGCTGGTTGAGTTGGCAAATCTGCCCAAACATCCGGAAAGTGTACCTATTAACTTGCTGGTAAAGGTGGAAGGTACGCCGTTGTCGGAAGTTGCAGATTTTGATCCACTGGAGTTTGTACGCATGATCGCCGTTGCCAGAATACTGATGCCACAATCGTGGGTACGTTTATCGGCAGGACGCGAAAGCATGAGTGATGAAATGCAGGCACTGTGTTTTCTGGCTGGCGCCAATTCCATGTTCTATGGTGATCAATTATTAACAACACCTAATCCGGAAAAAGACAAGGACAAGGCCTTGTTTGCGCGTTTGGGAATCGAGCCTGTCAAATCAGAACATAAAGATACGGAACATTCCTGCAAGGGAAAACAAAAACACGAAGCCGTTCTGGCCAGTTAATTTCAATGCAGGATTTAACTGACACACTTGCCCAGCTGCACAGTGATAACCTTTATCGTCAGCGACTAGTGACACAAGGACCGCAAGGGCCGTTGTTACTTATTGACGGTGAAAAATTTTTATCATTTTGCAGTAATGATTATCTGGGGCTGGCCAGTCATCCTGATGTTGTAGAGGCATTTAAAAAAGCAGCGGATGACTATGGTGTTGGATCAGGCGCCTCGCATCTGGTCAATGGTCACAGCATGGCACACCATCAATTGGAAGAAGAGCTGGCCGAATTTACCGGCCGTGAACGTGCGTTGTTATTTTCAACCGGTTATATGGCAAATCTGGGTGTGGTTTCGGCGTTAACCACTCGCGGTGATGTGGTATATGAAGATAAGTTAAATCACGCTTCCCTGATTGATGCTGCCCGTTTGTCAGATGCCAAGCTGGTGCGTTATACCCATTTGAATATCGAATCACTGACTGAGCAATTAACCCATCATGGCGGCGAGAATAAATTGATTGTGACTGACGGTGTTTTCAGTATGGATGGTGATATTGCACCGGTAGACAAGATTGCTGAAGTAGCACAACAACATTCTGCAACAGTGATGATTGATGATGCGCATGGTTTGGGTGTACTTGGTTTGCATGGTGCAGGTACGCTGGAGTTTTTACATCTGCAAACGGATGATGTACCGATACTGATGGGAACACTGGGCAAGGCATTTGGTACGTTTGGGGCATTTGTTGCTGGTAGTGAGGAGTTGATTGAATATCTGATTAACAAGGCACGTACCTATATATATACCACGGCACTGCCGCCGGCGGTTGCCGAGGCGACGCGCACCAGTCTGAAAATAGTAAAAAATGAAATCTGGTTAAGGGAGCAGTTACAAAAGCTGATTAGCTATTTCAGGGATGGTGCGGCACAACGTGGATTGCTATTGGCAGAATCATTTACTCCCATTCAGTTATTAATGGTGGGTGATACAACGGCTGCAGTGAATATCAGTAATAAATTAAGACAGCAGGGTATTCTGGTACCGGCAATCCGTCCACCAACAGTGCCGGAAGGCAGTGCGCGTTTGCGCATTACATTATCTGCAATTCATACAGAAGCGCAGATTGATCGGCTGCTGGATACACTGGAAAAGGTGACTGGTCATGAGTGAGGCAATCTATAAAAAAACCATCGGAAAGGGCCGTGACATTGTCATGTTGCACGGCTGGGGATTACATTCCGGGTTGTTTGAAGATATTGCAGAACAACTTGCATCGCAGTTTTGTTGCCACTTGATTGACTTGCCCGGCTTTGGTCGCAGTGAAGATTTGAAAGGGGATTACACATTGGCAACGGTGGCAGATCATGTTGCCGCCCATATTCCCGATAACAGTATTGTGCTGGGCTGGTCCATGGGTGGTCTGGTGGCACAACAAATGGCTATCAGTCATCCGGATAAAGTGGCCGAACTGGTACTGGTTGCAACCAGCCCACGCATGGTAGCGGATGAAGGTTGGCCACATGGTATCAGTCTGGACGTGTTGAATGATTTTGCAGAACAGCTGACCAATGATTATGAACAAACACTGATGCGTTTTCTGGCATTGCAATCACAGGGCAGTGACAGTGCCAAAAAGGACATTCGGCTTTTACGTGAACGTGTGTTTGCACATGGTATTCCACAAAAGAGGGCATTGCATGCCGGTCTTAATATTCTGGAAACAACCGATCTATGTTCCGCCTTTTGTAAATTAACCATTCCGGTCACTATCATACTGGGTAAACTGGATATGCTGGTGCCAGTGTCAGTAGGCGATGAGCTGAAAAAAATGTTGTTGCATTGTCATGTGCGTATCCTGAAAGGTGCCGGGCACGCACCGTTCATTTCACATCCGGAAAAATTCATGGTTGCGATCAGGGATTGTGTCAATGTCTGATCAAAACACATTGATTGACAAGTCACTTGCACGCAAGGCATTTGATCGTGCAGCAAGCACCTATGATGAAGCCGCTGTATTACAACGAGAAGTGGGCGAACGCATTATCGAGCGTCTTGATTTTCTCAAGATTCAACCGGAAGTCATTCTTGATCTGGGTTCCGGCACCGGTTATTGCACACAATTTCTGTCAGAGCGTTATACATCAGCCAATATTGTTTCAATGGATTTTTCAATGCAAATGTTGCAAACAGCCAACAGCCGGCTTGATGTCAAGAATAACCGGTTTGTCTGTGCTGATATGGAAAGGCTTCCGTTTGCCGACAAGAGTATTGATTTTATTTTTTCCAACCTTACCGTGCAATGGTGTAATGATTTATCTGCCTTGTTTAATGAGTTCAAACGGATTCTGACAAAAGATGGTCTGTTGATGTTTTCTACCTTTGGTCCGGATACCTTGTGGGAGCTGAGAGAAAGCTGGCAGAGTGTGGACGGGTTCGTGCATGTAAATAACTTTATTGATATGCACAATGTGGGTGATGCCCTGTTTCAGGCTGGCATGGGTGATATTGTCATGGACAGTGAACCATTTACCCTGACATACAAGGAAGTTAAAACCTTAATGAGGGATCTGAAAGACATTGGTGCGCATAATGTCAATGCAGGTCGTGCTCACGGGATGACCGGCAAACAGCGTCTGCAGAAAATGATGACGGCCTATGAAAAATTCCGTAGTGAAGATGTGTTGCCTGCCACTTATGAAGTGATATATGGGCATGCATGGGCACTTGAGAATGTCACAATGAAAGGGCCGCAAACGGTTTCCATTCCGGTTGATGCTATCGGATTCGATTTTCCGGATAACAGTGATGCCTGATCAATGAAGCAGGGATACTTTATTACCGGTACAGATACCGGCGTGGGCAAGACACTGGTGAGCGCGGGTATGATGGCGTTACTTAAATCAAGGGGACTGCGTGTTGGCGGTATGAAGCCGGTGGCCGCAGGTGCACAACAAACAAAATCTGGTCTGCGCAATGAAGATGCTGAACTATTGTTGAGTATGGCCAGTGTCAAAACTGATTATTCGCTGGTTAACCCCTATCTATTCGAGCCACCTATTGCACCCCATATCGCAGCAGAAGAGACAGCGCAAACTATCTCATTGGAAATCATCAAGGATAGCTTTGACCAATTATCACAACAGGCTGATTGTGTGGTTGTGGAAGGTGCTGGTGGTTGGCTAGTACCGTTAAATGATCAACTCAGTATGGCCAATTTGGCGCAACAGCTGGGGCTTCCCGTCATTCTCGTCGTAGGATTAAAACTCGGTTGTATCAATCATGCACTCCTGACTGCCGAGAAGATCATGGCTGATGGTTGTGTGCTGGCTGGATGGGTGGCAAACCAGATAGATCCGGACATGCAATGTGTTCAGGAAAACATACAATCTATACAGAAACGTATCCCGTCTGAATTACTTGGTTTTATCCCTTACCAGAGCACAGTGAAACCGGATGAAGTGGCTCAATTTATAACGCTAAAAGACTGATTTATTTCTGATTGATTTACTGTGTTTATTACTGATCTTTATTGCTTCCTGTACAGCCATCGGGTAGCATTGCCTTGTTGTGGTTGGAGGAAGCATTGTAGGTTCTGGGGGAACCAAAAGGCGAACTGGGCAAGCCTTTTCTCACAGAATAAGCACTCGATTTATATTTCCTCGGTTAAATAAAAATATTACTGTACTTTCAGGTACACGACCGTTCGGCCGTTCGCGCTGATCCATCACATCAGATAAAAATTACTGACAGGCCTATAAAATTACAGAAAGTGGCCTGTAAGAATAAATATTTAATTAATGGTAAATAACATCAGGAGAATTAAATGAAAAGGCAATTAGTCGTATTGCTTGCTGCATGTTCAGTAATGGGTTTCCACAGTATTTCTCAGGCTGCAGATGCCGCTGCCGGTAAGGAAAAGTCCGCTATGTGTGTAGGTTGTCATGGACCAGCTGGTGTCAGTATGAATCCTGAGTGGCCAAATCTGGCGGGTCAAAAAGACAAATACGTTATCAATCAGCTCAAGGCATTTCGTGGTGGTGAGCGTAAAAACCCGTTAATGACACCGATTGCCGCTGCATTATCTGATCAGGATATTGAAAATCTCGCAGCTTATTACAGCGGACTTAAATAGTAATAAATAATTTTGCCGGTTATTGCCTAACCGGCTTTTTTACAGCTTTTATATTTGGGGGAATTGAAGTATGAGTGAACATGCAGCTCATGGTCATGATGAAGAAGTCAGTAT
>JAOUJV010000097.1 GCA_029882995.1 Gammaproteobacteria bacterium | reverse complement strand
CAGGTACGATTGTCAACAAAACCGATCTGCAAGCCATTATTGATTGTATACATCAAAGAAAAGGGAACCTGATTGTTGATGAAATTTATCATGGACTGATTTATGAAGGCGAAGCCACCAGTGCTCTAGCCTTGTCTGATGATGTCTTTGTTGTGAACAGTTTTTCAAAATATTTCGGGATGACAGGGTGGCGTGTAGGCTGGCTGGTTGTGCCAGAGCCCTACATCAATGAAGTGGATAAACTGGCTCAAAATATTTTTCTGGCCGCATCAACACCGGCACAATATGCGGCACTGGCCGCATTTCAGCCGGATGTCATTGCGGTGCTCGATCAGCGGCGGGATGAATTCAGGCAAAGGCGTGATTTTCTGTTACCCGCTCTGCGTGAACTGGGTTTTGATATTCCGGTAACACCACAAGGGGCATTTTATCTTTATGCCGGTTGTAGCCGGTTTACAGATGATAGTTTCAGCTTTGCGATGGATTTACTTGAAAAGGCGGGCGTAGCCATTACGCCAGGCAAGGATTTCGGGTCGAATCAGCCTGAAAAATTTGTACGATTTGCCTACACAACGGATATGGAAAAACTGAAAGAAGGCGTCATACGTCTCAAAAAATTCCTGAATTTATACCCCTGAAACCCCTATTTTGAGGTATAACAGGTATAGACTAAACTTTATCTTATTCGGGCCGATTTGGTGAGATAAGCTGTCACAACACTCAAGGACAATAATAATGAGCGAAGCAATTGAAGATGTACTGATTTCAATCCCCCTGTTTAACGGATTCACTAATGAAGAGTTAAGAGTCGTTGCGAGCCGATGCAACATGATTGAAGTTGAAAAGGGTGAGTTGGTATTCAAGGAAGGTGACAAGGGTGATTACATGTGTTTTGTTGCTGCCGGAATGCTGGATGTACTCAAACAGTCCGAAGCTGGCAAGAGTGCACCTATAACCACATTGACACGCGGTCGTTCTATTGGAGAAATTTCATTGGTCGATGATTATCTGCGTTCTGCCACGGTGCGGGCCAACAAAAAGTCTTCGTTAATCACATTAACAAAAACCAATTTTGAAATGATTCTGGAGCATCACCCGCAGGTAGGGATCAAGTTACTGAAAGGCTTGACCCGAATTCTGTCATTATCATTGCGCAAGACCTCCAGTCAGTTGGCTGATGCATTACTTCCAATGGGCTGATATGAGCGATCAAAAAGATTCACTCAAAACCATTACTCATGTGGTTTATGGTTTACAAGCAGCAACATTTCTTACCCTGATTGCATGTATCCCGGCTGTTATTATTAACTATGTAAAAATGGATGATGTCGATAATGACCTGATTGCATCCCATTTTCGCTGGCAAATTCGCACCTTCTGGTTTTTTCTTTTATGGGCGATTATTGGCGGGTTGTTATCATTTGTTTTTATCGGTTTTGGAATTGTTGCTGCCGCTTTTATCTGGCTCATGTACCGTATCATCAAGGGATGGCTGAGATTATCAGAAGATAAGGCAATGTATTGCAAATAGCGGTGAGTAAAAAACCGTTGCCAGCATTTTTTCTTGTTGACTGATTGCAAAAAGGAGAAATTGATGAAAGAGAGCATAGTCACCGGAAGTTGTTTATGCGGAGAAATCACTTATCAATATTCAGGTCCGGTAAAAGTATTCCAGTATTGTCATTGTTCAAGATGCCAGAAATTCACAGGCTCCGCCCATGCATCCAATATCATTATTGACCCGGAACAGTTTCAATGGACTAAAGGTGAAAGTTCTGTAGGTAGATATGAATTGCCTGAAGCAAAACATTTTGCAACTTCATTTTGCAAGAAGTGTGGATCATCATTACCGTGGTTGACCAAGACAGCCAGGGCGGTCATTGTGCCGGCAGGTACGCTGGATGATGATCCGGAAGCAAGGCCAATGCACAATATTTATTATGCAGACAAGGCTTGCTGGTACAAGGATGTGGATAGTCTGCCTAAATATGATGAATTACCAATCAAGAAATAGGCAAACAAACAGTCCTGTTGCATATGTTTTTGACAAAAAATTTTTAAGAGGTAAACGATGGTTCTGGTTATTTGCACAATTAAATCGGATAACGAATTATTCCCGAACAATGTCAAAGCGTGGGTAGATACAGATAACCTGGAGGAAGCAAAAATAAAGACATTGCATAAACTTGCGCAAGAAGGAATGGAAGTATTGACCATTGTTGAAGCAGTGGAGACGGAAAGGAATGATTATTTTCCACCGTGTACAAGCCTTGATACCTTCATACGTGCAGAACAGGAAGGTATTGCCATTTTACTTCCCTGATTTGTTATATGGATATTTTTTTGGTTAACACCCCCCTTTCAATTCGTTTTCCTGATGGTACAAAAAAAATCATGGTGGAATACTTTCCGCATAAGGAGGGTTTACTATTTTTTGAACCTTTCTGGAGTACCGCTAAAGATTATGTTCCGGTTATCGTGAAAGGTGAAATCAAGGGTGATGGGCCGTGGAAAGTTGGTGAGTGTCTTGTGGCAGTATTGGCTTGCCGTGGCACCGATGCGGAATTGGCACTGGAGTTTGCAGATTGGCAGGGGTATTTGCAGATGTACGGGCAGGATTATCCGGAGGCTGAGGCGGTAATGACACTGGCCCGGAAATATGGAGCAAGTGGCTGATTGGCGGCAATTTATGCCGCAGTCTTGTCAGTTTTTGATTTACCCACTCCAGAAAATGCTTGTTTAAGCCGATATATAGAGTATTATCGCGCCAGTCTGAAAACTGGCACGTAAAATGCTTAACTGCATTTAGCTGTAATCAGGATTAGAGAAATGGCCGAAGGCGACGTCGATATCATTATTGAATTTAGTGAAAAGGGATCTGCCGTGCGAGTAATGCATGGCAAGAAGCTGTTGTATTATTCACTGGAACAGAGTCCGATGCATGCCTTACGCAAGGCAGATACCTACAAGGCCATGCATGAGCGTCAGGGATTTCGGGTCAATATTATTAAAGAAAAAGCCTACGCCTGATTATTTTTTAGTTCATCCAGCCAGAGTTGCGTAGCGCCAGTCACGGCTACCGGTATCACAACAAAATTTACAATCGGAATCATGGTACATAACAGTGCCGCTCCACCAAACCCGAGTGCCAGTAGACGCCGCGTCTTGAATTGTTCCCGTAATTGAGGAAAGAACGTCCGGTTGTTGTTGGCGCAAAAATCAGTGTACTCAAGTGATAACATCCATGCACTGAAGGCCATCCACAAAAACGGTGCTGCAATATTGATCACAGGGATAAAAAACAGGATCAGAAAAGGGACACTCCAGAGAATAAAATAAACCAGCTTTCTGATTTCCACTATCATGGACGGAACGATGGATTTCAGAACATCATTCCAGTTGCTTTCCGGAATGCTGACATCAGAATATTTGAGCTGTACTTTTTCTGCGAGCAAGCCATTAAACGGGGCTGCAATAAGGTTGGCGATCAAGGTAAAGCAGTAAAAAACAACAATCATGATAGCAAGAGCAAACAAGGGCCACAGTAACCATTCGAGCCATGCAAGCCAGTCAGGTAACAGGCTTTCCATATAGCTTTCAAAAACACTGATGCCATACCAGATGGCACTACTAAACAGCAGGATGTTAATAATCAGCGGTATCAGTACAAATGGCCGCAGACCTGGTTGAGTAACAAGACGGAAACCGCCTAGCAGATAACGTATACCTTTTGTAAAATCACCAATCATTTTTTTACCTTGAGTTTTCTATTTATTTCTTCTCTTTCAAAGGAAGCAAGCTATTTAACTTTGCTGCCTCTTAATGCCAGTAATGCCGCGCCATAAGCGGCTTGTTGTTGTTTTGCCTTTGTTACCGGTACACCGAGCATGTTTTCCCTTATCTGGTTCCATGCCAGATTATTTGATCCACCACCGGTTGTTGCAATGGAGGAAGGGTAAGGTGAACCCAGTTGTTCCAGCAATCGATAACCGGTCAGTTCTATTTTTGCGATCCCTTCCAGTATCCCCTGAAAAAAAACAATATCTTTATCCGGTCTCGGAGACAGGTGTGGTTTGAAATCCGGATCATTGTACGGGAAGCGCTCGCCTTTTTGAGCAAGTGGATAGTAATCAAGCCCGGTGGGTTGTTGTGGTTGCAGTTGAGGTGTCATTATTTCAAGCTGGCTGTCATCAAAAAACTGTCGCAGGACGGCACCACCCGAGTTGGAACTGCCGCCTACCAGCCAGTATTTACCCAACGGATGACTGTATACACCATGCTCAGGTGAAAACACAGGTTTGGAAGAAATAACTTTAAGCACCAGTGTTGAACCCAGTGATGTCACTGCCTGTCCGGGTTTGTTACAACCTGTTGCAATAAATGATGCGGTGCTGTCTGTTGTTCCACTGACTACTTGTACATTTTCATCAAGCCCGAGTTGTTTGGCCATTTGCGGCAGCAATGGTGCAATGGGCGTTCCGGCTTCTACAACGGTTGGCAATGTTGCCTTATCAAGCCCAAGTTGTGTCAACCAGTCAGGCCAATGGTTGTGAATCGGATCATAACCGGTCTTGAGCGCATTATTTTTATCAGTGACATCAAACCGGCCACACAACATGCCATTAAGCCAATCTGTTTGATGAACAATCCGGTTGGCAGTGTCAGTGTGAAGATTCTTTAACCAAAGCCATTTAGCGAGCCCCGAGGTAGCACCATGCACTGCCGAATCAGCCGGCGCCACAACACTGACTAATTTTGCTTCGTCATGTGCACGTGCATCGTTGTACATAAGGGCAGGGGAAAGCGGAGTACCCGCTTCATCAATGGCCAGCATGGTGCCGGATGTACCATCGATCGCAATAGCGCAGACCGTGTGTTCATGAATTTGATGGAGCAACACAGTCAGTATACCCATCAGTGAATTCCACCAAATCAGGGGTTCCTGTTGGGAAACAGGGCCGTCGATATGGGAAACGGGCAGGCTGGTTGCCACATCAGCATGTGACAAGCCGGATTTATCAACAGCAATGGCTCGAATACCCGAGGTGCCTATATCGATGCCAATGAAGAGCTTCAAGGGAGAGAAACAGGTTCCGGTGCGGTCCAGGCATCACTTTTATGTTCTGCCACCACAGTTGTATAAATCCCGCCACGCACATTGAATTCAGCAGTCAGCCGCATGAAGTGCGGTTCACTTGCCTTGACCAGATCATCCAGAATCTGATTTGTCACTGCTTCATGAAAAGCGCCTTCTTCACGAAATGACCAGACATAAAGTTTCAATGATTTCAGTTCAATACAACGTGAAGCTGGAACGTATTCTAGGTTTAGTGTGGCGAAATCCGGTTGACCTGTTTTTGGACACAGACAGGTAAACTCAGGGATCTCAATTCGAATTGTGTAATCCCTGTCAGGAGTCGGGTTTTCAAAGGTTTCCAGTGTTTTGCTTGGTTTGCTTGGCATGATGTTTTGTATCTCACATTTTTTTAATTCAGGTGTTCATATTATGGCGAATTCCCTTTACACTATGAAGCGTTAGTTGGGTTCGAATAAGAATAAAAATACGATCATTGGGGACCGGTACGTAAAAGCATGCGCCTGAGCACAATCAAACTTGTGGGTTTTAAGTCATTTGTAGACCCGATTTCAATCAATCTTCCTAGTAACCTTATTGGTGTCGTTGGCCCGAATGGCTGCGGTAAATCCAATATTATTGATGCAATTCGCTGGGTAATGGGAGAAAGTTCTGCCAAACACCTGCGTGGTGAATCCATGGCAGATGTGATTTTCAGTGGCTCCAATACACGCAAACCCATCGGACAGGCTTCTATTGAATTGATTTTTGATAACAGCGATGGTCAGGTTGGCGGTCAGTATGCCAGCTATAGTGAGATTTCAATTAAACGTCAGGTCTCGCGTGATGGTATTTCCAATTATTATCTGAACGGTACTCGTTGTCGACGCCGTGATATTTCCGATGTATTCCTTGGTACCGGTTTAGGTCCAAACAGTTATTCCATTATCGAGCAGGGCATGATCTCGCGTGTGATTGACGCCAAGCCGGAAGATTTACGTAAACATCTGGAAGAAGCAGCCGGCATTTCAAAATATAAGGAACGTCGCAAGGAAACAGAAACCCGTATTCGTCATACCAGAGAAAATCTGGATCGACTGAATGATTTGCGCGAGGAAGTTGAAAATCAACTTGAACGACTGCAGCGTCAGGCCAAGGCAGCAGAAAGATACAAGGTACTCAAGGAAGAAGAACGTGTTGTTAAGGCGCAACTGCTTGCCTTACGTTGGTCCGCAATTAATGAACGTGCGAGCAAGGAAGAACAAAAGATCAGCGAACAGGAAACGGCATTGCAAGCACAGATTGCAACACAACGCCGTATAGAGGCAGACACTGAAAAGCAACGTCAGGAACTGACGACTGCTACGGATGAAATGAACAAGGTACAGGCTTCCTATTACAGTATCGGTTCCGAGATTGCACGTATTGAGCAGGAAATAAAACATGCCAATGAGCGCAAACAGC
Source organism: Gammaproteobacteria bacterium (assembly GCA_029882995.1). Lineage (GTDB taxonomy): Bacteria > Pseudomonadota > Gammaproteobacteria > DAOVJZ01 > DAOVJZ01 > DAOVJZ01. The sequence goes on along the minus strand of JAOUJV010000097.1, from coordinate 1,443 downwards.
AACAACAGGAAGATCTGGGACAGGTTGAACATGATCTTGCCGATGTTCAGTCGCATATGGATACAGACAGTACCCGTATCGATGAGTTGAAAGTATCACTGACCGAAATTGAACCGGAACGTGAAGAAGTGATTGAACGCCAGCGTCAGTCTGCAGAAGTGCTGGCCGGTGCTGAAGGCGACATGAATGCATGGATGGAAGAATGGGAAGAGTTTAATCATAAACTCGCAGATGCGACCCAGACTTCACAGGTCCAGAACACACGTATTACCCATCTGGAACAACAGTTACAGGAGTTGCAGGGACGACTTGCGCGTTGTGAGATGGAAGCACAAACACTGGAATCCGGTTCTGTTGAAGATGCAATGGCCGGTGTTGCAAAACAGATTTCAGAACGTGAAGCCGAGCTGGAACAATTGCAAAAGCAGATTCAGTCCTGCAATGATGAGATTAACGAGCAACGTACAAATAATAAAAATCTTGCCAGCAAACTGGATGAGGAGCGTGGTGAATTACAAACCATTCTTGGTCGACATTCATCTGTTGAAGCATTACAGCAGGCTGCACTTGGTAAAGGCGAGGGCGGTATTATCAACTGGCTTGAAAAGCAGGGGTTGAAGAATTCACCACGACTGGCAGAAGAGCTGGAAGTGGAAAAGGGCTGGGAAAAGGCCGTAGAAACAGTTTTAGGTCAGCATCTGGAAGCAATTTGTGTTGATGGTATTGATCCGGTAACGACGGTTCTTAATACACTGGAAAAAGGCGCGCTGGGTGTGGTTGATATTTCAGCAAATACGCACAGTGCCGGTAATGCAAATCAGGATACCTTATTATCAAAAGTCAGTTCCCGCTGGGACGTAGTGCCGTTATTAAGCGGTGTTTATATTGCATCCTCTCTGGAGTCGGCACTTGCCATGCGTGCAAATCTGGGCACACAGGAATCAGTGGTTACTGCTGATGGAATCTGGCTTGGTAACGGATGGTTGCGTGTGGCTCGCGATCCAGATGAAAAGGCCGGTATTCTTCAGCGTGAACAAAAGCTGAAGTCACTCGAAGCAGAAATAAAGACTCGCAAAGCAACAGTCACAGAGCTTGAACAAAGAATGGATGAAGGGAATGCGTTATTGCAGTCTCATGAGGACAAACGCGAGCAGATCCAACGCACTCTCTCAGATACAACACGTCATCATGCAGAACTGAAATCACAACTGGGCAGTTATCAGGCACAGGTTGAACATGCTGTTTCGCGCAGCACCGATATCCAGAAAGATATTGAAGGATTGCAGGAAAAAATCAGCAGTACACAACAGGGATTGCAGCAGGCACGTGGTTTATATGATGAAGCAGTTGCCATTACCCGCACCCTTGATGCACGGAAAACTGATCTTGAACAACAGCGTGATGAACTTCGCTCAGCTCTGGAAAAAGCACGTGATCTGGCAC
>JAOUJV010000175.1 GCA_029882995.1 Gammaproteobacteria bacterium | reverse complement strand
CAGAGCAGAAAAATACAGAAGACAAGCGCGGTAATAACCCGTTTGTTAAACAGCCAACCCTCACGGATATGATCTTTTATTGTTAACCCTGTAATCATATTTACACCATTACAGAATCTGGAATGCTCTTCGGATATTTCTCAGGAAAAGGTAAACCCATGGCCATAGCAGAAGACTGGTGATGGATGAAATCCAGTATGTCCATGTATCAGGGGGTGTATCGATAATACCAAGCACCCAGAGCGATACCATTTGTTGCATGGCAACCAACACCATAATACTCAGAGCTTGCTGCCACATCGGGAAGACACGCAGGCGTTGATACATTTTGAGTGTCAGGTAGGCGACAATAGAGAGTCCCAGCGCATGTTGTCCGAGCAGAGTTCCAGTCAATACATCCAGCATGAGCCCCAATACCCATGCGGTACCGACACCGACACGTTCCGGTAGTGCGAGACACCAGTAGATGAGAACCAGAGCGGCCCACTGTGGTTGGTAAATCCTTGCCCATTCCGGTAACGGAATAAGCATGAGTACCATAGCAAGAAAAAACGTACTCCAGATAACCCAGAATCCGCGCGGTAATGGAATCATTTGGATTCCCCTGTTTGTTGCAGGACAGGTTGTGCTTCCACTCCTGCGTCAGGAGTACTTGACCAGACCAGAAGCACTTCTTTATTTCTTTCCAGCTGGGCTGTAGGTTCAGCAATAATGCGTGCAAACGGTACGGCCGGGTTGCGATCAATTTTTAGAATACGTGCGACCGGGTAACCGGAAGGAAAGCGGCCACCCAGCCCTGATGACACCAGCAGATCGCCTTCCTGAATATCTGCATTATTTGGAATATGAGGAATTTCAAGCTGGTTCAGTGTGCCGGTACCGATGGCAATAGCACGTAAACCGTTACGGTTTATTTGCACTGGAATGGCGTGAGTGGGATCGGTAATCAAGGTGACCATACTGGACAAAGGTGACAAGTGGATCACTTGACCCATAATGCCATTGGCATCAAGAACCGGCTGGCCTGAGAACACATTGTGATTACTTCCCTTGTTGATGACAACCTGTCGGCGAAAAGGATCCATGTCAATGGATAGTAATTCTGCAATCAGGACGCGTTCTCCGGCCTTGGGTGAAGAATCCAGTAATTCACGTAGCCTGACATTTTCAGCCTCCAGTGCCGAGAATTTTTGCAGACGCGCCTTTAAAACCAGATTCTCATCGTGAAGCCGTTCATTTTGTTCAGATAACGTGCTTCTTAAGGTCAGTGATTCATTTAGCCAGGAAACAGCGCTGATTGGCAGGTTGATGGCATACTGGACGGGATAAAGCAGAACAGTCAGGCCTTTCCGAATATTTTCCAGATGCTTGTCACGATGATCAGCAGAGATCAATGCAATCGAGATCAAGGAAAAAATGATCAGTCGTATCGTTAACGAAGGTCCTTGTATGAATAATGGTTTAATTGCTATACCCCTGAAATATCAGATAATCAGCACTCCAACGAGTACAGTTTAGCAGTCTGTCACCATTGATAGAAACAGGATTATTGTTATCAACCGTTTATCAGGAAACGGTATTATTATTCTGTAACAAAGAAATCGGTTCCGTGTTCTTCCATTAATTCAAGTGCTCTGCCACCGCCGCGCGCAACACAAGTCAGTGGATCTTCTGCAATCACGACCGGGATACCGGTTTCTTCACTCAGTAATTTATCCAGCGAATTAAGTAATGCACCACCGCCGGTCAGTACCAGACCTTTTTCAGCTACATCCGAACCCAGTTCCGGTGGTGTTTGTTCCAGTGCAGATTTCACAGCAGCCACAATACCGGACAAAGGTTCCTGCAGGGCCTCAAGGATCTCGTTACTATTTAGAGCGAAACTGCGTGGTACACCTTCTGCCAGATTACGGCCTTTAACCTCGATTTCCTTTACTTCTGAAGCAGGATAGGCCGAGGCCACTTCCAGCTTGATGCGTTCTGCGGTGGATTCACCAATCAATGTGCCGTAAT
>JAOUJV010000174.1 GCA_029882995.1 Gammaproteobacteria bacterium | reverse complement strand
TCAATGATCATGAGATTGCCAAAGGTTTCTGTTTCATAAATGGCGATTTTCTGGAACGGTGTTTGTTCTTCGTGGACTTTTTTCCCCTTGAGCGAAAAGGCAGTACCTGCCCCTGCATGGATTTCAGTAAACCAGTCGTTATCAAGTGCCATTGTCAAATCCTCAAGGAATAATGAAAGGTGCGCAAGATACGGATTTTACTTGCAAATATCAACTTTTGACAGGAAACTTGTGGGTTATGAGCAAATGGACAATTAACGATGCCCGCACCACCTGGCGCCTGCCGAACTGGGGAGAAGGCTATTTTGATGTGAATGATGCCGGACATCTGGTTGTAAACCCGCATCGCAAGGGTGAAGCAATCGATTTATACAAGGTCACGGCAGATATTCAGGAAACCGGTCTTGGTTTGCCAGTGATGGTGCGCTTTACCGATATTTTGCATGACCGCATCGAGTCACTGGTCAAGGCCTTTAACAAGGCTATGCATGCCAGCAACTATGACGCCAGTTTCAAAATGGTGTATCCCATCAAGGTCAATCAGCAACACCATGTCGTGGAAGAAATCATGGAGGAGGGCAAGGAATCAGTTGGACTTGAGGCCGGAAGCAAGCCGGAGCTTATGGCGGTGCTGGCAATGGCGCCGCAAAATGGTGGCGTGATTGTTTGTAATGGTTATAAGGACCGGGAATATATTCGTCTTGCATTGATTGGCCAGCAACTTGGACACAAGGTTTTTATTGTGATCGAAAAATTGTCCGAGCTGACACTGGCAATTGAAGAGGCAAGAAAACTCGACGTCATTCCCACGCTCGGTATTCGTATTCGCATGTCATCTATCGGTGCCGGTAAATGGCAGAACACGGGCGGTGAAAAATCCAAATTTGGCTTGTCCTCTGCGCAGGTATTAAAAGCCGTTGAGCAACTTGCATCAGCCAACCTGCAACAGGCGTTGGTGATGATGCATTTTCATCTTGGTTCACAGATTGCCAACATTGAAGATATTAAAAAGGGTGTAAAGGAAGCAGCGCATTTTTATGCCGAATTACGTGCAATGGGTTTGCCGGTTGATTATATCGATGCCGGTGGTGGGCTGGGTGTGGATTACGAAGGCACCGGCTCCAAGAGTTTTTGTTCAATTAATTACAATCTGGAATCCTATGCCGAAAGTATTGTGCAAAGCCTGAAATCAATTTGTGATGAAAAGTCCCTGCCTTATCCCAATTTGATGACAGAATCCGGCCGCGCCATGACAGCACACCATGCGGTTTTAATTACTGATGTTGTGGACGTGGAACAATTGCCGGATAAAACAACGATGTTACCGGCGCAGGAAAATGATCCGGAAGTAATACATAAACTGTTCAGTGTTGTTGGAAGTGTAGATAAAAAAACAGCATTGGTCAGTTATCATCATTGTTTGCAATGCATGGCAGAAGTCTATGGGCTTTATAGTGAAGGAAAGCTTTCCATGGATCAGCGTGCCCGTGCAGAGCATTGTTATCATGCCATTTGCCGTGCTGTGCGTCCGGAGCTGAATACAAATAAACACCACGATGTCATTAATGAGCTGAATGAAAAACTTGCCGATAAATATTTTTGTAACTTTTCCCTGTTTCAGTCCATACCCGATGTATGGGCGATAGATCAGATATTTCCGATTGTGCCTATTCATCGTCTGGATGAAGCACCAACGCAACGTGGTGTGATTAATGACATCACCTGCGATTCCGATGGACGTATTGACTACTATGTTGATAAGGACGGCATCGAAAGTACGGTTGCCCTGCACAACTTCAAAAAATCAGAACCTTATATGATCGGCATGTTCATGGTGGGTGCCTATCAGGAAATTCTGGGTGATATGCACAATCTGTTTGGTGACACCCATTCTATTAATATAGAAGTCACGCCAGATGGTAATTATAAAATGGTTGAGCCATTGCACGGTGATACAGTGGACGAAGTCCTGCGTTATGTACATCTTGATCCGGATAACATGCTTGCTATCTACAG
>JAOUJV010000018.1 GCA_029882995.1 Gammaproteobacteria bacterium | reverse complement strand
TTGAGTGGAGGACAATGAATTACCTCCTGCACCTTGAACACATTAATACCAAAACGTTGTTTTCCACCCAGGCGGAATAACAATAATTCAAGACGATTTTGTCCCACTAACTGGGTTCTTTGATTCACCCCATCCAATACGCCAGCCATTCTTCTCTCCTCATACGCACAGGTTTTTCAGTCCAGATAACTGGCTATCGGTACATATAGATAAGGACTTAAGCAAGCAAAGGTCGGCACGACTATTGCATAGTCATTGGCAAGGATTGAAATTTAGCCCAAATGAGTCAGAAATTGGACGATTTTGAGACATAAAATTCAGGAAAATATTTTAAAAAACATATTGTTATGATAACAAATCACCATCATGTCAAAACTGTGACACAAATGCCAATGCATTTGAATAATGACACAATATCCACAATCAAGAGGTGGGTAGCGGCAGTTATTTGCCTTGTTTTGATATCAGGTGTCACTCCTCCTTCACAGGCTGCTGCAATTCAATCACAAGATGAGATCAGACACACAGTTGAAAACTACCTTCAGCTAAAAACGGCACAGCTCTCGGTTAAACCCAAAATCAGTGTCAGTCAACTCGATAACAGATTACGTCTGGTTGCTTGTAGTAAACCGCTTGAAGCATTCATGCCCGATGGAAGTCAATTAAACGGTCGCACAACTGTAGGTGTACGTTGTCGTGGCAACCAACCCTGGTCTATTTACGTGCCCGCCTCTATTTCTGTTTTTGAAGAAGTGGCTGTTGCTACTAGCCCGCTAATGCGTGGCCACATTATTACCCCTGATGATGTTCATCTGGAAAAACGCGAAACAGCAAAAATAGCAGGCGCTCATTTTATTCAAGATCCGGCACAAGCAGTTGGCAAGGCACTAAAACGCCCTGTCTCTGCCGGCAAAGTAATACAGGCCAGTTACCTGACTATGCCACGCCTGATTAAACGCGGACAAATTGTCACTATTCTGGCAGAAACAAACGGTCTGGTGGTCAGAATGAACGGTAAATCCATGATGGATGGTGCTGAAGGCGACTTGATCAGGGTACAAAATCCGAAATCGAAAAAGGTCGTTAATGGCACGGTAACCGCATCTGGCGAGGTAAGAGTTAATTTGTGATAAAGGCCTTAGTTTAGGAATTTAAATTATTACATGTAAAAACAAGTGGTTAAACAGGGATTAATTATTCATATAACTAAAGCACCTGAATTTTCAGGTCGATATATAAACAGTAAGAGGTAAATAAAATGGCTATAGAAATTACAGGTTACACAGGCAGTGTTATTCAGAACAGTAATGAGTCAAAACAGTTGGGTGGCGAACGTAATCATCAGCAAGGCAGTGTATCACTTGCTGTCAGCAATCCTACCAACAGTGATACTGTTACATTAACCAACATTTCAAAACAGCTGAAGAATATTGAGCAAAAAATTGTGGAGACCCCTGTTGTGGATACCCAACGTGTAGAGTCAATCAAGGCTGCAATCAATAATGGTTCATTCCAGATTGATTCCTCCAGTCTGGCAACCAAAATGCTGGCTTTTGAAAGCAGGTTGTTTAGCTAATTTAACTCACCTGAATACAAGGATACCGGCCATGAGCTCAACCCAACAAATACAGACCTTGTTTGAAAGAGAAATAGTGCTCTTTCAGACTCTATTTAACCTGTTTCAGACCGAAAGGGAAATTCTCAGGAAAAGAGATACCGATGCCCTGCAGTTACTGCAACTTGAAAAACAGCCTGTTATTTCTGAACTGGAAAAACTGCAACAGGACACTGACATTGCCATGAAGAATGACGGTTTTGGGAACGGACTTGCCGATATCAACACATTTATTTCACAACAGAATTCGCGTGATCAAGTCAGGCTTCAACAGCTATGGAATGAAGTCGCTGCGTTAGGTGAAAAATGCCAGAAGGAAAACCTGACCATCGGCGGTATCGTTGAACTCAACCGACTGCAGGTTGAAACAGCACTGGGCATTTTACGCGGCAGTAAAATCGGTCCGGCTGAATATAATCCTGAGGGCAGACTGGAAAATAACGCAGTATCCCAATCTCTTGCCAAAGCCTGAGAACCGGCCAGCGGGTAAATCCACATACAGGCTGTTATTTCATATATAATCCCTGTATCGGTTTTATATTAATGACATACCCATGGCGGAAAATAACAAGTCGTCCAATTACGACTCACAAACTGAAAAAATAAGTAACCCTGCCCGTATTACCGCGATCCTGAAAAATATTATCGAGGCGCGCACATTATTACGCGTTACTCTCCCCGGCTCTCCTAAAGGATATAACAGTGCGCTTCTGGAAGTGAATCGTGAAGGCAACTATGTCTTGCTTGATGAATTAAATCCAAAAGAAGGGCATGATATTCTTCTCAAGGCAAAAAAACTGGCTGTCTTCACTCACCTCAATGGTGTTGATGTCGGTTTTATCGGCCACCTTGCAGATGCCTTTTATCAGGATGATATTGCCGTATACCGGGTACAGTTACCCAAAATTCTGAACTATCACCAGTTGCGTCAACATTTTCGTATTCCTATTGGCATCACAGAAATTCCGGTCAAAATCATTATTGATAATGAAATCACTCTGGAGGGAGAACTGCATGATATTTCTTCCGGTGGATTGTGTATCCGGTTTACAACTGAAGTTCCTGCCAATCTAAAAAGAGGCAAACTGGCCGACTCCTGTGTTGTCGATTTTCCTGACGGCAACAGGCTGGAAAGCAAATTTGAAATTCGCTATCGCGGAAATGAAGATGAAAAAAAACGCACTCTGATCGGCGGTCAATTCGTTAATCTGGAAAGAAACAAGCAACGAATGATTGAACGTTATGTCGCCTCTCTGGATCGGGAAATGCGCAGGAAATCATAGAAGAAACCCTCATGGTGGTTATGAGTGCCTCTTCAATGATAGACTTTATCTCTATTGTCCCGGTAGCTCAGCTGGATAGAGCAGCCGCCTCCTAAGCGGCAGGTCGGACGTTCAAATCGTCTCCGGGACGCCATAAATAACAAAGCCCACCTTGTGTGGGCTTTGTTGTCTGGTCATAGCGCCCTGTCTCAAATGTGACATGGGAGCAATTGGTTTCACCGCCAGCGATCAATCAACGTTACTATTCAGTCTTTATTTGTATTAATCAGTCTAAACATATCCCCTTTCTAGCCGTATAATAGAGTATTGCTTACTACCCTATTTCAGGAGTTCCCGGCTTTGGCTTCGCGTGACACGAAAAACCCGTTTGTCGACTGGTTCAGGAGTTCGACACCCTACATCAATGCATTCCGTGGACGTACATTTGTCATCACGTTCGGCGGTGAAGTCATTGCGGACAAGGGGTTTGCCAATCTGGTTCAGGATCTGGTTTTGCTCAACAGCCTTGGTATCAAACTGGTACTGGTACATGGCTCCCGTCCCCAGATAGAAGCGCGTCTGAAAAAACAGGGAAGCAAAATGGAATACGTCAACGGGCTGCGTGTCACAGACGGCAAGGCGCTTGAGTGTGTAAAAGAAGCCGCTGGTGCTGTGCGTGTCGAGATCGAGGCCTTGATGTCAATGGGATTACCTAATACGCCAATGGCTGGTTCACGTATTCGTATTGCATCCGGCAATTTTGTCACTGCTCGTCCATTGGGGATTCATGATGGTGTTGATTATCAGCATACGGGTGAAGTTCGCCGTATCGATACGGTCGCTATTGAAAAGCATCTGAAAGAGAACTCCATGGTGCTGCTGTCACCTATTGGTTATTCCCCAACAGGTGAAGTATTTAACTTATATGCTGAAGATGTAGCAACTTCTGCGGCTGTTCAACTTGCCGCTGACAAAATTATTCACCTTGTCGAAGCCAAGGGCATTTTTGATGCGCGCAAAAAACTGATTCGCCAGTTGAATATTGATGAGGCTGAAAAACTTTTCTCATCACGTCGTAAATTACCTGAAAATATTAGCCGACATCTTTTAAGCGCTATCCATGCCTGCCGTCATGGTGTACGTCGCGCACATATTATTGATCGTCATGTAGACGGCGCTATATTACAGGAACTGTTTACCCGTGACGGGATAGGCACACTGATTACAGATGAGCATTATGACGATATTCGCAAGGCCGATATAGAAGATGTCGGTGGCATTCTTGAACTTATATCACCACTGGAACAGGAAGGCACACTGGTACGTCGTTCGCGCGAGATGCTGGAAATGGAAATCGAGCGTTTTACCGTAGCTGAACGCGATGGCATGATAGTTGGTTGTGCGGCACTTTATCCTTTCCATGATGAAAAAATAGGTGAAATCGCCTGCCTTGCCATACATCCTGATTATCGCAGCGAAGGCAAAGGCAGTCAGTTATTGCAACAACTGGTCAAGACTGGAAAAGATGCCGGACTGGAAAAACTGTTTGTACTGACTACCAGAACATCGCACTGGTTTCAGGAAAATGGTTTCAAAAAGGCGGATATAAAGGTATTGCCGGTGAAGCGCCGCTTGCTATATAACTATCAGCGTAATTCGAAAGTATTTATCAAGAAACTGTAACAAGAAAGGGGACAGATTTATTTTTTATTTCTTGCCTGTCTCCAGATATTTCAATATCTCTTCAATACGATCATCAAGTTCTTCCGTATGCACCAGTAAATAATCTATACCGGTGCTTGCAAGATAATTTTTTAAAGTTGCACTTATCTCTTCATAAGCTTCACTGGCAGAATAACTGAACTGTTCACGTTCTGCCTGTTGTTGCATTGATGCGTACAAGGCTTGCTTGTCACGCCGATCGAGCACAACAAGTGCGGAAATCTCGCTTGGATCAATGCTTTCAAGATCGCGCGGCCACACTTTTTGTACCATACCACGCTGGGGCGCTGTAGCCATTTCATAATAGCCTTCCGGATTACCTTCCTTTGGTGTCAGTTGCTCATTAATAAACGCAACACCGTTTACCGCAAGGCCGGCCTTGATACATTGCTGTATAACAAACGAAGTTCCGCACCGAGGGGCCATGGCTGTGACTATTTTCATTTTTTATTAAACTGGTGCAGATTTGTTTTTATATGTTTTCAGGAAAAAAGATGTTTTTCGAATTCTTCCAGTGCCTGTTGATAAACACTGCGTTTGAATTCAATAATTTCCTGTGCCGGTCGCCAGTATTCCACCCACTGCCAGTCGTCAAATTCCGGCTTCTCGCCACAATCAAAACGCACACAACTTTCATCACAAGTCATGCGCAACAGGAACCAGCATTGTTTTTGACCAAGACAAACCGGTTTTTTATCATAACGAACAAGATGCTCTGGTAGCTCATAACGTAACCAATCCGTGGTGCTGGTAATGATTTCTACATGTTCAGGTTCCAGTCCGGTTTCTTCTTTCAATTCCCGGTACATTGCCTGCTCGCGTGTTTCCCCTTCTCTCATACCACCTTGTGGAAACTGCCAGGCATTTTGGCCAATACGGCGCGCCCAGAAAACCTGATTTTGCTCGTTACAAATAATTATCCCTACGTTTGCCCGGTACCCCTTTTCATCAATCACTCGAAAAATTCTACAAAAAGTTAAATAATGCCCCATTGTTCCAAAAAAAACCGGTATGAGCAAAGCTATCTGTTAAATACTAATATTTTTACTGTTTTCAATGAGATACAATGTCTATCCATATAAGCAGTATCTGAAATAGGAGTCGTCTAAAGTGCCATTGGCCATTTTCGATCTTGATAACACCTTGCTTGACGGTGACAGTGATTATCTATGGGGAAAATTTCTGGTCGCAGAAGGTGTGGTTGATGCTGATTTTTATGATCGTGAAAACCAGCGTTTCTATGATGAATATAAAAACGGCACCATGGATATTTTCGAGTTTCTGGATTTTCAGCTCAAGCCGTTGGCCGACAACCCAATGGAAAAACTGCTCACCTTGAGAGAAAAATACCTGAAGGAACGTATCTGGCCGATTATCAAACCTGCTGCACAAACGTTAATTGAAGAACACAAAAAACAAAATCATACCTTGATGATCATAACCGCCACCAACAGTTTTGTTACCGAACCGGTTGCAAAAAAACTTGGCATAGAAACCTTGATTGCGACCATGCCGGAAATGAAAAACAATCAATATACCGGCAAGGTGGAAGGCATACCAAGTTACCGTGAAGGCAAGGTTACACGCCTTGAAGCATGGCTAAAACAAAACGGGGAAAATCTGGCAGACAGCTATTTTTATTCTGACTCACACAATGATTTACCCCTGCTCGAACTTGTCACCCATCCGGTTGCGGTCGATGCCGATGAAACACTCACCCAACACGCCGAGATGAAGGGATGGAAAATTATCAGTCTCAAATAATCCAGCGGCGTATTTTGTTGTTGGCATTGCTGGGTCTCACACCACTGGCATTGTTATTCGCTATTTCAACCGGTAGTGTTTCCATTCCTTTTTCTGAAGTATGGGCCGCGTTATTTTCAGAACAGGGATCCATTAATCAAACTTTGGTTATGGAACTGCGCCTGCCGCGTGCCTTAAGTGCACTGGTAACAGGCGGTATGCTGGCACTGGCCGGTGTCTTGATGCAGGTACTGTTACGCAATCCCCTCGCAGACCCCTATATTCTAGGGGTTTCCGGTGGTGCTGCTACTGCCACACTTACCGCCATGTTGTTGGGTTTAAGCAGTGCATGGATCACCGGTAGTGCCGTTGCTGGCGCCCTGCTTTCCATATTACTGGTGTTTGGTCTGGCGCATGGTCAGGGAAGCTGGACCTCGACGCGTTTGCTATTAACCGGTGTTGTGATCGCGACCGGCTGGGGTGCGATTATCAGTTTTATTCTTGCTACTGCACCGGAAAAAAACCTGCACGGCATGTTGTTCTGGCTCATGGGTGATTTAAGTCACAGTGAATCATCCAATGCCGGTCTTGTTATTTTATTGCTTGGCCTTTTCGCCTCCATGACCATTGCCCGACATTTGAATGTAATGACGCGTGGTGAACTACAAGCAGGTGCTTTGGGTGTAAATACTAAAAAAATAAAACTCCAAATTTATCTGGTTGCGTCACTGCTAACAGCAGGCGCAGTCACTATTGCAGGGAGTGTTGGGTTTATCGGTTTAATCGTACCCCATATGCTACGTCTTGTGATTGGTAATGATCATCGCAGTCTGATTCCAGCCTCAATACTGGCAGGTGGTATTTTGTTGCTGGTTGCCGACACCATTGCACGCACGATTATTGCGCCACAACAACTACCCGTTGGCGTGATCACCGCTATGATCGGCGTGCCTGTATTTTTATATCTCATACACAGGAACCGGCAGTCATGAGCCTGCTCAGCACAAAAAATCTTGCCGTGAGTATTGCCGGAAAACAGATTTGTCACGACCTCTCATTAAATATTGAAGCAGGTCAATGCTGGGGCATTCTGGGTAAAAACGGTGCCGGTAAAACTACCCTGCTCCATAGGCTGGCAGGACTGGGTAATATCGATAACGGGGAAATTTTGTTTAATAACACTCCAATCAATACACTCTCACATCGCAAAATTGCCCAACACATTGGTGTATTGTTCCAGCATCAGGATGATCCGTTTCCCGGTACTGTATTGGAAAGCACATTGATAGGCCGTCACCCTTATCTCAAGCCTTGGCAATGGGAATCAGATGAAGATATTCAGCAAGCCACAACAGCATTGCAACAAGTTGATTTAAACGGTTTTGAATCCAGACAAATTCAGACCCTGTCCGGCGGCGAACACCAGCGTATGAATATCGCCACCCTGCTGGTACAGGATCCGCAACTCATGTTGCTGGATGAACCAACTAATCATCTGGATCTACATCACCAGATGAGCATACTCAAATTGATCACCGATAAGATAAAAACAGAGAACAAGGGGCTAATGATGGTTATGCACGACATCAATCTTGCCGCACGTTTTTGTGATCACTTGCTGATGATTTTTGAAGACGGTGAAACCTTACATGGCTCGACAGATGAAATTTTACATAGAAAATATATTGAAAAACTCTATCAACACCCTGTTAATACAATAGAAAGTCCTCACGGTACTGTATGGATACCGACATAAGTTAATCAGTCCGCTCTTGACCCCCGGTCATTGATCGCATAAAGTTCGCTCAGCTTCAGGTGTTCCAACGACTTTCGTCCGAGGAATGAAACGGGAAACTGGTTAAAGTCCAGTGCTGCCCCCGCAACGGTAAGCGAGTTTAATACATACCATTCAGCCACTGTGTAAAAGCATGGGAAGGCGGTATGTAAAGAAATTACTCGTAAGCCCGGAGACCGGCCTGACGCATAGCACGGGTGCTGCGGCGGGCGGTACGGCGAGTAGATTTTTCTCTCTGCCAATACAACTCCCCCACCCCATAAAAAACCAACTTTATTCTGTGCGCGGGTGTGCGCAGGGGGAGAAAACATGAAATTTAATAAAATCAGCGCCGCTGTGGCGCTTGGCCTTTCGTCTATTACTCAAACTTCCATTGCTGTAGAAACCAATGAACCGGTTATTGTTACTGCAACCCGTACGGCACAAACAACGGATGAGACATTAGCGTCTGTTACTGTAATTACCCAGGAAGATATAGAAAAAACCGGAGCTAAAACACTGGCAGAAGTTTTATCCGGAGTTCAGGGAATAAATGTAACCAGTAATGGTGCTTTTGGTAAAGTTACTTCAATATTTACTCGAGGTACAGAATCCGATCATACGATACTCTTGATTGATGGAATTAAATTCCGATCTGCGACGAGTGGAGCCCCCTCACTACAATTCATCCCTGTTTCACAAATAGAACGCATAGAAATTGTTCGTGGCCCTCGCTCAAGCCTTTATGGTTCTGAAGCTATTGGCGGTGTTATTCAAATATTCACCAAGAAAGGGAAAAAGAAAAACATTATAGAAGCAGAAACAGGCTTTGGTAGCTATGATTCTGCAAAAGCGAATATTGGCACCTCAGGCAGTGCTGGAGCATTTGATTATGCTTTTAACGTTGGAAGATTTCAGACACAAGGTATAGATATACTGCAAACAAGCGATCCAGATAAAGATGGTTATAAAAATAATTCATTTGGATTTAATGCGAAATATAGCCCTGATTCAAGATTTAATATATCTGCAAATATTTTACATGCCGAAGGTGAAACAGAAGTAGATAATGATTATTACAATAATAATTCAAGTGAATTTACCAATCAGGTAATTGGAACAACTCTGTCATACAGCCCTACAAATAATTTCTCATCAAAACTTTTATTAGGTAGAGGGTTAGATAAAAACTATGGCTATGGTAGTAATTCTCCTAGTATAACAACAACAAAATACTATCAAGCCTCATGGCAAAATGATTTCTATTTTGAAAAAAACAGGGTAATAAGCGCTGGATTGGACTATCAAAAAGACCACGTTAATAGCACAACTAATTATGCTCTTCAGGAACGTTATAACAATGGTTTATATATTCAATATCTGGATAAATTTGGTAAAACCGATTTACTTGCCGCTCTCAGACATGATGATAATCAACAATTTGGAGAACACACAACTGGTAATTTAGGATTTGGATTTCCAATAACATCTTCATTACGAATTACCGGCTCATTTGGTACAGCCTTCAAGGCTCCCACACTTAATGAATTATACTATCCTGGCGGTTATGGTAATCCAAACCTTCAGCCTGAAGAATCAAAATCTCTGGAAATCGGTCTCAGCGCTAAGGAAGGATGGGGACAATGGAATATCAGCAGTTATACAACAAAAATTAAAAATCTTATTGCAGACTACCCTGCAACAAATCTTGACAGAACAGAGATTGATGGTTTTGAAGCAAATTTTGTTACAAGCATCTATGGGTGGAACACAAAATTTGAAATGACATTGCTTGACCCGAAGGACAAGTCTTCCAGTAAACAACTTTTAAAACGCCCTAAAAGAAGCTTTAAACTGAATGTAGATAAAAATTTTGGCAAGTGGGATATTGGCACAAACATAATCACACAAAGCAGAAGGCTTGATTATTACGGTGACTTTATGGGTGGCTATACTGTTGTAAATCTTTTTGGAAACTATAGCCTAGACAAAAACTGGGAAATTCGTGGCCATTTAGACAATTTGTTTGACAAGAACTACGAAACAAGTGACAGATACAATACTCAGGATAGATCATTGTTCGTTACGATTGCCTACAAGACAAAATAATTAAAATGACCACTCTCCGTGAAAAACCAGTATTTTTTATATTTTTGATATTATCACTGGTTTTTCACAGTTTTTTTCTGTGGCAAAAAGAAACAACACATTACGATGTTACTGATGGTGAAGACATTATTTCGGTACGACTGGAAGACAATACACTTCAGATCCTTGCAAAGAAACAACCTGAAGAACCGGTTATTCCCCTTGTAAAAAATCCTCAACCTTCTGAAACCAAACCAGTACAAAAGATTTCCAAAAATACTCAACCAGTAGTCAAAGAAGAAATAAAAACCGTTTCCAAAGAAATCACTAAAGTGACGCAAACAAAAATACCTGCACCTGCTATGGAAGAGTCTGTTGCCAGCAAGGAACAAATTCAGAGAGGCATAAAAAACCTGTTTCAGGCCAATTTTTATTACCCTTCACTGGCACGCAGAAATAACTGGCAAGGCAAACTTGAAATATCTTTACGTATCAGCCCAGATGGAAAACTTACCAATATTCAGGTTACAAAAACTTCCGGTTATTCCATTCTGGATGATGCTGCTATTGATACCTTAAAAACTGCAAATATCCTTCCTCTCGCCAAAGAATGGCTCAATGGCAATCATTTCGATATGGTCCTCCCTATCGAATACCGTCTTGTTGACAGTTAATCCTTTTATTACTTACTCTGTTACCAATGGGCCACCGACTTTCAAAAATCTATACACGCACTGGCGATAATGGCACGACCGGCCTTGCCGACGGCAGTCGTATTGCCAAGGATGATCCACGTGTAGAAGCTTATGGTACGGTTGATGAACTCAATAGCGTGATTGGGTTAGTTCTGAGCAATAACATACCTGAGAATGTCCAGGAAATGCTGATTTCAATTCAGCATACGCTTTTTAATCTTGGTGCTTCCATGAGTTACCCCGATAGTCCGGACACACCTGATTCACGGATTAACGAACTGGAACAGTGGCTGGATAATCTAAATACTGATCTCCCCCCTCTCAAGGAATTTATCCTGCCCGGCGGGACTCAAGCGGCTGCGCATTGTCATGTAGCACGCACTGTTTGTAGACGTGCCGAACGCAGAGTCATCACACTTGGGAAAACCGTGGCTGTTCCGGTAAATTCAGTCAAATACCTGAATCGCCTGTCTGATTTATTATTTGTCATGGCGCGCTATATCAATGCAGTAAACCATCATCCCGAGCCGCTCTGGCAACCTGACAGGAATAATTGATGCCTGCGCCAGACTGGATTAGACAGTTTGAATGGCATATCAAAAACAACCTGACCTTTTCTCTGCCTGTATTCAAAACGCCCGTTGGACTGGCGCAGATCATTGTTGATTTATCACCAGAACAAATACAACAACTCGATAAACTGAAATCCAAATACGATATTTCCGTATGGGGAAATGTATGTACCCAACGGGAATGGCTGGAAAACCTTTATATACTTGATATCTGTGATCGATATATTGGAAATAATAATACTGAGATCGCTCTGGATATCGGCAGTAAAAACTGGAGCTACCTCCCTGCCCTGACTGCGTTTACAAGCAACCCCTGGCACGGCGTTGAACTGGATGCCTATCGGCGTTACTGGAATTTATCTACTCGCAAAGCCTATGCCGCATACATGATGAAAAACTGTAGCCAGTGTAAATATTTTTCAGGTTCTCTCACTGGCTTACACGGGCAATATTCACTGATCACCTGGTTTTTGCCTTTTGTGAAACCGGAACCATTACGTTACTGGGGTTTACCTGATCATTACTTCGAACCGGAAAAGTTGTTGAACCATGCATGGCAGTTACTGGCACCTGGTGGAATAATGTTTATTATGAATCAGGGACAGGAAGAGGCCGAAATTCAAAATAGACTGCTTGATACAGAAAACTTAGAAACACAGTTTCTTGGTGAGATAACCAGTCAATTTAATCCTTACAAACAGCCACGCTTTGGCTGGCTGGTAACTAAACCACTATAACGATAAAATTTCATCTGATTCAAAATTTCAGGAAACACATATTATGAAAAACCCCGTTGTTGTGATTGGTCTCGGTGAAATGGGCGGTGTATTTGCCCGCGGTTTGTTGAAATCCGGTCATCCTGTTTACCCCATCACACGTTCAATGGACATGGCCAAAGAAGCCGATTTAATGCCGGAACCTGAACTGGTACTTGTGGCTGTGGCTGAAAATGATCTGCATCCCGTTCTGGAAAAAATACCAACACAATGGCGCAATCGTCTGGTATTACTGCAAAATGAACTATTACCCCGTGACTGGCAACAACACCAACTGGATAACCCCACGGTAGTTTCTGTCTGGTTTGAAAAGAAAAAAGGGCAGGATGCCAAGGTCATTATCCCCTCTCCTGTTTTTGGTCCACATGCCAATCAGATATCAGAGGCACTAGGGAGCATTGAAATTCCCACCAAAGTACTTTCTGATGCCGCTTCTCTGGAGTTTGAGCTGGTTCTGAAGAATGTTTATATCCTGACCACTAACATTGCCGGTCTGGAAACCGGTGGCACGGTAGGCGATCTCTGGGAGTCTCATACACAAATAGCGCGTGCTGTTGCCAGCGATGTCATGGACTTGCAGGAATCCCTTACTGGCAATAAATACAATCGCGAGAGTTTAATTCAAGGCATGGTCAATGCATTCAATGGTGATCTCGAACACAGATGTATGGGACGATCTGCCTCTGCACGTCTGGAACGTGCCCTGAAACTGGCAGAAGAAACTGGACTTGCTGTTAGCAGGCTTAAGAAAATAAAACAGACATAGCAAAAAAAATAAACCTGCACTAAAAAAAACGGGATGCCAAGGCATCCCGTTTTAACTACACCCGACTAAATCTCTTAGTAGTTCTCATTTCCTGAAGTTTTTGCAAGCATGTTTGCAATCACTGTAGGACAACCCATGATATTCATGAAGCTGTTAGCACCCATCATAGACAGGTCAGGGAAGTTAATCGCAATACGGAATTCTGCTGGTAATGCATAAACCTTGTTACCGGAAACCAGAATGTCATAAGGCAGATGTGCTGTAGAACGAACTGGTTTGAAATCGATTTCTTTCATTACGAAGGAATCTGAACCATCATTCTTGCCGTTTGCATCGTTACCCAGAGCAACACCAAACAGTGATTCTTTCTTGCCAGAAACATCTACACGATAAACCTTGGTAGCACCGTTCTTGCCAGATTTCAGTCCAGCTTCAACCTTGCTAACTGCTTCGTCATAACTGCCATATTCAGCGATTTCAAGTGCATCATCAAAATAAGGCATCATGAATTTGTAGTGATAGCCACGTGCATCATCAGCTGTTAATCCTTCTTCAGGACCATATTCCATATTAGCACCCAGTGCAGATTTCATCTGGCTTGTTACAGAACCCAGATCACCATCCATACGATAGACGTGCGCCATGTATGTTGGGTTAGTGTAAGAAACCTGAATTTCACTACCTACTTTAGTAACAGAAACACGTTGCGCAACACCAAAACCACCCATTTCTGATTTTGAAGCAGCCTTTTTCAGTGTATCGTTAGTTACGCCAATGATAGTGGCTGATGGATATGGTGAATATGATCCTGCAATCTCAAAACCACCGGAAGTCAGCTTTTGCTTAACATCACTCACTACTGCATCAACAGAACCCGAAGTCTTGTATGCAAGAATGAATGGCTTATATTCTTTTTCTGCTTGTGCGGCCAGTGAACCAGCCATGAATAACAGTGCGACTAATGCACCTTGATAGATTCTACGAATCATTTCCCTCTCCTTAAATTACCTATTGTGTAAAGATTAATTGTGCTGTGAAAGCGGTTGATTATGTCTAACAAAATCAGGGGAGGCAAGGGGAAATTTTATTTATTTTACAGCAGGAAATGAATATAAAATCGGATAAAACAAACTCACCTAAATTCAAACAGTTATTCATATAATGAGTAGAGAGAATATAAGTATATTCTTATATTTAAATCTGCAGACAAAACGCTTATTTTTTATCCTTATCCTGCGGTTTCATTGATCTTACAATCCAGTAAATAGCCAACCCTGTCAGGGTGACATTAACAACAATACCGATGATCCAGAAAGTGCTCATAGTTATAAATCTACCACATTAAGTAAAAAAAAGGGCCATGTTGCCATGACCCCTATTGATATACATTAAACTGCTTGATTACCAGACATTCAATCTAGAACTTCCACGCATAATTCATGAAAAATACATTTTGATCCATTTTGTGTGTGATTGTGCCCAAGTTAAAAGCAGGTTGCCCTTGCCCTGTGATCTCATTGCTGAAAGCATGCATATACCCAAAATCAATTTCATTTTCTTTATTCGGGCTATATGTTCCGCCCAGAGTTAAATGAGTTTCAACGGTTGCCGGTGATATAATATTGAAATCCATCTGGGTATTATCGTATGGCATTTCGCCGTAATTCAAACCACCACGGAATGTCCATGTCTTGTTATATTCATGTTCAATACCAAGCTTGTAAACAGTTTGATCTTCCCAGCCAAAACCACGACCATCATCAGTACCAAGGTTAACACTTTCATCAATCTTGTTGGCAATGGCTCTTACACTGCCATACTCTATTCGCATGACATCAAACGCAACTATTGTCTTTGGCGTTGCTTTTACTTTAATACCAACTGCATAGTTCGCTGGGATATCCAGATCACCCTGTTCGGCAAACAACCCTTTATAGTCATCAAATTCCGACATATAGGTCTTCGTGGCATAAGTCACACCAAGACTCACCCTGTCATTAATTTCACCTATCCAGCCAAGACGAATACCCCAACCTGTAGATATATCATAACCATTGTTAGTTAAATTTGTGGGACTGATTGATTGTGGTTTAAAGTTTTCTAAACCACTTGCCTTAAATCTCTGCGCCGCTAATACCAGTGAGACACCAACAGCATGATTATCTATTTTTCTGGCCCAGGTCGGGGTGATCAGCAATTGGGCAAGATCAACACCCAGTTTTGAATTGGCAGGACCAAATGTGTCATTGTTTCTGCGATAACTGGTATTCATACCCCCGTTACCAAACACAGCCACACCCAGTGAGGTATTACTATCCAGCATAGTGTTGTAGCCAACATGCGGGATCAAAAACAAATTGTTTTTACTTTCTGTTGTGCCGGTATTGTCACCACCGGTATGACTGTTTTCACGGTTTGGATTAAATAGCTGGGCACCTAAATCCACCCGGTTACCCACATATACCATGCCGGCAGGATTGGTTGCCGCCGCCATTGAATCTTGTGGGTGGGCGACCCCTGCCCCACCCATTGAGGAGGATTTGACACCGTATCCGTGCGAAAAATAACCATTTGTAGCGAGAGAAGTTGTTGGAACCAAAAATACGACTGCCATGGCTGCCGCCATGCGCTTTTTGCTGAAATTCATTATAACGGGATCCTTATTAGTATATTTCGAGGCTTCAGGAATATATCGGCCTTATAGGTAATCCCTGCAATAACAATTTTTTTTATGGCTATTTAAAAAAACAGGTGGATTTTAAAATATTAATAATATTCATGGTGTTCAATGACTTGTTAGGGAAAGACACAATAAAAAAAGGGTCATGTTGCCATGACCCTTAATAATACGTTTAGTTATTGTAATTATGGTATTCGTTAGAACTTCCAGCTATATGCCATACCAACCGAATCCTGATACATTTTTAGATTAGCTTGTCCATCAGTGCCTGTACCTGTATATTCAGCAGGTACTGAATCAGCTGATCCTTTTAACTTCTTTTCAAATGCATGCATATAGTGAACTGTTAATTCTGATTTATTTTTTAATGTCCATGTTGCGCCCAGCGTAAGGTGATCTTCAACTACCCCTGGAGCTAAAATATTAAAGAATGTCTGACTTTCTGGAATAGGCTGACTACCATGATTAAATCCTGCTCTAAGTACAAGATCACTGCGATAGTTATATACAAAACCTAACTTGAATGCAGTCATGTCATCCCAGCCAAAACCTGCACCGTTATCTGCACCAAGATTTGGCGGTGGCGGATCTGTTAAGTTATTGGCAATCGCTCTAACATCCCCGTATAAAATACGTTCAATATCAAATGCCACTGTAAGTTTTGGGGATACTTCATATGCTAAACCAATCGCATAATTTGCAGGAATATCAAAATCGCCTTGTTCAGCGAATAAACCTTTATATTTATCAAACTCACTCATTTTAGTCTTGCTTGCATAAGTAGCACCAAGTGTCAATTTGTCGTTTATTTTTCCAGTCCAACCTATGCGCAAGCCAAAACCTGTAGAATCATCATATCCAACATTGGTTACAGAGCCGACATAATTCGTCATACCAACTTGATCAAAATTCTGC
Organism: Gammaproteobacteria bacterium; assembly: GCA_029882995.1. GTDB lineage: Bacteria > Pseudomonadota > Gammaproteobacteria > DAOVJZ01 > DAOVJZ01 > DAOVJZ01. The sequence continues at coordinate 14,983 of JAOUJV010000018.1, read as the reverse complement.
AGACCTGTTGCTTCAAAACGCTGATAAGCCAAAATTAGTGAGGCACCAACTGCATTCTTGTCATTAATCTTATACGCCCATGTTGGAAGTATAAACATTTGTGCCAAATCCACACCTGCTGGCGTTGTACCAAAAAGATTTACTTGGGTTTTATAGTCAGTGTTCATACCGCCATTACCAACAACAGTAACACCGAATGACATATTGTTAGCTAGCATAGTGTTATAGCCAAATTCCGGAATTGCAAAAATTGTAGTTCCGTCACCATCCAAGCTTTGGGCAACACCTGCGTTTGCATGAACAATTTCAGAGCTACGGCTCGGCCTGAATATTTCCAAACCAATATCGACACGATTACCAACGTAAACCATACCTGCTGGATTGGTCGCAGCTGCTATAGCATCTTGTGCATAAGCTACACCAGCACCCCCCATACCTTTTGATTTTTGTCCATAACCATGTGAAAAATACCCATTCGTCGCCATCGCACCCATTGGTGCGGCCAGTGCAACTGCGAGTGCGCCTGCAAGAATCTTTTGAGTGTGTTTCATAATTTTTGTCCCCTTGGGAAATATTATCGTTTCAAGTCCGTTTCGGAATCGATCCGGATTCCTTTAATTTTAGTTATAACTGCACCAAGAATGGTACATATATAGGGGAAGTCAAGCAAATACATCTATGCCTTAGGCAATAAAAAAGGGGAAAGACTCTCGTCTTTCCCCTTTCTGACATAACTTTATTAAATCGGAATTATGATTTCTTAATCTTGAAAACAAACTTGCCGTCTTCTTCACCAGATGACATCAGCTCGTTACCAGTCTGCTTTGCAAACGCTTCAAAATCTTTTACTGAGCCTGGATCAGTTGCCACAATACGCAGTACCTGTCCTGCTGACATGCCGCCCAATGTTTTCTTGGCGCGCAAAATAGGAAGTGGACAATTCAGGCCGGTTGCGTCCAGTTCTTGATCAAAATCTGCCATTTATATACTCCTTATTCTCTAATTAAAACAATAGTTTAAAACTTACAGGCCCATTCCCTAAATGAGAATCGACCATCAGAACCCAACGGTTCCTAAAATCATGCATCCGAATACTCTATCAGCTGAACTCAATGTGGTTTGAATAACAGAAAACGGATATTAGCCGAACCTTATATGATAAATGCCAATCAATAGCAATATCTTTTTATATATAAGAAATAACTAATATACAGAAAAATACAATACCTGTTATGCTATTTCAAACTGAACCCTGAAGGACAATCAGGGTCGTATGTACTGATAATTTATAATCTTTATACTCATTCCATTGAACAGAACCTTTTCTACATTACTGTTTATATTTTTGTCATTCGGTTGGACAACACCTCTGCTGTCTGAAGAAATCCGTTTACCAGATATGTCTGATTCTTCCGGTATGATTTTATCTCCGGAACAGGAAAGAATTCTTGGTCAACAGCTCATGCGCCAGTTCCGGCGTACCCTGAAAATTGTTGATGATCAGGAGATTCAGGCTTATGTCCAGTCATTAGGCTATCGCCTGCTTTCTCATAACAGTGACAACAACGGCACTCCTTTTACCTTTTTTGTTATCAACGACCCAAATATCAATGCCTTTGCTGCCCCCGGTGGGCATATTGGTATCAATACCGGCCTTATTCAGGCATCACAATCCGAAGATGAACTCGCTTCAGTCATTGCACACGAAATTGCACATATTACTCAACGTCACCTGACTCGCTCGATTGAGAAATATCAAAAACTGAATATTCCGAATATTGCCGCCTTGATCGCGACTCTGATCCTGAGTGCCCAAACCGGTAATCCGCAACTGGCACAAGCTGCCATGATGTCAGCACAGGCCGGTGCCTTGCAGGCTCAACTTAACTTTTCACGGGCACATGAATACGAAGCAGACCGCGTCGGGATGGGGACTTTGGCAAAAGCCGGTTATGATCCACGCGGAATGCCCCAGTTTTTCGAGCGCCTGCAAAATGCCTCACGCTACCGGAGCAATCCTCAGGAATTCCTGAGCACCCACCCGGTAACCACCTCCCGTATCGCGGATTCACGTAACCGGGCAGAACAATATCCTGAGAAAAAAGGTGCAAACAGTTTCGACTATGAACTGATAAGAATCAAAATACAGCTTATGCATGAAAATGACCCATCGAAAAGCATAAGAAATTTCTCTACCTTACTCGAACAAAAGCAATACTCAAACGAGTCTGCAATGCGCTACGGCTATACCAATGCGCTTATCAACAATGGGCAATACAAACAGGCTCGTGCACAAATAAAGCAATTATTGAGTCAGGATCGTGAGCGAATCGCCTTTATTATCACCAAGGCAAAACTGGATATGGCAGAACAAAAATATTCCGATGCGCAAACAGAACTGGAGCGGGGCTTGAAAATCTACCCTTATAATGCACCGCTGGTTTATGCACTGGTTGATACTTTGATGAAAACCGCAGGCTATAAAAAAGCCATTAATTTGCTACAAAAACAAATCCTGCATACTCCTGATATTCCTGAGCTCTACAATCTGCTTGCTGATGCCGAGGGCAAATTCGGACATAAATACAAGGCCCATGAGGCATTGGCGGAATATTACTACCTGAATGGCGAGACAGGTTCTGCCATTGAACATCTGAAATTTGCCCGCAAGGAAAAGAATATGGATTTCTACAGAGCCTCAAAACTGGAAGCCCGATTAAAACAATTTGAATCAGAATACGCGATGGAACGTTCAAACTAGGAACAGACATCCAGTGTATTAGCTTTTGCTAAAATAGATAGCCGGTATTTATTCCAGAATCCCTATTAAAAAAAGTAGTTGATCTCTCTTACTAGAGGCGTATTCTTAGTTCACATAAGCTGGAATATTTTCCAGACTTTTTTTAAACCTTTTCAGAGTGCGACCGGAAAACATTTTAATAAAACTTAAGGAGGGGTAATGAAGAAGACATTAACTATCCTGTCAACGTTCCTGACAACGATATTTCTGGGTCTGACCTTTGCGACATCAGCTGCCAATGCGGCCGAACTATCCGATGCGGCAAAAAAAGGGCAAGACATCGTTTTTGACCGCAAGAAAGGAAACTGCTTTGCATGTCATGCAATGGCAGGCTCCAAACTTCCGCCTGGAAACATCGGACCACCGCTTATTGCAATGGAGCAACGATTTATGGATAAGTCAAAACTTCGTGCCCAGATTTGGGATGCAACTGTCAATAATCCCGAGTCATCCATGCCTCCGTTTGGTCGGCATGAAATTTTAACTGAAAAAGAAATCGACCAGGTCGTCGAATTCATTCACTCACTATAACTAGATAAACCTTGGAGAACAGAATATGAAACGCAGACTGTTTTTGAAAGGGACACTGGCCGGAGGAGCAATTGCAGTTGCTGCCAGCGCGGGCTTGCTGATCCCCACAACTGTATTAGCTGCCTGGCCTAAATCCGCATTTGATGCGAAAAAGGTTGATGATGCAATTAATGCATTGGCAGGCACAACATCGACAACCAGTTCGGGTAAAGTGAAAATAAACGCACCTGAAATTGCCGAGGTGAGTGCAGAAGTTCGCATTACAGTAGATGTTGAGATGGATAACGTTGAATCCATCAGCATTATTGTTGAAAATAATCCTTCCCCGTTCACTGCACATTTTGAAATTCCGGCCGGCACACTGGGATATGTATCAACACGCGTCAAAATGGCCAAGACTTCGAATGTCATTGCACTCGTCAAGTCTGGTGGCAAACTCTACAGTGCACAGAAAGAAGTCAAGGTCACTGTTGGCGGTTGTGGCGGTTAATGCTAATCACTAAAGAATTTCTAAGAGGAACAGAACAATGGCAAACGGCATATTGATTCGAAGCAAAGTATCAGGTGGTGAGACTCTTGTACGGACAAGTATGAAACACCCGATGGAAACAGGTTTACGTAAAGACCAAAAAACAGGAAAAAAAATCCCTCCCCATTTTATTCAGGTTGCAAAATTTGAACACAATGGAAAGGTAGTATTCACAGCAAACCTTGGTCCTGCTGTTTCCAAAAACCCTTACGTTTCATTCAAGTTCAAGGGCGGAAACAAGGGCGATACCATAAAGGTGAGCTGGGTTGATAACAAGGGTAAAAGTGCATCCAACGAAGACAAGATTCGTTAATTGTATGAACTTTACTGTCACTAAATATAACTCAGGTATGGAGGGGAATATGAAGAAACTTTTACTTATCATGACCAGTATCGTCATGGTTACGGGGTTTGCTTTTAATGTGCAAGCTGATCCGGCACAGGATCTGCGCGCCTTCCAGGATTTTTATAAGAAGAAATTTCCTGATGTGCAGTTTGATGATTTTGGCAACGGCATTTACGCGCTAAACAAACAACTGCGTGATGAATGGGAAATCACTATGGAGTTTCCTCCATATGAACTAACTCTGGATGAAGGCAAACGTTTATTCAACAAACCATTCAAAAATGGCAAAACCTATGCAAGCTGTTTCAAGAATGGCGGTAAAAACATTGCACAAAACTACCCTTATTTCGATATTAAAAAGGGCATGGTGAAAACCATTGAACTTGAGATCAATGAATGTCGCGAACGTAATGGTGAAAAACCGCTGAAATACAAGAAAGGGCCCATTGTTGCTGTTTCTGCCTACATACACAGTATGGCGCAAGGCAAACGCACCAATGTTCAGGTACCTAATAATCCGGCGGCACTGGCAGCCTATAACAAGGGCAAGGAATTCTTCTATGCACGTCGTGGTCAATTAAATTTTGCATGCATACACTGCCATGGTGCAAATGCCGGTATGAAGGTTGGTGGTAATATTCTTAGTCCGGCGCTTGGGCAAACCACGCACTTCCCGGCCTATCGTGCCAAGTGGGGAGCTGTTGGGACTATCCAACGTCGATATACCGGTTGTAACAAGCAGGTACGTGCAAAGCCTTTCAAGGCACAGGGTGAGGAATACCGCAACCTGCAGTACTTCCACACTTATATGAGTAATGGCGTTCCATTGAACGCACCGGGTACAAGATTCTAGTCTTGTAATAACAAGAGCATGGACTGAAAAACCCGGCCAATGCCGGGTTTTCTTTCCACGCCTGAGTTTGCATACTATTCATTCATTCAGAGGTGTAACCAGATGAGTTTTTCACGTCGTGAATTTATCAAACTAATGACTGTGGCCAGTGCAGCCGGATTCAGTCTTGCAGGTATTGAAACAAGTAAAGCCGGTATCAAGAAAAATTTCAATCCCGGCAATATGTATGAAGTACCAAAATTCGGCAATGTTTCTCTTTTACATTACACAGATTGTCATGCCCAACTTTTACCTGTCCATTTCCGTGAGCCCAGTATTAATCTGGGTGTCGGTGAAATGAGTGGTAAGGCACCTCATCTTGTTGGCAGACACTTTCTGAAACGTTTTGGTTTTAGTGAGAACAGTCCTGAAGCTCATGCTTTCAGTTGCCTGAATTTTACGGAATCCGCTCAACGCTATGGCAAGATAGGTGGATTTGCTTACCTTGCCACTCTGGTAAAATCATTGCGCGCACAACGTCCCGGCGCATTATTACTTGATGGTGGCGATACCTGGGGCGGTGGTTCAGCAACCGGTATATGGACAAATGCGCAGGACATGGTTGATGCCCAGTTGCTACTCGGCGTTGATGTCATGACCGGTCACTGGGAATTTACCTTCGGTGCTGACCGTGTAAAGGAAATTGTTGAAAACGATTTTAAGGGCAAGATTGATTTTGTTGCCCAGAACGTTGTGGACAAGGATTTTGAAGATCCGGTTTTCAAACCTTACACCATGAAAGAAATCAATGGCGTACCTGTTGCCATTATTGGCCAGGCCTTCCCGTATACCCCTATCGCCAATCCGCGTTACATGGTGCCCGACTGGAGTTTTGGTATCCGGGAAGAACGCATGCAGGAAGTGGTCATCAAGGCTCGCAAGGAAGGTGCTCAGGTAGTCGTAGTGCTTTCGCATAATGGCATGGATGTTGATCTTAAAATGGCAAGCCGGGTTACCGGTATTGATGCGATACTCGGCGGTCATACACACGATGCCGTACCAGCGCCGATTGAAGTAAAGAATTCAAAAGGCAAAACTCTGGTTATCAACTCCGGTTCCAATGGCAAGTTCCTTGCTGTACTTGATTTTGATGTGAGCCGTGGGCGGGTACGTGACTTCCGGTTTAAATTACTGCCTGTTTTCTCTAATCTGATCAATGCAGATTCTCAAATGCAAAATTATATTGATAAGGTGCGTGCACCTTATCTGGATAAACTGAACGAAGAACTTGCTGTAACAGATGATTTGTTATATCGACGCGGCAATTTTAACGGCACGTTTGATCAGCTGATTTGTGATGCACTAATCGAAACACAGGATGCAGAAATTGCATTCTCACCCGGTTTCCGCTGGGGTGTTTCAGTACTGCCGGGCAAGGCTATTACATTTGAAGAAGTCATGACGCACACTGGCTTGACCTATCCCATTGTCACACGCAATCCGATGAAAGGTGACTACATCAAGCTGATACTGGAAGATATCGCTGATAATATTTTCAATGAAGACCCTTATTATCAACAAGGTGGTGATATGGTGCGTGTTGGCAAGTTGAAGTATTCAATCAATCCGCGAGCCAAAATCGGACACCGAATTGGTGATATGGAACTGGATGGTAAACCCATCGATGCCAAGAAAGAATATATTGTCTCCGGCTGGGCCAGTATTGCAGAGAATCTGGAGGGCAAACCAATATGGGATGTGGTTTCTGATTACCTGCGCGATAAAAAGACGGTTGGTATCAAGGAACTCAATGTACCGAAAATTATTGGCATGGAAAACAACCCCGGTTATACAACAGCACAATAAAAACAGCTTTCACTATCTGATGTTGAAGGTTTGCTTGTAAAGATCAATACTGTGCAATTAATCACTTGCTGCCCTGAAACCCGTTTTGTTTATTCAGGGCAGCAAAACCTGAATTAGATAATCTATTTATGAAACCACTGTCTCTTGTTATTGAGCCGGATGAACTGGAAGCACATCTGGCCCAACCAGATCTGCTGATTGTTGATCTGTGCAAACCTTCCCTGTACACACAAATTCACATTCCCGGTGCTGTTCATCTGGATTACAGTGCAATTATTCAAATAAAAAAACCGGTAATGGGTCTGCTGCCGGAAATTGCCGAATTAAATAAAATATTGTCTTCTATCGGTTTTAATAATGATCACCATATTATTGCCTATGATGATGAAGGTGGTGGCAAGGCATGTCGATTATTATGGACATTGGCTGCATGTGGTCACAAAAAAATGTCTTTATTAAATGGCGGAATAGTTGCATGGGCTAATGAAAAACATCCTGTGTCATCAGACATCCCGCAAATAGAACCGACCAGTGTCCATCTTGAATATATCAACACCGATGCCGTTGCAGATCGTCACTACATTATGTCAAAACTTGATGATGCGGAAACAAAGTTTCTGGATGCACGTACAGCGGAAGAATTTTCCGGGATGAAGCGACTGGCAGAAAAGGCAGGCCATATACCCGGTGCTGTCAATCTTGACTGGATGTTAACCATGGACAAGCAGAACAATCTGCGCTTCCTGCCTGAAAATAAACTCAATGAAATGCTGTCTGAGCGAAAAATCACACCCGACAAGGAAGTGATTGTCTATTGCCAAAGCCATCATCGTTCTGCCCATACCTGGATAATGCTAAAATCACTGGGTTATAAAAAGGTGCGGGGCTATCATGGCTCATGGTCCGACTGGGGAAACCATCCTGATACTCCTGTTGAGTAAACAGCGCTGCCTTATTCTGTTAAACTTCCTCATCCTGTAACTACACAAAAGAATTGAATACCTCATGTCAAAACTGATTGATCATCTGGCAACCTGGCCCCAATATCTGTTACCACATCATTTTCTGTCCCGAATTATGCTGTTTGTTACCCGCATCCGTTTTGTTGCTTTCAAGAATTTTTTTATTGAAACGTTTATTCAGATTTTCAATGTCGATATGAGTCTGGCTATTCGGACTCAACCTGAAGACTATGTTCATTTTAATGATTTTTTTACTCGTAGTCTGAAATCGGAATCCCGCCCGATAGAAGGAGACGAAAAATCACTGGTTTCACCGGTTGATGGCACAATCAGTCAAATAGGCAATATCAATGACGAGCTTATTTTTCAGGCAAAAGGACATCACTACACACTGACTTCGCTGTTAGGTAATGATGCTGCACTGGCAAACCGGTTTCTCAATGGTAAATTTGCCACTATTTATTTATCACCACGTGATTATCATCGTATTCACATGCCGGTAACCGGAAAACTAAAAACCATGCTGCACGTACCGGGCCGTTTGTTCAGTGTTAACGGGCGAACAACACGCATGGTACCTGGTTTGTTTGCACGTAATGAACGTGTTATTTCCATTTTTGATACAGCACATGGTCCATTGGCTTTGATTATGGTTGGCGCCATTTTCGTAGGCAGTATGGAAACTGTCTGGTCAGGTACTGTTACACCTTCATCATCACGTAAAAAAGTTACTGTTTGGCAATATGATGAGAACAGTGAAATCCAGCTGGAACGTGGGCAGGAAATGGGTCGATTTAATATGGGATCAACCGTGATTTTATTATTTCCGGATCAAGCTATTCAATGGAAAGAGTCACTTCAACCTGACAGCGTAGTGAATATGGGACAGCTATTGGGGAATACAAAATAGTAAGCAAAAAAAACCGGACATCAATCCGGCTTATTACAACATTTCAATTTGCTACCCTGTTCCCTCAGGGCATCAAATCTGAAAACTAATGTACACTTTCAGGTTTTTTGTGTCTCAATACTTCCTGTAATGAACGGAAAGCACCAACATCAAAATCACGAAACATTAAGCCAATACCATCATCCGCTGTACGCACTACGCGAGCCTTGATTTTGTGTTTGGTTGAACCCTCTTCAGAATTAAGTATGAAATTCAATTCAACATTTGCATTCTTAGGTGGCATGGTCTGGCTATCACCTTCAATAAATACGCCGCCTAAGCCGATGTCACGCGTCTTGCATGCCATTTCGGATGCATTTTCATAAATCAAATCGACATCCAGTGCTACCGGTGTACGTAAGCTCCAACGATGTTCCATCTTTTATCTCCTATACCTTCAATTTTTTAGTTTAGTTGTAAAAGGCATAACAACAGTTTAATACAAATCTTTCATCGGGCAATCTATCTACCCTAATACCCTTCAAACCAGGCAACTTCGGCATAAGCACTACCTGAGTTTTGTTCAGGAATCTCCCCATTCCGTCACATCAGATACACAACTGGTTGACGAGATTGTTGCAATTACTGTGCCCATTTTCGGGAATTAATATTTTTTTGATGTTTTTCAATAAGTTAAGAAAAAACTCCTTTGGCAACACTTTCCGGAAAATGGCCGTCTTAATGAAACTGTAAAAAATCCTGACAATCTACAGCATAAAAATCAAGGTCATTAGCTTGCTAAGTTATTGATTTTTGGTGATCGATCGGTCGAAATTTACACAAACATGTGTGTATAGAAGACTGACAAAAAATTGCCGTTTTGTTTAACTCCCAGAAATAAAGCTCTGGCCTTGCTGTATATGCTCCAATTTCTCTGAAAGCATGAACAGGCGGTCAACTCCCGCCGCTACACCGGCACAGTCCGGCAATCCGGCAGCCAATGCCGCCAGTACAGTCTCATCGCAGGCATAAATCGGTTTCCCCGCATCACTACGCTTCTGGATATCTTGTTCAAAACGCTTACGTTGCTCTGTACTGTCAGATAATTCGTGATAACCGTTGGCCAATTCTATGCCTCGATAATAAAGCTCAAAGCGCTCAGCGGTAATATATGTATCTTGCTGGTGAAGTCTGGCCAGAGCCGCCTGAGAGGCGGGAAAATCATAGATAAAAACAGGTCTGTCCTGTCCCAATTGCGGTTCAATCAAATGTGTCAGTATTAAAGCCAGCCAGTCATCTTTTTCCATATCGGGCGATGACAGATCAATACCATTTAATTTTGCACATGCCTGCAGTTGCGATACTGTTGCTGTAAAAGGATTCACCTGTGCAAATTGTTCAAACACATCAAGAAAGCGCATGCGATCCGCTGTTTCTGTGTGCAGCAGAAATTGCATTAGCTGATCTACTTCACTCATTAATGCATGATGATCAAAACCGACCCGATACCATTCAAGCATTGTAAATTCAGGACTATGTAACTTTCCCTGTTCATCATTACGAAAAACCTTGCCCAATTGATAAATCGAACCACTTCCGGCTGCCAGCAGACGCTTCATATAAAACTCGGGAGAAGTATTGAGATAAAACTGCTCTGACTTCCCGCCACTATTTATCTGTGTCTGTAATGATTCAATGTGGGGATCGGTTACTGCGGCATGTGTCAGAACAGGCGTGTCCACTTCCATGACATCCCGCGTATAAAAAAACTCACGGATAGCCCGCAAAAATTTAGCTCGTTTAGCCAGTAGTTCCGGAGACGCAGAAGGCTTCCAGTCTGGCTCACTGACTTCAGGAATTAATCGGGAAAAACGGGCTGGCATGATCAGGTATTAATCTTTTGCACGTCCGACATATTCACCCGAACGGGTATCAACCTTGACCAGCTCACCAATATCGATAAACAAGGGCACACGTACAACAGCACCTGTTTCCAGCGTGGCTGGCTTGCCACCACCACCACTGGTATCACCACGTACCCCCGGATCCGTATCAGTAACAGCCAGTACCACGAAGTTGGGGGGTACAACAGCAATAGGAGAACCATTCCAGAGCGTGACTTCAACCATGTCCTGCTCCTTGAGCCATTGTTTACTATCACCAATCGCTGTGGCATCAGCTGCAATCTGCTCATAGGAATTCGGATCCATAAAATGCCACATCTCACCATCGTTATAGAGATACTGCATTTCTGTATCCATAACATCAGCCGCTTCAACCGAGTCACCGGACTTATAGGTACGCTCTACCACGCGCCCGCTCTTGAGATTCCTGATTTTGACACGGGTAAAGGCCTGACCTTTGCCCGGTTTTACAAAGTCACATTCAACAATGGAATAGGGATCGCCATCGATCATTAATTTGAGACCATTCTTGAATTCATTGGTACTATATGATGCCATCTTGTCTCCAGATAAAATTAGGGATATTTCATTATATCAAAGGTGAATATGATACCGCGAAGCGACTCATCACGCATTGTTTGCATCCCGCACACCGGTAAAAGCTGGCAGGCATTGTACGCCGACACGATCACTGATCCGGCTGAACTGCTGCAATTGCTGGCACTCCCAGATGCACTGCTGGACGGTGCCTGCAAAGCGGCCAGCCAGTTCGGTCTGCGCATTCCCCGATCATACCTGACCCGCATCTCATCAGGCCATCCTGATGATCCGCTATTGCGCCAGTTTTTACCGTTGGGAGATGAGCTGCAGGAGTCTCGGGATTACCGACCTGATCCGGTAGGTGACATTGATGCCATGCCGGTTGAAGGATTACTGCACAAGTACAAGTCCCGTGTTCTTCTGATTGCCTCATCGGCCTGTGCGTTACATTGTCGTTATTGCTTTCGACGTCACTTCCCATACAGTGATGCTGCACTGTCACAGGACAAACTGGCTGATGCCATTAATTACATCAAAAATGATATCAGTCTGAAAGAGGTGATACTCAGTGGCGGTGATCCACTTTCTCTTTCTGATGAAAAACTGTCATCACTGATAAATCAACTCGAACAAATAAAGCATATAAAACGATTGCGCATTCATACCCGTCTGCCTGTCATTATCCCGGAACGCATTACTGCCGAACTTCTTAATTTATTTGCTGCATCTAATCTGGACATTGTTATTGTCTTGCATATAAATCACCCCAATGAGATTGATGACACATTAAAACTGGCGATCGAAAAAACAAAGCCCTATGGCATCACGCTATTGAATCAATCTGTATTATTAAAAGGCGTGAATGATGATGTGAACACGCTTGCCGCACTCAGTGAAAAACTGTTCAGTCATGGCATTACTCCCTATTACCTGCATATGCTGGACAAGGTATCGGGAGCAAGCCATTTTGAAGTGGAAGAAAAAACTGCGCTGGCACTACACAGCGCATTATGTGAACAACTCAGCGGTTATCTGGTTCCGAAACTGGTGCGTGAAGAAAAAGGCAAACCCTACAAATCACCACTTTCCTTGTGATTAACTACAGGAGTCACTCCTGATTTTTATCCGTAAATAACACTGGCGAAATCAGGAGGCAATATCACCTCTCCTCCGCCTTCCAGTGTTCCCTTAATCAACTCCATGCCGGTAACGGCATCATCCAGTACATTAATACTGTAACGCAGGTTCCATTTTGAAGCTGCTTCAAAACCGGCACGTTTGTAATAATCGGGGTGGCCAATCACAATCACTGCACCAAAATGAAGTGCCTTGGCTTTGTCCAGTGCTGCCTTTATTAATTCAGTACCAATGCCCCGATGCGACTGTGATGGTACAACCGACATTGGCCCCAACAATAAGATAGAGACATCTCCACTATCCTTACGCATGGTAACGCGCGTTAACAACACGTGTCCGACAATGCGGCCATTAAATTCAGCTACCAGTGACGTTTCAGGTTTGAAGTCAGCAGACTTGCGCATATTCGTTACAAACCTTGCCTCTGCCTCCCCCTGAAACGCGCTCAGGTTTACCACATCAATCGCTCTGATATCATCATTGGTTTCAGAACGAACCTGAATATCTGTCATTTTTTTTCCTCTTGTTTATTATCCGATTTGAAATAATTGTAGCAGTATTATATGGCAGCTTGTCGGCTTCAAATCCAAACTCTTTTACTCTGAAACTTCCCCTGCTTTGTCCTGCCAAACCCCTAAATTTTTAATTGAATATGACGATAACCGTATAAGGAAGTGGGTCGGGGTCCCATCACCCGCCTGTCTAGTCAGGCCGGGAAGAAAACAAATCCCTCGTATAAAGTTATTACTTTTCAGGAGTATACGAGTGAAACAGGAAGAAATCGTTCGGTGTATTGTCATTCATGATGACCCTAATGAGGTTGAAACCTCTCTCAATGCCATCCGGGCTGCCGGTCTTGGTGTACGTCATCAGCGTATCGAGAGCCAGATTGAGCTGGATGAAGCACTGGAAAACCAGCGCTGGGATCTGATTCTGGCAAAACCGGAAAGTAACGATATTGAGATATCAAAACTGGCAGAGGTTCTGGCTACCACCAATAAAGATATACCCCTGATTGCACTGGCTGATTGTTCTGATGAAGGACAGTTTATTGTTCTCATGAATGGCGGTGTACGTGATGTTGTCTCTCCTAAAATGACAAAACGCCTGCAACTGGTTGTTACGCGTGAACTCAATGATCTGGCAGTAAGAAGAAAATGGCGTAAAAGTGAGTCCACTGCCCGAGAAAGTGAGAAGCGTTGCCGTATTCTGATTGACAGCTCAAGAGATGCTATTGCCTATATACATGAGGGCATGCATGTTTATGCCAACAGTGTATATTTAAGCCTGTTTGGCTACGATGATTTTGAAGATGTGGAAGGCCTGCCCATAATGGATATGATTTCCTCGGATGAACATGCCGAATTCAAACAGTTCCTGCGCAGCTATTCAAAAAATGAAGGTTCGACCCAGAGTATTGATGTGAACTGTCTGCGCACTGACGAATCCAGATTCAAGGCAGCAATGGAATTTTCCCTCGCTAGCATCGATGGCGAACACTGTACTCAAATTATTATTCGCAACAAGGCCGACTCCAGAGAGCTGGAACAAAAACTCAAATACCTGAGCAAACAGGATTTACTCACCGGGTTGTATAACCGCCAATATTTCATGGAGGAAATGGAACTCTCTGCTTCCAGAGCAATTAATAGCGGGGAATCTTCAGCACTGCTGTACATGTCTATTGATAACTACAAGACCATCAAGGATGAAATGGGGCTGGCAACTGCTGATCTTATGCTGGGTAATATTGCAACCATATTGCAAGACAAGATTAAGAAACCCAATCTTGCCGCCCGTTTTGAAGGTGGTGTCTTCACTATTCTGTTACAGGATAAAAACAGTGTTGACGCAGAATCTGTGGCAAAAGATTTATGCGATACCATTGCTGCACATATCGCTGAAGTAGAAGATAAATCAGTAGCAACATCATGCAGCATTGGTATCAGCCTCATTACCGAAACCACACCGAATGCCAATGAAGTCCTGTCACGTGCTGACCTGGCATGTTCAGTGGCAGTTGAAAAAGGGAGTAGTACCTGGCATCTGCATAACCCTGTGGCTGATGAAAAGGCCAGCAAGGAACGCGAAAGCCAATGGGCAGAAAAAATAACACAGGCATTAACCAAAGACAGATTCAAGCTGGTTTATCAACCTATTGTCAGCCTGCATGGTGATATGAGTGAAAACTATGAAGTACTAGTACGTTATGTTGAAGACAATGGTGAAGAAGTCGCAGCCGGCCACTTTATACCAGCTGCTGAACACACCGGTCAGATCGCAGATATTGATAAATGGGTCATCAAAAACGCCATCTTCCAACTCGCCAAGGAACATAAGGCTGGCAAGAAAATCAACTTCTTCATTAAGCTGTCCGGTCAATCACTCAAGGATGAAAACTTGCTGATTTTCATTAGTGAAAACCTGAAAGCCAATATGTTGAAAGGTGACAGTCTGGTATTCGAGGTCGCAGAATCAACCGCATGTGAACAAATCAAATACGCCAAGACTTTCAGTAAGACACTGGAACAACTGCATTGTAAATTTGCACTGGAACACTTTGGTAGCGGCATGAATTCATTCAACATGCTCAAACATTTGAATGTCGACTTCCTCAAGATCGATGGATCATTTATCCACAATCTGG
>JAOUJV010000017.1 GCA_029882995.1 Gammaproteobacteria bacterium | reverse complement strand
TGTTATAGTAATCCAGCCCGCGTACCAGTCTGGGATTTACTTCATATCCAATCCCGGCATTATCCAGCATTGTTTTTAAATCCTCAAAGTGCTGACGCGATTCTTCATCCAGATGATCCTGCATTTGTGGTGCTGCCTGAATCAATGACTGCATATCCGGGTTCTTGCTATCCAGTATACGCAACGGGTTGCTCGTTAAACGTCGCTGACTGTCTTCATCCAGCTTGTCTTTATGAGCAGAAAAATACTCCACCAGTTTTTCACGATACTGTTTACGTGCTTCACTTGAGCCCAGTGAATTTATTTCCAGACGTACATCCTTCAATCCCAACTCACGCCAGAGACGTGCAGTCATAAAAATAAGTTCGGCATCAATATCCGGCCCATCCAGACCAAAGGTTTCAACACCAATCTGATGAAACTGGCGGTAGCGCCCTTTCTGTGGTCGCTCATGACGAAACATCGGCCCCATGTACCACAGACGCTGGATCTGGTTACGTAACAAGCCGTTTTCCATACAGGCACGCACACAACTGGCAGTACCTTCCGGACGTAATGTCAGACTGTCACCATTTCTGTCTTCGAAGGTATACATTTCCTTTTCAACAATATCGGTGACTTCACCAATTGAACGTTTGAAAAGCTCAGTCTTTTCGACCAGCGGCATACGAATTTCCTGATACCCGTAGGCATCAAGTGCTTGTCGCACAACAAACTCAATGTGTTGCCAAACATTAATATGTTCCGGCAGAACATCATGCATACCGCGAATGGCCTGAATTGTTTTAGACAATGTTTCTATTCCTGAATTTATTTTTACTTATGCAACGTCTTGTGCGCTGGTTTTTAGTTTCCGCTCTTCAATTTTCTGACGAATAATCTTTTCCAGTTCATCCACCATTTCATCGTTGCCTAATTTATGATCCGGCAAACCATTTATATAAAGCAGATTGTCCGGCGCCCCCCCGGTAATACCTACATCCACTTCCTTTGCCTCTCCCGGTCCATTTACTACACAACCAATAATCGCAACATCAATAGGTTCAATAATATCTTCCAGCCGGTTCTCCAGTTCATTGACTACTGCAATCACATTGAACTGTTGACGTGAACAGGAAGGACAAGCCACAAGGTTAATACCCTTGCTTCTGATGTGCAGGCTCTTGAGAATATCAAAACCAACCTTGATTTCCTCTACCGGATCGGCTGCCAGTGAAACACGAATCGTGTCACCAATCCCCTCGGCCAGCAACATACCCAGACCAATCGATGATTTAACTGCGCCTGAACGCAATCCACCAGCTTCGGTAATGCCCAAATGCAGTGGTTGTTCTATTTGGGTAGCCAGTTTCTTGTAGGCATCAACTGTCATGAATATATCTGATGCCTTCAGACTGACCTTGAAATCAGGGAAATTCAATCTGTCGAGTATATCAATATGTCTCAATGCAGACTCGACCAGCGCATCAGCCGTGGGCTCACCGTATTTCTTTTGCAAATCTTTTTCCAGTGAGCCGGCATTAACACCAATACGAATTGGAATATTACGATCACGCGCTGCATCAACTACGGCACGCACACGATCTTCACGACCAATGTTACCCGGATTAATGCGCAAGCAATCTACACCCAATTCGGCCACCCGCAATGCAATCTTGTAGTCAAAATGAATATCGGAAACCAATGGAATAGATACCTGTTTGCGAATATCACCAAACGCGTCTGCCGCCTCCATGGTTGGTACCGAGACTCGTACAATATCTGCACCTGCTTTCTGGATTGCCTGTATCTGCGCCACAGTTGCAGCCACATCACAGGTATCTGTGTTTGTCATACTTTGCACAGATATTGGTGCATCTCCGCCAACAGCGACATCACCAACATGAATCTGGCGGGATTTACGACGATGGATATTATTCGGTGATTTCATTTTTACCCGTCAATCTTTTGCGCTTCCAGATCATTGCCCAGCTTGAAACGCACCAGATTGCCATTAACATGTGGCTTCAGATCAAACGCTTCACCGTTGTATTCCATTCTCACAACTGAGGCATTACCGAGATAAATCTCAAATGGCGCCTTGCCGCGTACAATCTTGGTTCGACCTGCTCTTATCAGATCATAAACAAGGCGGTTACCTTCAGCATCACTGATATCAACCCATGAATCGCCATCAAACGACAACACCATGATTGCTTCCTTTGTCGCACTGGACGCAGGTGGATTGGATTTTGTTATTTCATTGATCGTTGCCACAGCTTCAGATGATGATACGTTTTCCAGTACATCCTCGCGTAAAACCCTGATATCATCATTCTCATTGTTGCTACGTGCAATTTCAGCCAGTGCAGTACCTGATTCTGCCACAACTATCGGCTGTTCCATTCCAGGTTCAAAACTGTACCACCACAACACCATCAGGAAGGCAAACACCAGCACCATTGATATCGAGGTATTATGAAACATCACATCTGCACGAGTAGGTGCAGGTTTTTCCTTGTAAACCGAACTCAACTCCGGATCGCTATACCCAAGCTGGCTATAGGCTTCAATTAGCGGGGTGTCAGAAATTTCCAGCAATCTCGCATAGGCACGTAAATAGCCATAAACAAAAATAGGTTCCGGCAAGACATCAAAATTGTCATTTTCCAATGCATTGATTGTTTTTATATGCAGATTCAGCTTGTTGGCCACATCCTGCTGTGACAGCCCTGCTTCCTCACGCGTCTTGCGTAATTTTTCTCCTGGTCCCAGAAGAGATGCCTGCTCCACATCCTCTCTTACTTCTTTCATTTTTCCTTATCCATTAAAAGTTTTGCTTCTTCACTATCCGGAAACTGGGATTTCAGTAACAACGCATAACTTGATACTGCATCCTTATCCCCCAATACACGTTCTGTCTTTATCCCCAGCCAAAGTGTTCTTGCTGTATGTCTGGCAACACTGCGGTAACGCTGAAGAAATGCGCGCGCACCCATAAAGTTTTTAGCGTCATAGTTAATCGATGCCATGTAATAAAGCGATGCGGGCAAGCGCGGGTTCAGTTCCAGCGCCTTGCGGAAATTGATTTCTGCATTTTCTATATCTGGTATACGGTAATAACAACGCCCGATATTTTCATACAGTTGATCCGGTGATTTGTATAGTGGATCCTTGAGTGCATTTTCAAAATGAGACAGTGCTTCCTGTAATTTCCCCTGCTGATATAAAAATGCACCATAGTTGTTCTGCAATATTGAACTGGAAGGATTCAGATCAACTGCCCGTTTATAATGTCTTTCAGCATCATCATATTGTTCCAGCTGGTTGTACAGCTCACCAATATAGTGATGTGCTTCCGGTAAATCCGGATCAAGGTGCAATGCCTTCTTGAGTTTTAACATCGCAATTTTGTATTTTTTCTGGCTTAAGTAACCAAGCCCAAGTTGTGCATTGATCTGGGCAGCCGATTTTGGCGAGCCTCCCTGATCTTCACTCTGGTAAGTTTGTTGTTGCGCACAACCACCCAGCACCATGGCAAATACAGATAGAACCAGTATTGTTATCCTTCTCATTTTTATTGTTCCTGAATAAAGTTGACTGTTTGACGTCTGTTTTTCTTTGTTCTGTCTGCCACCTTGCCTACCAGTTGGCCACAGGCTGCATCAATATCATCACCGCGTGTCTTGCGTGTCACTGTTACCAGGCCTGAACGCACAAGAATGGAACGGAACTGATCAATCGCTTCTTTTGAAGAACAACGATAACCGGCACCATTAAACGGATTAAATGGAATCAGATTAATCTTGGCAGGTATTCCCCTGAGAATTTTAGCCAGTTGGCGTGCATGCTCCGGTTGATCATTGACCCCTGCCAACATCACATATTCAAATGTAATCTTGCGACGATTGTCTTTCGCAAAAAACCGCTTGCAGGCGGCAAGTAAATCAGACAATGGGTATTTGGTGTTAATCGGTACCAGTTGGTTGCGTAGTTCATCATTAGGTGCATGCAGGGAAACAGCCAGACTCACGTCTGTGAGTTCACTAAGCTTGTCGAGTGAAGGCACAATACCGGCCGTACTCAATGTGACACGGTATTTGGAAAGGTTGTAGGCAAAATCATCCATCATCAGATTGGAAGCCTTAACTACATTCTTAAAGTTTAATAGTGGTTCGCCCATACCCATTAATACAACATTGGTAATAGGCTTGTTAACATTTTTCATTTCTCCCAGAGTCTGATGCGCAATTCGCAACTGCCCCAGAATCTCGGCTGTTGTCAGGTTCCGATTAAAGCCCTGTTGTGCAGTTGCACAAAATGAACAATCCAGTGGACAACCTACTTGCGATGAAATACACAGTGTCCCGCGCCCGTCTTCCGGAATATAAACTGTCTCAACATGGTTGCCACAATCCAGCTTCAATACCCACTTGCAGGTACCATCACTGGACAGCTGCTGTTCCACAATTTCCGGTAAACGAATTTCAGCAACCTCGGTCAATTTTATACGCAAGGCTTTTGAAACATTGGTCATCTCATCAAAGTCAGTCACACCAAACTGGTGTACCCATTTCAATAATTGGGACGCACGAAACGGCTTCTCTCCCATTTCAACGAAGAAAGATTCCATATCCTGCCGGTCAAAATCCAGCAGATTGATTTTTTGAGTATTGCCTTGCATTGATATCATCGAGCTATGACTTAACTCGGTGATTATACGTGGTTTTTCAGATACAAAAAACGCCAACAAAATCTGGCATGACTCGGTCTGATTTGATAATTAACATATAAATCAAATAGATAGAAGAATGCGAGATTTCACAGCTGGATCTGACTCTGATGAAAAACAGGTAATTTCAATGAGATAAGGCCTACGATGTGTATAAAGAGGGTCGAGCCCTATAGGCATTAAGGCAGTCTTTATCGATAAAAAATCAGCCTAGACAGGATAGTATGGGCAAACCTTCCATGCGTATTATGTCTGTCAGTTCTGTTTCAGGGGCTTAATCCGTTTCCTCAATCCAGGCCATCTGTATAGCCTCAAGAATTTTTTCATTTGAACGTTCAGGGTCATCATCAAAATCCGGCAAATTACAAACCCACTGATGCAGATCGGTAAAACGCACATATTGTGGATCAACATCGGTGTGTGTTTCTGATAGTTCAATTGCAATATCGAGTGTGTCAGTCCATTTCAGGCTCATAGCTTATTTACCTTCACTCACCATATTGATGGTGTATTTTGGAATTTCTACCACCAGATCTTCATCAGCGACTATCGCCTGACAACTTAATCGTGACTCCGACTCCAGTCCCCATGCCTTGTCGAGTAAATCATCTTCTGTTTCATCCGACTCCTGCATGGAATCAAAACCTTCACGTACAATCACATGACACGTAGTACAGGCACAGGATTTCTCACAGGCATGCTCTATATCAATCCCGTTGGCAAGTGCTGCATCAAGCACCGTAGTGCCTGATTCAGCTTCAATAACAGCCCCATCAGGACATATCTCTTCATGAGGTAAGAATATTATTTGTGGCATTTTAAAAAACTCAGTATTAAAAAAATTTAAATCGCACCAGCATGAATTGGATTTTCTTCCAAGACAAGAAAAAAATCAGCGAAGAAGCGGAGTTTACACGAAGTAAATGAGTACCCAATATACGGGCACAAGTATTCTGAGCTGATTTTTGACGCCGTATTGGGAGAAAAGACTTTCATGCTCTAGTTTTTGAACTCATCCAGTTTGTGGCCCGCTAAAGCCTTATTAATACTTGCATTCATTCTTCGTGCAGCAAAATCCTGTGTTGCTTTATCCAGTTGGCTAATAGCCTTTTTGATTGCGCGGATATCATTACCGGTCTTTATATTAATCAGATTTTGCAGGCATGTGTTAATTTCAGTGCGTTCCTGTTCTGATAATAATACATTACCATCTTCATCCAGTGCCGCAGTGAGTGCTTCAATAACGCGTTCAGCCTCGACCTGTTGTTCACGCAACATGCGCATACCGGCATCCTCTTTTGCATGTTCGAATGAATCCCGTAGCATGCCTTCGATCTCATTATCCGTCAGACCGTAAGAAGGTTTTACCTGAATACTGCTTTCAGTGCCGGTTGTTTGTTCCTTTGCAGTCACACTTAACAAACCATCGGCATCCACCTGAAAGGTAACGCGAATACGTGCAGCACCGGCCACCATCGGTGGAATACCACGCAATTCAAAACGCGCAAGTGAACGACAATCGGAAACCAGTTCACGTTCACCCTGAAGTATATGAAGTGCCAGTGCCGTCTGGCCATCTTTAAACGTGGTGAAATCCTGTGCACGAGCGACCGGTATCGGGGTATTACGTGAAATCACTTTCTCAACCAGTCCACCCATGGTCTCAAGTCCAAGTGAAAGCGGAGTAATATCCAGTAACAGCATTTCACCATCCGGTTTATTGCCTGCCAGAATATCAGCTTGTACTGCTGCACCAATGGCAACTACCTTGTCCGGATCAATATCAACCAGTGGTTCGCGGCCAAAAAATTCACCCACCAATTCACGCACTCGCGGTACACGGGTGGATCCACCCACCATCACCACTTCCTGAATTTCTTCAGCCGTAATACCGGCATCACGTAGTGTGCGACGACAGGGAACCAGTGTCTTGCGAATCAACGGATCAACCAGTTGATTAAATGTTTCTCTGGTCAACTCTCCTTCCCAAAATGCACCATCACTTAATTCAACTTTTACTGTTGTACTGTTACTGTCTGTCAACGCTTCTTTTACGTCACGTGCAACATGCATCAAACGACGCAACTGGGCATGATCAACATCATCTTTTATATCTGCTTGCTGCATAATCCATTCTGCAATTGCATGATCCATATCATCACCACCGAGCGCTGAATCACCGGATGTAGCCAGTACTTCAAATACCCCTTTATTCAAACGCAAAATGGAAATATCAAATGTACCGCCTCCCAGATCAAATACGGCATGTACACCTTCAGCACCTTGATCAAGCCCGTAGGCCACAGCGGCAGCGGTTGGTTCATTGATTAGTCGCAATACGTTGAGTCCTGCAAGTCTGGCAGCATCTTTTGTAGCCTGGCGCTGGGCATCATCAAAATAGGCCGGTACAGTAATGACAACACCGGTAAGTTCATCTCCCAGTGTGTCTTGCGCACGTTGCTTTAATGTTTTCAGAATATCCGCCGAGATCTCGACCGGACTGAAATCCCCCGCCACTGTATGTAAACGCGGCATATCAGATTCAGATTCAACAAATTCATAGGGCAAACGGGAACCAAGTGATTTCACATCATCAAGGCCACGCCCCATAAAACGTTTTACAGAAATAATGGTATTAAGCGGATCTTTTGTTGCTGCAGCTCTGGCTTCACTGCCTACTACCGGCGCAGACCCTTTTTTATATTGCACAACCGATGGCAACAGATGTTCACCTTGTTCATTGGGCAAGGTTTCCGGCACCCCGCTTCGGACAGTGGCAACCAGAGAATTGGTTGTACCAAGATCAATGCCGGCCGCCAGCTTGCGCTGATGCGGTGCATCGGATTGTCCGGGCTCAGCAATCTGTAACAGTGCCATAACTAGATTAATTCTTCCTCAAGCTCTTCAATTTCGTTTCTGAGTTTGTGCATAAACTGCATTTTTCGAACCGTATCGCGCGCCTTTGTGTACGCCTCATCATTTGCATTCGCAAACAGAACAGAAAGATCGGAGATCATATCACTCATGGCTTTTTCAATCTCCTGTAACAATCCTGCCAGCTTGCCCAGAGGATCCTGTGCATCACGTACCGCTTCCAGTGATTCACGCAACTCCATTTGTTGCATCAGAAATTGGGGATCCATACTGGTATCGGTTTCTTCGTCGAGATTGATACCCTGCAACGCCAGCAGATACTTGCCGCGCTCCAGCGGATCTTTTAGTACACGAAATGCTTCATTGATTTGTGCCGCCTGCTGAACTGCAAGACGTCGTTCCTGATCAGTCGCATTTGCAAACTTGTCTGGATGCGATACGCGCTGTAATTCACGATAGTGTTCAGAGAGTGTATTTAAATCTACTTCGAATGAGACAGGTAAACCAAAAAGCTCAAAATAATTCCGGCTGAATATGGACTCCATGCCTATTTTGTATCATTCAGACAGTGAAGCTCTCACCACAACCACAGGAATCCTTGACATTGGGATTGTTAAACCTGAATCCCTCATTCAAACCTTCACGTGTGTAGTCAAGCTCGGTACCATCAATATAAACCAGACTCTTCGGATCAACGATAACCTTTACACCCTTGTCCTCAAATACCTGATCTTCAGGTTCTATGGCATCAACAAATTCGAGTACATAGGCCATCCCGGAACAACCGGTTGTCTTCACACCCAAACGCAAACCAACACCCTTGCCACGATTCTCCAGAAACTGGCTTACGCGCTCAGCCGCAATATCCGTTAAAGTAATACCCATAGGAACTAAATATGACGACAGAACGGTTTATGCCGCTTGATCGTCACCTCCTGATTTCTTCTTGCCCTGATAATCTTCAATGGCCGCCTTGATGGCATCTTCTGCCAAAACAGAACAATGAATTTTGACTGGTGGTAAAGCCAGTTCCTCAGCGATTTCCGTATTCTTGATTTGTCCGGCTTCTTCCAGCGTCTTGCCTTTGACCCATTCGGTTAATAATGAACTTGATGCAATCGCTGAACCACAACCGTAGGTTTTAAACTTGGCATCTTCAATCACACCCTCATCATTGACCTTGATTTGCAATTTCATCACATCACCACAGGCCGGTGCACCCACCATACCGGTACCAACGTGGCTGTCATCCTTATCCATTGTTCCAACATTGCGTGGATTCTCGTAGTGATCCAGAACTTTTTCGCTGTATGCCATTTTTCATTACCTCATGGTTAGAGTTAACTTTCCAACCTTTTAACTTTTAAACTTTCTTTAATGCGCCGCCCATTGAATACTCTTGAGATCAATACCTTCCTTGTACATATCCCATAATGGTGACAGCTCACGTAGCTTATCGACATTTTTCCTGATTTGTTCAATAGCGTAATCAATCTCTTCTTCTGTCGTAAAACGACCAATGGTAAAACGTAATGAGCTGTGTGCCAGCTCGTCATCACGTCCCAGTGCCCGCAATACATAGGAAGGCTCCAGACTGGCTGATGTACAGGCAGAACCGGATGAAATAGCCAGATCCTTCAATGCCATCAGCAACGATTCACCTTCAACAAAGTTAAAGCTTATATTCAGATTGCCTGCGATACGATGATCCATATCACCATTAATATAAACCTCTTCCATATCTTTCAAACCATCGAGCAAACGATCACGCAATGCACGAATACGTTCATTTTCGGATGCCATCTCCTCTTTTGCAATACGGAAGGCTTCACCCATACCTACAATCTGATGTGTTGCCAGTGTACCGGAGCGCATTCCGCGTTCATGTCCGCCACCATGCATCTGTGCCTCAAGACGAATGCGTGGTTTGCGGCGTACAAATAATGCACCGATCCCTTTAGGTCCATAAATCTTGTGGGCAGAGAATGACATTAAATCGACTTTCGCCTTTTGCAAATCAATCGGCACCTTGCCTGCGCTCTGTGCTGCATCGACATGGAAAATAATCTTGCGTGGACGAGTCAGCTCACCGATGGCCTCGATGTCCTGAATAACACCCACTTCATTATTAACATGCATGATTGAAATCAGAATTGTATCGTCACGAATTGCGGCTTCCAGTTTTTTCAGATCAATCAGACCACTTGTTTCAGGCTCGAGATAAGTAACTTCAAAACCATCCCGCTCCAGCTGGCGACAAGTATCCAGTACTGCCTTGTGTTCTGTTTTACAGGTAATAATGTGCTTGCCTTTTTTCTGATAGAAATTAGCCGCACCCTTGATGGCAAGGTTGTCTGATTCTGTTGCACCTGATGTCCAGACTATTTCACGTGGGTCACAGTTGATCAGTGCCGCTACATTCTTGCGTGCTTCTTCCACTGCCTCTTCTGCATGCCAACCAAAGGCATGGGAACGTGATGCCGGATTGCCAAAATTGCCGTCCGGTGTCATGCATTGAATCATCTTCTCTGCTACTCGTGGATCAACAGGAGTAGTTGCAGAATAATCAAGATATATTGGTAACTTCATTCGGGTCTCCGTAAATAAATCTTACTGCTTCCTCTAACTCATTCCAGAATCTATGCAACTACTTTTTCTGAACTCGGAGGACTTACCCTTCCACTTGCAGCATGTTTGCTATCCTGACGTTCGGCAATTTCCTGAACATCACGACGTTTAACCAGATCACCCAGAGTAATACCGCCAAGGAAATCCTGAATCTGTGAACTTAAATCCATCCACAATTCATGTGTCAGACAACGATCATTATCCTGACAATTACCTTCACCGGCACACTTTGTTACATCCACTTTTTCATCCACTGCATTGATAACTTCTACAATCGAAATCTGTGCCGCTTCACGACTCAGGCGATAGCCGCCACCCGGTCCACGTGCACTGTCAACCAGCCCCTGTTTACGCAAACGTGAGAACAACTGTTCGAGATAGGAAAGTGAAATACCCTGACGTTGTGAAATATCTGCCAGTGTGATTGGTCCCTGCCCATAGTGAATTGCCAAATCAAGCATTGCGGTTACAGCGTAACGGCCTTTTGTAGTCAGTCTCATCGTGATTACCTTTGTCTTAAAATTGGTTGAAAATTACCTGGCCAGATATGGTATACTTCGCAGGTGTTGTTGGTTAATAACCCCGTCTTGTGTATAGGATTACATAACCAAGTAATTTAGTCAAGTATCTTATACCCAACTTTCTTTGTCAAGAATTATATCGGTTCTCTCCGAACCATCTGAACCCAAAAAATGATGAATTTAATCTAGGGCTTATGCTCAGATTCGACTGTATCTGATTGATTATCTTCTTTATTTTGTGCTCTTCCTGTTGGCTGTAACTCGCATGGTCCCAAATCAGGCAGATTCACATCCCCGATTTCCATACCCAGCTTTTTCAGTGAATCGCACATCACTTCCATTTTCTCATCCATCACATGCAAGTGATCCAGCATACGATTAATCGCCTGTGCAACCGGATCCGGCATATCCTGTGTTGTGCCGTAGGCATCAAAACCCAGCTTTTTGGCAATTGCCTGGCGACGACGGTCGAGTTCATTGGCAGACTCATTGACCACACGTCCGGGGACACCGACAACGGTGCTGCCATCGGGTGCATCCTTGGTCACAACCGCATTGGAGCCAATACGTACGTCATTACCAATATTGATTGGCCCTAACACCTTGGCGCCGGCACCGACAACCACATCATTGCCTAATGTCGGATGGCGTTTGCCCTTATTCCAGCTTGTACCACCCAATGTCACCCCGTGATAGAGCGTACAATCATCGCCAATCTCGGCCGTTTCACCAATAACCACTCCCATACCGTGATCAATAAAAAAGCGTCGTCCGATGCGGGCAGCAGGATGAATTTCGATTCCGGTAAACCAGCGCGCAACGGTTGATATCCAGCGCGCAAACCATTTTAGCCCCATATTCCATAGAGAGTGGCTCATACGATGTACCAGCAAGGCATGCAGACCCGGATAAGTCGTCAGCACTTCAAACGCATTCCGAGCGGCCGGATCGCGATCGAATACACACTGTACATCTTCTCTTAAACGTTCAAACATGCCGGGGTTCCTGTGACAAAGATGCCTAAATATACATCAAACCTGACTTTATTTCTTTGTTAGCTTCCGGTTCACTTCGGTCAATATGCCGCGCAGGATATTGAGCTCTGTCTTTTCCATACGCGCACGATTAAACAGACGCCGCAATCGCCGCATCAATTTGCGCGGATGATCCGGATTCAGGAAATCCACATCAATCAGGGTTTGCTCCAGATGAGTATAAAAACCATCCATCTCTGCTGCGGTGACATACTCAATCTCCTCAGCCTCATCCATCTCTTCTGCCCGCTGTGATGCCTGAAAAATATCACTACTGACAAGCTGTACCGCCGCGGCAATATTCAATGAGCTGAATTCAGGATTACACGGGATATGAACCAGATAATGACAACGTTCAAGCTCTTCATTGGTCAAACCGGAATTCTCCCGACCAAAGACAATGGCAACCTTCTCACGTTGAGCAGTATTCGCAACCAACTCACCACACTGCCTGGAATCCACTTCCGGCCAACTCAGCCTACGCTGACTACGCGCACTGGTACCCAACACCAGATTACAGTCCTGTAAAGCCTCATCCAGTGTTGTACACACTGTTGCTCTGGCAAGCACATCATCGGCACCTGATGCACGTGATGTCGCATCCGCATGCGGAAACAGACGCGGATTGACCAGAACCAGATTTTCCAGACACATATTTTTCATGGCGCGTGCGGTTGCACCTATGTTGCCGGGATGACTGGTTTCGATGAGCACAATACGGATATTGGAAAGCATCAAATCAAGATACAAGAAGGAAGATGCAAGATACAAGTTAAAATCAAAGGTTTGCGGATCGTACGCTTTCCCTTTTAGCCTGTATCTTGTAATATCTCGCCTCTTGTAACTTTTATCTCATATCTGGATTTCCCATGCATCCCATGCTCAATATTGCCATCCGAGCCGCCCGCAGTGCCGGTAACATTATCGTGCGTTCGCTGGATCGTCTGGATACCCTGACCATTGAGACCAAATCCAGTCGGGATTTTGTGACAGAAGTGGATCGTCAGGCCGAACAGGAAATTATCGCCACTATTCGCAAATCCTACCCGGATCATGGCTTTCTGGCCGAGGAAAGCGGGGAATCTGGCAGTGATGAATTCCAGTGGATTATTGATCCGCTCGACGGCACGACCAACTTCCTGCACGGCTTCCCGCAATTCGCGGTTTCGATTGCCCTGAAGCACAAGGGAAAGCTGGAACAGGCGGTCGTCTACAACCCGGTCAGCGAGGAATTGTTCACTGCCACTCGTGGCGCCGGTGCATTACTGAATGATCGACGCATTCGTGTATCCAAGGTGCACAAATTCGAGAATGCACTGCTTGGCACCGGTTTTCCGTTCAAGGATCTGACACACATTGAACCATTCCTGAATATCCTGAAAGATGTATTAAGCCAAAGCAGTGGCGTGCGCCGACCCGGTTCGGCTTCACTGGATCTGGCTTACGTGGCCGCCGGACGTCTGGATGGCTTCTGGGAATTTGGTCTCCAGCCGTGGGACATGGCCGCCGGTATTTTACTGGTACAGGAAGCCGGTGGCCTGATCAGCGATTTCAGGGGTGGTAATAACTTCATGCAATCCGGCAATATCGTTGCCGCCAACCCCAAAATTTTCAAGATATTACTGCAGTCATTGCACAACCACATTCCAGCAGAACTTGATAAATAGCGACTAACCTGTTGTTATCCAAACAACTCTAATATCTGATTTTTGTCACGAAATCCGCACGATTTCAGCTCAAGTTTGACGCCACTTTACCGATGTTATTACTGAACGCAATTTGCTGAGTATGAGCTTAGATAGGTAAGGGGCTTTGTATGTTTAAGAAAGAAGTTGCAGCACAGTTCGGCTCCAAAGCACAGGAATTGCTAATGCAGGACATCCTCGAAGGAATGGAGGATTTTGTTTCAAAGTTTGGATACCGTGCACAAAAATGTGAATTCGAGATTATTCCTCTCAAATGCACAGCGCGCACAAGCAAAAACAAAAGTATGGATACAGCCGAAAATAAAAAGCAGGATGCGGAAATTATCTCGTTCGAAGAAGTAAGGAAAGAACGAACACTCAGAAGGAGTGCATGAAGGGAAGCGCATTGCTTCTCCCCTCCCACGGACCGGTGAGGGTGAGAAGACAACCTTATAAATATCAGTATTCTCTGTAACCTCAGTAGTTTCTTATTATTGTTTTTCCAGTACTGCCCGAGGGTTGAATTTACAATAATAGGTGTTTATGTACTTCACGACATCAAAGTTTCAGTAATATTCGGTATTCAATCAAGGCCGATCATCTTCCTCTACACCTTCTTTCTTGACAGGCATGAGGTCTTGTTTGCTGACACCAAGTGCAAGTACAACCGGACTTGCTATATAAATAGATGAATAGGTACCAATAAAAATACCGAGAATCAAAGCCAATGCAAACTGATGAATAATTTCACCGCCAAAAATAAACAGGGCGAGCAATACCAGCATGGTGGTGATTGAGGTCATTAATGTACGTGACAAGGTCTGGTTTAATGAGCCATTAATAATATCAACCGACGTTCCCTTGCGCATTTTACGAAAGTTTTCACGAATACGATCAAACACAACAATAGTGTCATTCAATGAATAACCAATAACTGCCAGAATGGCTGCAAGTACTGTCAGATCGAACTCAAACATAAATACCGAGAAAATACCCAGCACAATAATGACATCATGCATCAGGGCGGCAACAGAACCAAGTGAAAACTTCCATTCAAAACGGAACATGACATAGATAAAAATTCCGAAAAGCGCATAAAGCATCGCCAGACCACCATCTTCGGTCAGTTCATCACCGACTTGCGGGCCAACAAATTCAACACGGCGCAAATCAATCTTTTCTGTTGTAGCCTGTTTCAGTGAATTTATAATTTTGTTGCTCAGATCGGCGCTACTCACATCCTTGCGTGGTTGTAATCTGATGAGTACATCCTGTGAAGTACCAAAGTGCTGCACAATCGCATCACCATATCCTGCTGATGATAATGCCGAACGTATTTCAGATAACTCGGCAGGTGACTCATAGGCAACTTCGATTAATGTACCACCGGTAAAGTCGATACCGAAATTCAGGCCACGTGTGGCAAGTGAACCGATTGAAACAATAATAAGCAAGGCAGAAAAGGCCAGCGCCAGCGTGCGTTTGCTCATAAAATCAAAAGTGGTTGTCTTCTTGAATAATT
The DNA here is from genome assembly GCA_029882995.1 of Gammaproteobacteria bacterium. Lineage (GTDB taxonomy): Bacteria > Pseudomonadota > Gammaproteobacteria > DAOVJZ01 > DAOVJZ01 > DAOVJZ01. The sequence goes on along the minus strand of JAOUJV010000017.1, from coordinate 17,346 downwards.
CCATAATATTAAACCGGCAGTTTCGCTACCTTTTTACGACCACCCCATGCCAGATTGACAACACCGCGTGTTCCCATAATGGCAGTAAACATGGAAGTCAGAATTCCGATAGATAATGTAATTGCAAACCCTTTAATTGGTCCGGTACCAAAACCAAACAGGACAACCGCTGCAATCAGGGTGGTAATATTTGCATCAGCAATAGTACTGAACGCCTTTTCATATCCGGCATGAATACTGGCCTGTGGTGTATTACCATTACGCAGTTCTTCACGTATTCGTTCAAAGATCAGGACGTTTGCATCCACCGCCATACCCACGGTTAATACGATACCGGCAATACCAGGCAAGGTCAGTGTTGCCTGCAACATTGAGAGTACAGCGACAATCAAAACAAGATTCAATGCCAGTGCCATATTGGCAATCAGGCCAAATCCCTTGTACCAAAATGCCATGAACGCCAGCACCAGAACAAAACCGATGATGACTGAACGGAAGCCTTTATCAATATTATCTTTACCCAGACTTGGGCCTACAGTACGTTCTTCAATAATTTCAACCGGTGCCGACAATGAACCGGCACGTAATAACAAGGCCAGATCACGTGCTTCCTCCGTACTATCCAGACCGGTTGTCTGGAAACGCTTGCTAAAGGCATCACGGATAGTTGCCACATTAATCACTTCTTCAACCAGTTTCTTGCCACGCTTTTCCTTGAACACCACGGCCATTGGCTTGCCGATATTTTCCTTGGTGATATCACCCATGCGGCGAGCACCCTTGCCATCCAGTGTGACATAAACTGCCGGAATACCGGTTGTGTTATCCAGACCGGATGATGCATTGGTGATTTGGTCACCTGTTACAATGGTGCGCTTCTTGAGTAATACCGGGCTACCATCACGTTCGTAATACAATTTAGAACCTACCGGCACATGACCATTGATTGCATCCTGCACTGAATGTTCCACATCAACCAATCGATATTCCAAAGTTGCCGTGGTTCCCAGAATTTTCTTGGCACGGGCAGTATCCTGCACACCCGGTAATTGCACTACAATCCGGTTCAGTCCCTGTTGCTGAATGATTGGTTCAGCAACACCCAGTTCGTTAACACGATTACGCAGAGTGGTAATATTTTGCTGTAATGCATAACGTTTTAACTCACGAATACCATTCTCACTAAATGACACCAATAGATAAAAACGATCCGCTTCTTCATATTCGGTTCTCAACAGATCACTGTAATCCTTGCGAATAAGACTGTTTGCCTTTTCGCGCTCTTCGGCACTCTTGAACTTGATTTCAATACCGGCTGGGTGTGCATCTTCGGCCTGCTTGCGCGCAACAGTTAAATAACGAATTTTTTCCTTGCGCATACTGGAACGCATTTCACTGACATTGGATTCTTCTGTTTGTCTGATCGCGGTATCTACGTCCACTTCCATCAAAAAGTGCACACCTCCACGTAAGTCCAGCCCCAGATACATCGGCTTGGCATTAAATGATGCCAGCCAGTCCGGTGTCGCCGGTAACAGATTTAAAGCAACTGTAAATTTTTCACCCATTTCGTGATCAATCACACTCATTGCCTTGAGCTGGGTTTCAGTATCATTAAAACGTACTACTAACCCTTGTTTATCCATAACAAGGGAATTGTATTCAATGGATGCCTTCTTGAAGATTTCCTCAACGCGTACCAAGGTGGATTCATCTATCGTACTTTGACGTGTTGCAGAAATCTGTAATGCCGGATCCTCACCATAGAGATTGGGTGTGGCATACAATACGCCAACAATGACCATAAAAATGATCAGAAGATATTTCCACAGAGGATATTCGTTTAACATGATTTAAAACGTCCTGTTACTATTAAGAACTCTTGATGGTTCCCTTTGGCATCATACTGGAAACAGCGTCACGCTGGATTTTGATTTGGACTTCCTTGGCAATTTCAACTGTCAGGAAGTTATCCCCTACTTCAGTGATTTTACCCAGTACCCCGCCATTGGTGACGACTTCATCACCCTTGGCCAGTGATTCCACCAGCTTCTTGTGTTCTTTCACCCGTTTGGACTGCGGACGTATCAGCAGGAAATAGAAAACGACAAAAATAAGTACCATAAAGACAAGGCTAAAAACCGGATCGCCCTGTTGTTGGGCCGCCGCACCATTGGCCGCCATCGCATCTGAAATGAAAAAACTCATGAAAATCAGTCCTGTATAGAATTATGATTATTTAAAGACCCGCTATTCTAGCTCACTTTAGGCGCGTTGTTGATAAAAATCCTGTACAAAAGTGGCCAACTGCCCGTTTTCGATGGCAGATCGCAGTTCTTTCATCAAATTCAGGTAGTAATGCAGATTGTGAATCGTGTTGAGACGGGCACCCAATATCTCATTGGCCTTGTCCAGATGATGCAGATAGGCACGACTGTAATTGCGGCAAGTGTAGCAATCACAGTGCGGATCAAGCGGACTTTCATCGGTACGATGACTGCTATTGCGGATTTTAATCACCCCTGAGTGGACAAACAGGTGGCCATTGCGTGCATTTCGCGTCGGCATGACACAATCAAACATATCCACACCGCGCACAACGGCTTCAACAATGTCTTCCGGTGTCCCTACTCCCATCAGATAACGCGGTTTGTCTTTCGGCATCGGCGCAACAATATGATTCAGCATACGCATCATTTCTTCTTTGGGTTCACCCACGGACAAACCACCGATGGCATAACCTTCAAAACCAATATTCACTAATGCCTGTAATGATTCCTCACGCAAGTGTTCATACATACCACCTTGAATAATTCCGAACAGGGCTGCATCACTGTTCACCAGTTTGTCATGTTCAGTACGACTGCGTTGAGCCCAACGCATGGACAACTCCATGGAATAACGTGCCTGCTCTTCAGTTGCCGGATAGGGGGTGCATTCATCAAAAATCATTCGAATATCAGCATCCAGCGCATGCTGTACCTGCATGGATTTTTCCGGATCAAGAAATACCTTGTCACCATTCACTGGTGAACTGAATGTCACACCCTCTTCTGTTATCTTGCGCAGATCACCCAGACTGAAAACCTGAAACCCGCCAGAGTCAGTGAGGATAGGGCCATCCCAGTGCATGAATTTATGTAAACCATCAAATTGGGAAATAATGTCCGTACCAGGGCGTAGCATGAGATGAAAGGTATTGCCCAGTATTATATCGGCGCCATTATCTTTCAGCTCTTCCGGTGTCATCGCCTTGACCGTGCCATAGGTGCCAACCGGCATAAAGGCTGGTGTATTGATCACACCACGTTTAAATGTAATCGTCCCGCGTCGTGCCTCACCGTCTGTTTTTAATAAATCAAATTTCATAATAAATCATCGAATAAACATTGCATCGCCATAACTGAAAAAACGGTATTCTTCATCTATCGCATGTATATAGGCCTGCAATACATTCTGTGTTCCGGCAAAGGCGCTGACCAGCATTAATAAAGTGGATTCCGGCAAATGAAAGTTGGTCAGTATCGCATCAACTGTTTTAAATTCATAACCGGGATAGATAAAAATATCTGTGTCTCCAAAGAAAGGCTGTATCTCACCGCTTTGAGAGGCACTTTCAAGACTGCGCACCGAGGTAGTTCCAACCGCAATGACTCGTCCGCCTTTTGCTCTGGTTGCTTTCACCTTGTCACAGACAGATTGTGATACTTCCACATATTCGGTATGCATCTTGTGCTCCAGAATATTGTCCACCCGAACGGGCTGGAATGTGCCGGCACCGACATGCAGTGTCACAAAGACCTGCTCAACTCCTTTGGCCTTGATCGCATCCAGCGTTGTTTGATCAAAATGCAAACCGGCTGTTGGAGCCGCAACCGCTCCCGGCGTTTTCGCATAAACAGTCTGATAGCGCTCTAGATCAATGCTGTCATCGCTCCGCTCAATATATGGCGGCAACGGCATATGGCCGTATTGTTCAAGGAAGTCATGAATATCATCAATGGCACTGAAATCAAGGTCAAACAAATCATCTTCACGTCCTCGCACAACAATGCCTTTATCGCCTTCCAATAATATCTTGCTACTGACCTTGGGTGATTTACTGGAACGCACATGTGCCAGTACACGTTGATTATCCAGAATACGTTCGATTAACACCTCCACCTTGCCACCGGTTTCCTTGGTGCCGAATAATCGAGCCGGAATTACACGGGTATCATTAAAGACCAGTAAATCATCCGGTGACAGCATATCGACAAACTCATTAAATTGATGATCAGCCACCTCTCCCGTCATTTTGTCCAGCACCAACAGGCGACTGTCGGTGCGCTTATCGGCCGGAAACTGGGCAATAAGTTCATTCGGAAGGTCAAAATGGAAGTCTTTGCGTTGCATAGGGGCTGATTTTAACAAATAGATTGGCTGACCGCTTTCAGTAAGGACACAAATTTTCTATACTAGCGCTCCATTAGTCATTTCCAAATGCCGGGGTGGCGGAACTGGTAGACGCGCCGGATTCAAAATCCGGTGGTGGCAACATCGTGCGAGTTCGATTCTCGCCCTCGGCACCATTTTTAAACATATTCAGGACACATGCCAGGAATCGCTTGCCCATTCGCCAAAGCTATCATGAGTACCCAATGTTCATGTGAATATTCAACGCGCTTTCTGATCGCCGAACGTGAACATGCAGGTTGTGTTTCTGAAACCGCACATACCAATTGTGAATTTTTACTTGAAAGCTTCAAGGAAAATTCACGCTTCGTACTGAAACTGACCGCCACCAATGAAGAGATTCCACATGGTAAACAAATGCGTATTCAGATTGGCGGGTTGCTTGGTTTGCAAAAGCTCGTTCAGGATAACGAAGCAGGCAGTCAGGTACAGAATGTTCATGCTGTAGTGCAATCTGCCTTTGAGAAATATGGCAGTCTTAAAAATATTCCTTTTAATGAAATTGTAAAATCAATTACCGGCTGGAAAGGAAGACGAGGTTAGTATTTAATCATCCTTGCCGAGAGACAGCCCGGTAATGTCCTGCAAATGATATTTAAGTTGTGGAATATTGACCTTGAATTTCACATTATCATTTTCCAGAAAGGAAAGGTTCTTGATGATATCGATCTGTTTGTAATTAAGCAGTGTTGATGTGATGTTGTGTTGATCCAGTTTTGTCTCGCTCATTATTTTCCGAAGATCATATTTTATTTCTTCCTGTGCCTTGGGTTTATCATTGGGCAAGTGATCCAGAATATATCCCCCGATTACCAGCATAAGCTGTGTGTTGATCATGGCAACCAGCTTTTCATTAATATCATTTAATTTTGATGATAATGATTTCAACAGACGGAAAGTCAGATCCGGAAACTTCAGCAGTGCACTCAGAAAACCCTGATTAGGCAATTCAAGGACAGTGACATCGGTTTTTGATGCAATAGTGCAGGAACGTTTCTGATCAAGAAAGACCCCCATCTCGCCAAAGATTGCACCCTTGTCTGCAGTTGCAATGATATTATTGTTGCCATACATGTCATCCTTGATTACGTTCAGCGTGCCTTCGAGCACAATATAGACTGCATCTGACTTGTCTCCTTCACGCACAATAATCTCACCTTCATAGAAACTGCGAGTCTTTCCAAAATCCATCATGAAATGGACTGTCTCAGGGTTCAGCCGTGTAGGTATTGCATCCAGTGTTGTGAAGTTATTCAGACTCATACTGACTAGTTATAGATTACTTTCTTGATTTGTAATAATTAATCAGCCCATTAGTTGACACATCATGGGTTGAAGTTGTCTCATTATTGTCCAGATCATCCAGTATCTGGATTGCAAGCTGTTTGCCAAGCTCCACACCCCATTGATCATAGGAGTTAATATCCCAGCATATTCCCTGAACAAACACCTTATGTTCATACATCGCAATCAGGCTACCCAGTGTTTCCGGATCCAGTCTTTTATACATAATGGTATTGGTTGGACGATTGCCTTCAAATATCTTGTGTGGCAACAAATCCGCCAGTTCCTTATCGGACAGACCCTGTTGTTTCAGTTCTTCGCGGGCCTCTTGCTCTGTCTTGCCGCACATTAATGCCCTTGTTTGTGCCAGACAATTGGCCACCAGCACATAACAGTGTCCACTGACCGGATTCTGGCTTTGTGCCGCAATCAGAAAATCAGCCGGGATCAGTTTAGTCCCCTGGTGTATTAACTGATAAAAGGCATGCTGCCCATTGACGCCGGGCTCACCCCAGATGATCGGGCCAGTTGAATAGCCAACACGTTCTCCCTTGCGTGTAATGGATTTACCATTGCTCTCCATATCACATTGCTGGAGATAGGCAGGAAAATATTGCAGATAATGATCATAGGGCAGCACTGCATGTGATTCGGATTCAAAAAAATTGTTGTACCAGATGCCCAGCAAACCAAGAATCACTGGAATATTCTTTTCCGGTGGTGCCGTCCTGAAATGCTCATCCATTTTATGCGCGCCCGCCAACAGGTTTTCAAAATCATCCATCCCGATTGCAATGGCAATAGATAAACCAATTGTGCTCCAGAGTGAATAACGACCACCAACCCAGTCCCAGAAGCGGAAAACATTGTTTTCATCAATCCCGAATTTCTTTACTTCAGGAATATTGGTTGAAATCGCAACAAAATGGCTGGCAACGGCAGCCTTGTCCCTGAGTGTCTCCAATAACCATGCGCGTGCACTGTGTGCATTCATGATGGTTTCATGTGTGGTAAAGCTTTTGGATGCAACGATAAATAATGTGGTTTCCGGATCCAGTTTTCTGACGGTACTGGTTAAATGAGTACCATCAATATTGGAAACAAAATGGAAATTAATATCTGGATGCTGATATGGCTCCAGCGCCTCAACCACCATTAACGGCCCAAGATCTGAACCACCGATACCGATATTGACTACATCTGTAATCTGTTTTCCGGTATAGCCTTTCCATTCACCTGAACGCACTGCCTCACTGAACGTTTTCATATGTTCAAGTTCAGCATTGACACCCGGCATGACATCCTTGCCATCTACCAGTATCGGTTTGTTGGAACGATTACGTAATGCAACATGCAACACGGCACGATCTTCAGTGACATTGATATGTTCACCATTGAACATGCGTTCTTTCCATGCTGACAGGTCCATTTCCTCTGCCAATCCGGTGAGTAAACCAATAGTATCTGCTGTAATTCGGTTTTTGGAAAAATCGAGCAACAAGTCATCCAGTTGCAGGGAAAATTTCTCGAACCGCTGATTATCCTGCGCAAATAAATCACGCATATGTAATTGATCAATTTCCTGCTTGTGTTTGCCGAGAGCCTTCCAGGCCTTTGTTTGTGTTAGTGCTGACATCCTTTTTCGGATTCCCTCAAAATATAATATGCATCCAACCGGGAAAACCGGATCATGTTTACCTGTAAAATGCACAGTTGGCTCAAAAATCAGGTTTGTGTGTAAACATCCCCAACAATGTTTTTATACCTTTAATTAAAGGTTATAGGCAGCATTTTTGTACAATTTCATGAATATTACGGGATTTTTCATTGACGAACCCCGCAAAAATTCCTGAAACAAGGTATAATGCGCGGCTGATTTTAGCACTTATTCGTTCAAACACTCAAAAGTTTTTTAGTAGAATCAAATAGATAGAAACTTATGCCGCCACGTAAAGCCCCTGGTGACAAGGAACTTCGCGCCAGAGTAAAACTGTTAGGAACCTTGCTGGGTAATGTACTTCGTTCTCAGGCTGGAGACCGTGTCTTTAATGCCGTTGAATCCCTGCGCAAGGGATACATCAGCCTGCGTAAAACGGACAATCCGGCCAAACGCAAGAAACTCACTCTCCTTATCCAGTCTCTGGAGCCAGAGATATTAACGCATGTCGTGCGTGCATTTAGTATTTATTTCAGTCTGATTAATCTTGCAGAAGAAGAATACCAGCACCGGATCAGACGACATCAAATGCGTTCGGGTGATGTACTCTGGCCCGGTTCATTTGATCACACCATTCGCCAGTTCAAACAGGATGGCATCAGTGTAGAACAAATTGCACACTTGCTGGAAAAAATGCGTTATGTACCTGTGTTCACAGCTCACCCGACAGAATCAAAGCGTCGCACAATCAAGGAATCACTGCGCCGTATTTTTGAAACCATTGAGTTACTCAATGACCCACGCATCAGCAAACAGGAACAGTCCGATATTACGCGTGATCTGGAAACTGAAATCCAGATTTTATGGAAAACCGATGAAGTGCGCGTCACTCGCCCACGTGTCGAAGACGAAATAAAAAATGGACTGGTGTATTTTCAAGATTGCCTATTCACTGCCGTGCCCTCCATGTATCGTTACATGGAAAAGGCGATCAATAATGTCTATGGACTGGACAAGGAAAATGCGATCAGTGTTCCCGGATTAATCACTTTTGGTTCCTGGATTGGTGGTGACCGAGATGGTAATCCCAATGTTAAACCGGAAACCACAGCACATGCCTTACGTTTACAGCAAAGCATTATCCTGCTCGAATATGTTCGTCGTATCAAGGAACTCAGCCGTTACCTGACACAATCTGATCAATTATGTACTCCATCCAGTGCATTACTGGAAAGCCTGAAGACAGATATGGCGATTTGTCAAAAAGTTCAACAGGATGATAACCGTGAACGTTTTGCCAATGAACCCTATCGTCGCAAACTGTGCGCCATGCATTACCGGCTGGAACGTAATCTGATTGCGGCAAAGCGACAACTCAATGGCAAGGACAGTGATTCCAGCGAAGCCTATCGCTCCGAAAAAGAATTTCTATATGATCTTTACCTGATTCGTGATTCACTTATCAGTCATGATGACTTTGCCGTTGCCGATGGCGACCTGAAAGATCTGATCCATCTGGCCGAGACCTTTGGCTTCTATTTGCTCAAGCTGGATGTGCGTCAGGAATCCACACGTCACACCGAGGCCGTTGCCGAATTATTCCGGCAACATAACGGCACTGACTATAATGCGCTCGATGAAAATTCACGTCTTGCCTTACTCGCAGAACAACTACATACCGGACAGTCTCTGAATTTCAACCATGACACACTCAGTGAGCCCAGTCGTGAAACACTGGAAGTATTTGAAGTCATGGCGCAAATGCGTATTGAAATCAGTCCGGAAGCATTTGGCCACTATGTTATTTCAATGACCCATTCAGCCAGTCATGTAATGGAAGTCATGTTACTGGCCAGCGCTGCCGGCCTGTGCGGCTATAACGGTAATGATGCATTCTGCAATATTCGTATCAGCCCGTTGTTTGAGACTGTTGAAGATCTCATGCATATCAAACCGGTCATGACCACATTACTGGATAACAAAACCTATGCAGAACTACTGCAAGCTTCCAGCAATCTGCAGGAAGTCATGCTGGGCTATTCTGATTCTTGCAAGGATGGCGGCATTGTTGCCTCTGCCTGGAACTTGTATGAAGCACAAAAGAAAGTGACTCGGCTGATGAACAAACGCAACATTAAATGTCGTCTGTTCCATGGTCGTGGCGGCACTATTGGTCGTGGTGGTGGCCCAACACATGAATCCATACTCGCACAACCACAGGGCACTGTGCATGGTGAAATCAAGTTTACTGAACAGGGTGAAGTGCTGTCATACAAATACAGCAACTCGGAAACTGCCGTGTATGAGCTCAGTATGGGTGTCACCGGCCTGATGAAAGCCAGCCGTCATTTGATTGAACCCAATGGTGATGAACGCAATGACTATCTGGGCATCATGGATCAGCTTACCGTGTCAGGTGAAAAGGCCTATCGTGACCTGACAGATAATGCTGAAGGCTTCCTTGATTATTTTTATGAAGCAACACCGGTCAATGAAATCGGTTTACTGAATATCGGATCACGTCCATCACACCGTAATAAAAAAGATCGCTCGAAAGGTTCGGTTCGTGCCATTGCCTGGGTTTTCGGCTGGGCGCAATCACGTCATACCTTGCCTGCATGGTATGGCATTGGAACAGCAATTGAACAATGGCGTAACAACTCACCGGATAATCTGGCCAAACTACAGCGCATGTATCAGGAATGGCCTTTTTTCCGTGCACTGTTAAGCAATACCCAAATGGCACTCTACAAGGCTGATATGGGTATCGCCAGCGAATACGCCAAACTGTGTGAAAGTGCTGAAATTGGACAACGTATTTACAACATGATCAATGACGAATACCTGCGCACCATTACCCAGGTACTGAGTATTACCTGCTCAAAAACACTGCTCGAGGAAAATGAAACCCTCGCACTGTCGCTCATGCGTCGTGATCCCTATCTCGACCCACTCAACAACATCCAGATCTCGCTATTGGAACGCACACGTCATGAAGGAATTTCTGAAGAAGAAAAAGAAGAGTTAACTAATCCAATGTTGCGAACAATTAATGCCATTGCGGCGGGAATGAGAAATACCGGGTAATTGTCCTTCGACAAAGCTCAGGACGAACGGATTAAAAAAAGTTAGGCTACCTGCACCGGGATTGTGTTGCGACAATGCGTAACATTATTCTTTCCATCAAAATAAACCAGTATTGGTTTGAAGTTTGCAAGTTCCTGCTGGTTGAGTGAAGCATAAGTACAGATGATTACCTTGTCACCTACACTGGCCTTGTGTGCCGCTGCACCGTTAACCGAGATGATTCCGGAACCGTCTTCAGCTCGAATTGCATAGGTAGTAAAACGTTCACCATTCGTGACGTTATAAATCTGGATTTGTTCATACTCATGAATGTTAGCCATTTCCAGCAACTTGCCATCGATAGCACATGAACCTTCATATTCCAGTTCAGAATGCGTGACTATGGCGCGGTGCAATTTTGATTTGAGCATGGTTACATTCATGCAACTAATTTCCTTATCCGGATATTGGGGCGCATATTATCTTTATTTATAGTGTTTGCTTCAAATCCAGACAATGTGGTAAACCCTTGATTCATTGCCAGAAACGAGAGTAAAAATTAATAATATTATTTATATCAATATGTTATCTATTAATCGGGTTTTACCTAAATATGCGGCCACGAGGATTACAAGCTGTTTTTCATCTTCTGCCGGCTCACTTAAATCACCGGAATGACGAATTGAGAAGTAATCCGGTTTAAATCCGGCTTTGGTTAATACCTCATTGGCTTGCTGTTCTATTTCAGAAAAATGCACTGCTTTGGCCCTTAATTGATCACGCGCCTGACACAAAGTCTTGTATAGCAATGGTGCAACCTGACGTTCCTGTTCTGATAAATAACCATTACGCGAACTCATCGCCAGACCATCCGATTCACGCTGGGTGGGTATCGTGATGATCTCAACCGGTAAGTCATATTCTGCCACCAGTTTTTTTATCACCAGCACCTGCTGATAATCCTTTTCACCAAAAATGGCAATATCCGGTTGTACTGTTTCAAATAAATGTTTCACAACCACGGCAACACCCGAAAAGTGACCGGGACGTGATGCACCGCATAAAATATCACTCAAACCCGGAAACTCGATAACCTCTTTATTTGAATTTTTATCCGGATAGATTTCATTACGTGCAGGTGTAAACAGGGCATCAACATTGGCCAGCTCCAGCAAATATCTGTCATGTTCCAGTGTGCGCGGGTAAGCATCAAAATCTTCATTTGCACCAAACTGCAACGGGTTAACAAAAATGCTGACAATGGTTTTGGGTGCCAGTGTTTCTGCCCTTTCTACTAATTGTATATGGCCAGGGTGTAGATTACCCATAGTGGGCACAAAGGCAATGCGTTCATTCTTTTTACGGAATGAATCAGAGAGTGCCTTCATTTCATTTATAGTAGTGATGATTTGCATTGATAGCGTCCCTGTTCATGATTTGGCAAGCTCACCACGAACGGAAAATTTATTCTTTCAGGAAAAACTGTGTTCCAGCCCCGGGAAAGTACCGGCCTTCACTTCCTTTACATAATTACTGATGGCTTGCTGAATACTGCCTGCTTCTTCCATAAAGTTTTTGGAAAACTTCGGGCGCTTTCCGGGTGTAATACCGAGCATGTCATGCAACACCAGTACCTGTGCATCACAATCTACACCGGCACCAATACCAATAACCGGTATATCGACCTTGCTGGTAATCTCGGCCGCCAGAGATGAAGGAATACATTCAAATAATAAAAGATCCGCACCTGCTTCCTGCATTGCCATGGAATCCTGCAAAATAGTATTAGCCGCTTCCGCTTCCTTGCCCTGCACACGATAGCCACCCAGTTTATTGACTGATTGTGGTAATAAACCAAGATGTGCACAAACAGGGATACCATGAGCTGTCAGTTGTTTGACTGTTTCAACCATCACGGCACCGCCTTCGAGTTTCACTGCATGGGCATGGCCTTCTGCCATTAAACGTCCGGCATTAAACATGGCTTGATCCGGTGTGGCATAACTCATGAAAGACATATCCGCCAGTACCAGAGAATTTGAACATCCACGACTGACATTGTGGGTATGATAAATCATTTCATCCATAGTGACAGGTAAGGTACTTTCCTGACCCTGCACTACCATACCCAATGAATCACCCACCAACACAACTTCAACACCGGCATCATCCAGCAGGCGTGCAAAGGTCGCATCATACGCTGTCAAACAGGCAAATTTCTCTCCTGCCTGTTTCATATTGCGTAATGTAGTTAATGTGATTTTTTTATCTGGCATTCTTGCTGAATCATATTTTAAATAAATTCTTTTCTGTAAATCAGGGATATTGTTTTCTGGGTAGACATAAATATGCGAAAAAGCGGAGTTTACACGAAGTAAATGAGTACCCCAACAATGGGCATAAACATTTTGAGCATATTTATAACACCCCCAGAAAGCAATAGACCTATTTACAGTGCGATAGGCATGGGATTGAAGTAGTGCCGCCCTCTTTTAATATTACAAACCTGCTCCAGCAGGTTGTTGTAATCCTTTTCATTCGAGGCCAAATCGATTTCGGTTGCATTTACAATCAACAAGGGTGAACCGGTGTAATGATAAAAGAATTCCATATAAGACTCGGCTACACGTCTTAAATAATCCCCCTGCATATGCTGCTCATAGTCAATACCACGTTTTGTGATCCTTGCCTGTAATACATCAACCGGTGCCTGCAGGTAAATCACCAGATCCGGTACCGGTGCATCAAGTGTCATTTTTTCATAAATCTGGTCATAGAGTTCCAGCTCATGCTGGTCAAGGGTCATACGGGCAAACATACGATCTTTTTCAATCAGGAAATCGGCCACACGTACGGGTCGAAACATATCCGACTGACGCATATCCTGTAACTGGCGTGCCCGCTGAAACAGGAAAAACAATTGTGTCGGTAATGCCGCATTTTTGGGGTCACGATAAAAACGTTCCAGAAACGGGTTTTCTTCCGCACCTTCGAGCAACAATTCACTGCCAAAAGAGTCAGCCAGACGCCGCGCCAGACTGGTTTTACCCACCCCAATTGGTCCTTCAACTACGACATAACCCGGATGATTGTTAACTAACTTTGTCATCATTCAATATTTTTGTTGTTTTGTCTGCACACTTTGCCACCAGCTCTTTCAACGATTCTCTCCCCGACTTGCCCGTCGGAATCTCCAGATCAGGTGCTATCTCATATAAAGGATACAGCACGAAGCCGCGCTCGGGTATCCCCGGATGCGGAACCTGCAAATTATCGGTATTTATGACCTGTTCCCCATATAAAAGCAGGTCTAGATCCAGCGTCCGCGGCCCCCAGTATTGTTCCCGAACCCGCCCATGTTGTTGTTCAATCCCCTGTAACTGGAGTAATAAATCATTGGCTGAGAGGGAGGTTTTCAGGCCTGCAACCGCATTAATAAAATCCGGTTGATCCTGCGGCCCCATTGGTGCGCTCTGATAGAAACTGGATTGCACGAATAGCAAACTGTTCTCTAAAGCGGATAATTCATTTATGGCTTGTTTAAGTTGTTCGATCGGATGATCAAGATTACTGCCCAGCCCGATATAACAAACGACAGGATTATTGTTCATTATTTTGCGGTTGAGGTTTTTTGCGCTTTTTCTTTTTCCCTTTCGGAGTCAATACGCGCACCATTTTTTCGCGCTCTTCAGCATCAACTTCCTGATATTTTGTCCACCAGTCTGCCAGTTCGCTTACATCCTCACCAGATTCAGCACGTAACAACAGAAAATCGTAGGCAGCACGAAAACGGGGATGGGTAAATAAACGAAATGCACGCTTACCGGAACGCTTTGCCAGTCTCGGCTGCATGGTCCAGATATCTCTTGCCGTTAATGCGAAACGCCTTGGAATAGAAGTATGTTCACGTTGGTTGCGAAACACATCTGCTGTTGCTTCATGCATTCTCTGTATTTCAGACATATCATCAAAGGAATATTCCTTTGCGCGTTGTTGCATTGGATCCCATAACAGAGCGGCGATCAGGAATGCCGGAGTTACCGGTTTGCCTTCAGCAATACGCTTGTCAGTGCTCTTCAGGGCATTGATCAACAACATCAGTGGAAAATGTTCTGATTCATTTTCCAGACTTTTTTCTGTTAACGGGAATAAGTGTGCAAATAAACCATAGTGACGCAACATTTCAAATGTTTCATGAGCACAACCGGCATGAAACATTTTTAACACTTCTTCAAACAAACGTGATGAGGAAATATCGCCCAGCAAGTGTGCCAGTTCAAAAATTCTTGCTGCAGTTTGTTCTTCAATCTTCAAACCCAGTTTGGCGGAAAAACGCACTGCACGTAACATGCGCACCGGATCTTCACGAAAACGTTTTTCCGGATCACCGATAATGCGCAATACCCCGGCATTTAAATCTGCAACCCCACCGGTATAATCAACAATAGAGTAATCATAAATATTGTAATAAAGCGCATTGACTGTAAAATCCCGACGCCAGACATCTTCTTCAAGTGTGCCATAGACGTTGTCACGTAAAATACGGCCTTCCTCTGATTCCGTTTCTATTTCTGCTTCGGTATCATCATGATGTCCACGGAAAGTGGAAACCTCGATTATCTCACCATGAAAAAACACATGTGCCAGTCTGAAACGACGGCCAATCAATCGACAATTACGAAATACATCCTTGACCTGCTCGGGGGTCGCATTAGTTGATACATCAAAGTCTTTCGGTTCACGCCCAAGCAACATATCACGTACACCACCACCCACCAGATAGGCCTCATAACCAGCTTCTTTCAGGCGATAAAGCACTTTGAGCGCATTCTCACTGATACTGGCACGTGATACGTTATGATCGGAACGGGGTATAATGTTTGGCGTAGTAATTTTGTGAGCCTTTTCCAACAATTAAAACAGGCGACCTTGGTTGGCCGAAAGCCGTATAATAACATCTATATCTATGGAATGACGATAGCTCCCTTCGTCTAGTGGTCCAGGACGCTGCCCTCTCAAGGCGGTAACACGGGTTCGAACCCCGTAGGGAGCGCCAATTAAGCCATTTTGAGTTATTAGCGTTGAGTTGCAAGTGAAAGAAAAAAACCATCCCGGATTAATGAAGCGTCTTGCTGTCATGCTGTATGACGGCATGTTGTTATTTGGTGTACTGTTCTTTGCCAGCCTGATTGTCATGCTGCCGGTGGATGAACCTGAGACTATTGCCACTCATTTATGGTATCAGGTTTATCTGGTTGTAGTCTGTTATCTGTACTTTGCCTATGCCTGGACACGTAGTGGACAAACACTTGGTTTGAAAACATGGAAGCTGCGTGTACAACAACCGGATGGAAAAAGCATCACCTGGGTACAATCACTGATCCGCTTTGTGAGCGCAATCATTTCATGGTCAATATTTGGAATGGGATTTTTATGGATATTGTTTGATAAAAACAATATGGCCTGGCATGACTATTTATCGAAAACTGAAATTATAAAATTACAGGAGTAATTTTTTATCGTACCTTTTTAATAAACATCACTGTCCCAACCAAAAACACCACCGTCGGTAATGACGCCCCAAAGAATGGATTGAAATTATAAATCTGGCTCATCTGACCAAACATCTGGTTCATAATATGAAACGCAATCCCGAGCATGACGCCAACCAGTACACGTTGTCCCATACTCACGTTGCGCAAGGGGCCAAATACAAACGGCACAGCCAGTAAAATCATGACCCCGGTTGCCAATGGTGCAATTAATTTTGTCCAGAACGCCAGTTGGTAACGGCTGGCATCCTGCTTGTTGGTTTGAAGGTATTCGATATAATCTCCCAGAGCCCACATCGAGAGTATTTCCGGTTTTATTTTCACTACATTCAATAAATCAGGACTTAAAATGGAATTCCATGTAGCGCTGTCAGATGTCTTGATGGTGATCCCTGATTCATCAATAATGCTTTGTTTAATGCCTGACAATACCCATTTTTCATCCTTGTACTCTGCACTTTCTGCATAGGTAGTGACTCTCAATTTATGGTTCTCATCAAATTCGTGGATTCTGATATCACCCATTCTTTCTCCCGGCAATACGGTTTTCACATTAATAAAGCTCAGGCCATCACGCACCCACAACCCATGAATGCTTTGCATTGTGACCCTGTCATCCATATGGGTTGAACGGTAGTTTTGTGCATTCTGTTCTGTGACCGGTGCAACCACCTCACCAATAATAAAAACAAACAACATGATCAGACCGCCGGTTTTAAAAATTGAAAAAACCAGCCGTAAAATTGACAATCCGGCAGAACGCATTACCACCAGCTCACTGTGACTGGCCAGTACCCCAAGCCCCATAATGCTGCCCAGCAAGGCTGAAGTTGGAAAATACTCATACAGGCGACGCGGTATCGTCAGTAATACAAAAACCATAGCTTGTGTAACACCATAATCATTCTTGCCGACATCACGCAATTCAGCCATAAAGGTAATAAATGCTTCCAGAGAAACCAGTACCAGCAATGCGATAAGAATACTGCTCGCGACTGTGATACCGATATAACGATCAAGCAGAGTGAAACGATACCATGACTGGTTAAAATTCAGCCCTCTGATCATTTTATGAACCTGAACATGTTTTTAATTTTTTGAGTCGGGAACAATGTCATTAAGGATCGCTTATGTTCCAGCATCATATAATAAACAAGTCCCAACATTAACAAATGTACCCACCACATACCTATGAATGGGGTAATTTTCCCTTTTTCAATCGCGGCCTGTCCCATACCCAGAAGATTCATATATACAACATACAACAGTATACCAATAAACAATTTAGAGTATTTCCCCTGACGTGGTGTGGTGCGACTTAAAGGAACTGCC
>JAOUJV010000173.1 GCA_029882995.1 Gammaproteobacteria bacterium | reverse complement strand
AACGTGTTGTAGAAAGGATGCCCCACTTTCCATTATTTTGTACCGTTACTTACCTTATTAAAATATAATTCAACTACCTTCAATGTAATTATTTCTTCCTGTTCCTTACTGTGCGGCCACCACATTGTCCACGAACCGTCATCTTTATCCTGAGCTATATACTCTATATTTTCTTCATCTAATAGTGACCTAAAATACTTTCTTACTTCTTCAACCACGTGCTGAATCGATATTGTTGAGGACAACATATTTATTATTTCTTCTACTTGATCCTTGTCGCTATATTTGTACATTACATATTCACCTGAATACCTATATGGAATGCTTTTCTTCTCTAGAAGTTTGGTGAAATTATTCATATATTCAGGATCCGAGCTTTTAAATCCTTGTTCATCATTTTTACTCATCCCACAACCTGAAATCAGGATAGATAGAAGTGATATAAATAGTATTTTGTCAAATCTCATATTTACCTTCTAACTAGATAATCAGTGTTCCCCAATAAGGTGCGTCCTTGGCACTAATCGAGCTACAAGGTCATCCATCAAGCTAATCATGGACTTTCCAGTGATTATTGCGTTTTGAATCGCCCGAATCGTATAGGAGCTTATACGCACGATTCTTTCCTGATAAAATAACGGATTCACAATTCCCCCTTTCTTTTCGGAGGCTTGTTGTCTTTTTTTGAGTGCTTCTGTGTACTTTTTATCGGATGGGTGGATTAACTCAGGGTCTTGTATTTTTGATACCTCTTCAAAAACACGCAATAGATTGTAGCTCATTGCCGTAAGGCGCATTTGGTTCTTGAGCGAGTTATTATCTGAAGACCACGCTTTGATTTCCTTTAAGTTACTTTTACTGTTGTTGAATGATTTCTCAATCGTCCACCGTTTATAGTACAGCATGGCAATTGTTCCCGGATTGATCGAGTGAGGCAATGTGGTCACAAAACGGTGAAGCTTTCCTGTCTCTGGATCTCGATAATTGATGATGCTAAATATAATGCCATTATTTTCATAAAGGCTGTAGCTTTCAACTCCTGTGTTTATTTTATGGTTAGTATCGAAGGGAATGGAATCAACAAAAATAGCGACTGAATTTTCCTTTAAAACTGAAATCATGAAGTTTCCATGCCTTACTTGATGATTCCAGAAAATATAATCCGTCACGGCCTTATCGTAAACATAGAGACATTTTTGAGAGGGATTTTTTGTTCTGTTTTGCTTCTCTAGTTGGTCACGTAGTACTGGAATTTCCTGATGCCGCCGGGTTCCATTCGTGATCAGACAAAAGGGCCTGAGTAAGCCGTTTCTAAGGTTTAAGCTATAGATAAAACCTGCTGCGTAGACTTTGCCATTCTTGCCTTTTTCGGTATGACAGGCATGATCAATGAAATGTCCATCAGCCGCTAATACGGTGTATTCATTGAGTTCAGGAAATGACGTTAGATAATCAATGCGCTGCGACGATAGGGTAGCACAGTGACGTTCATAGCTTTGCAGTTCAATCGCTTCAAGCATGCTCGAGCGTCTGGGTGAGTTGAGTGATTTAAAATACGTCGAGTGAGGGACTCGTTCACCATAAACCTCTTCGGCTGTCTGGAGAAAATGGCGACCGCTATCCACCTGGCTAATGCAACGCAGTAGTCCAAGATGGATAAAATCTATATCCTTCAATTCGGGGCATAAACGTTTCCACAAAGGATAACGTTCTGCTGACAGGGCATTGTCCATGCTTTGGCTGCAGTGTTTAAAAATGAAGTCATTCAGTGTTTGGGTTTTATGCATCGGGAATATCCGTTATATATAAGGTTTATAAAAACGAACATTTCTGAAAAATATTTTTTGAAATTGCAAGCTTTTTTAATACTTTTTTGCAATATTCTCAATACATTGAATTTATTAAGGCGCGCTCATGGGGGGCGGTTAGTTTGGAAAAAGACGAAATAACCGTGTGACGCCCCTATAGAATGCACGCTTGTTTAGGTTCTTCGGTTATTGCGCTCTTTAATGGGAACACTGATGATTATTCAGCACATCGCAGTAACT
>JAOUJV010000095.1 GCA_029882995.1 Gammaproteobacteria bacterium | reverse complement strand
GCAGTAAATCAGGTACAGACTCGGCATCAATACCAAATTGTTTTGGTCCGCCACCCATTTTCATCCCTGATGTCTTGAGTTCAAAATCAGGATTAACTCGAATGGCTACTTTGGGAGTCAGTTTCAGTTCCTTACCCAGTCGTGAAATGGTCATCATTTCATTTTCTGATTCCATATTGAGAGTAATGCCTGCCTGAATGGCTGCGGTTAATTCCTTTTCAGTTTTACCAGGCCCTGCAAAGCTTATTTTTCCCGGAGCCATGCCGGAGGCAAGTGCAATCTCAAGCTCACCGCCAGATGCCACATCCAGACCATCGACCATCGAGGCAACATGCGAGACAACCTCCTGCATTGGATTCGCCTTTATTGCATAATGCAAATGTATGTCTGCAGGGAGTATTTTTTTAAGATACTTGATGCGTTGTGATATGAGATTACTGTCATAGGCATAAAAAGGTGTCATACCGGTTTTTTTCACAACCTCGGTAAGAGGTATACCAGCAATCTGAAGGCAATCATCAATAACCTGAAATTGTGTCATTGGGGTATGGACAGGGACACTCATGATTATTCCTCCTGAAACAGACCCTGCACTTCCTGAGAAAGTGCTTTCCTGTCAATCTTGCCATTCGGGTTTCTTGGTAGTGATGACTTTTCGATAATATCTGCAGGCACCATATAGGAAGGGAGCTGTTTTTTACATTCGGCCAAAATCATGTCTTTTTCCAGCTGTCCTGTTTGTGGTGGAGTAGCCATGAGTATTATACCCTGTCCCAATGAAGGGTGGGGGATACCTAGTGCAACCACTTCACCCACATGCCCCGTGCGATATACAACTTCCTCAATCTCAGTTGGACTGACCCTGTATCCGGAGGTCTTGATCATTTCATCCTTACGGCTAATAAAGTATAAAAACCCTTCTTCATCCATTCGTACGGTATCACCTGACCATACAGCAATCTCTTGTGAAGGAGAATTTTTATCCTGACCCGGAGCAGGTCGAAAACGTTCAGCGGTTTTTTCCTTGTCTCCCCAATATCCCATTGCAACGAGTGGACCACGATGAACAAGTTCCCCTGGCTCACCGGGAGCACATGGTGTGCCATCTTCCCGTACAACCAGTATTTCTGCATTAGGAATCGCTTTACCCATGGATTCCGGTCTGCTGTCCAGATGGACAGGATCAAGATAGGTAGAACGGAATGCTTCAGTCAATCCATACATTAAATAAACGTCTGTTTTTGATAAAGCAGATCGCAGCGCTTTTAACGTTGAAACCGGCATAGCGCCACCAGAGTTAGTAATATACCGGAGCGACTTCTTTGCTGCTTCAGGCCATTCCAGTTTTGCCAACTGTATCCAGAGAGGAGGGACTGCTGCCAGACCGGTAATGGCATTTTTTGCCACTGCATTAATAACATCACGTGGCAGAAGATAATCCATTAACATCACAGAAGCACCTTTATGAAAGGCAGTGCTTAGCTGACTGAAACCGTAATCAAAACTGAATGGTAATACTGCAAGCAATCGATCTGTAGAAGAATTCTTCAGATATTGTGCAACACTTTCTGCTCCCGTTACCATATTCAGATGTGAAAGCACGACGCCTTTGGGTTTCCCTGTGCTTCCAGACGTATAAAGAATAGATGCAATATCTGTATCAATGGTTCTATGCAGGGATATTGGAGAACTATTCTGAATAAAATCGTCCCATGTCAAAAGTGTTTTTGATGTGTTATCCAGACCTTCTGTATCATTGGCATCAATAACAATAATGTGTTGTAGATCGTGACAGTCTGTCAGCACTTGTGAAAGTAGTGAAACACGATCCTTTGTTGTAACAAGAATACGTACATTACAATCACATAAAATATAACTGACTTGCTCTGCTTTTAATAATGGATTAAGAGGGACAAAAACACCACCCGCCAGACTGGTTCCAAAAAATGACTGAACAGTTTCAAATCTTTTAGGTAAATAAATTGCAACCCGTTCCTGTTTGGCAAGACCAATATGGATCAGGCCGCGCGCAACTTGTTCAATTGATCCGGCAAGTTCACCATAATCGAGCTGATTATTTCTGTAAATCAGGCTGATTGAATCAGGTTTGGACCGGGCAGTTTCTATAATCAGATTTTCTAGCTTGTTCAACATGTCGTAATATTTATGGTTTTGATGGTTATCGGCATAGTATGGAAGTGGTTTAGGCTATATTCAGGATACCTGTCTGGTCTGATTCAGTAAATAATGTATTATAACGTGATATGAACATAATTAGAGCATGATGATGAAGCTGAAAGTGTTAAATATGATACTCATGGTCTGGATACTATCCGGCACATGGAGTCAGATAATACAGGCCGCATCCCTGCCTGATGTGATCGATGCCATTAAACCCTCTGTTGTTGGTATCGGCAGTTATCTCAAAACCAGGCGTCCCCCGGCTTTATTGGTCGGGACAGGTTTTGTCGTTGGCGATGGTTCTTATGTGGTGACCAATGAACATGTTGTCAGCAATGATATAAAAGAAGATGAAGGAGAGTTACGTTCCGTTTTCATACAAGCTGGCAATCGAGCAGACATGCGTGCTGCCCTGATTGTGGGTAAAGACAAGGAACATGATCTGGCATTACTCAAGATAACAGGGGCACCACTGTCCGCACTGGAGATAGGTAATTCAGACAAGGTAAGAGAAGGACAGTCAATTGCATTTACAGGTTTCCCTATTGGTGCAGTGCTTGGATTAACTCCTGTAACTCACCGGGGAATTATTGCCGCAATTACACCTGTTGTAATACCGGTACAGGCATCATCACAACTTAATCCCAGACTGATTAAACGCATGCAGTCACCCTATAAGGTGTTTCAGCTTGATGCAACTGCCTATCCAGGTAATAGCGGGAGTCCTGTTTATGATCTGGATAGCAGAAAAGTGATTGGAGTTATTAACAAGGTATTTATTAAGGAAAGCAAGGAAACAGTCCTATCAAAACCAAGTGGTATCACCTATGCAATACCGTCAAACCATATCATCACACTATTGAAAGAAGCTAAATAGTAGTGTCTTGTTCATTAAAACGACGCATCCAGGCTTTTCTCAGCAGATGGGGCAAAAGCAACTGGAAAGGCATTCTCAGATAATGAGATCTTACATAAAGCAGCCAGCGTGCAATGCCGGTAAAACCATCATCACAGCTTGCATGATCCGGTTGTAATGCTCTTGAGAAAAGTCGGTCCATAAACCATGCAAGGGGTTTAATCGGGCTCTGATCTAAAGATGTCAGGATATTTTTCGGTATTGGTGTGTTAAGTAATTTGTTTGAGTATTTAAACGCATAGTAAAGAGGTCTTGATAACTCAAGATCATGTGCACGTAGCACAATATCATTCCAGAAATCAGGATTATTTTCTGAGAAGTGGCGTAACAATGCATCCAGATCAATCAGATCACGCAGTCCATTCTCAAGTTCACCATCATGAAAAAGATGGGTTGCACTATGAAGTACCATATCGACTTCAGATAAAGTAAACAGATTATCAAATCCCTTGACGGGTATTATATTCTCCAGCAGTTTTTCCGTATCCGGGTGAAGGCTTGCAGTTTCAGGCAAAATTGCATGGTGTACATCCAGCACACTATGCCTTTTTATATGTGAAAGTGGTGGTATCTCATGCATCCAGGTTCGGTAGTAACGTTGGTCATACTCATCCATTTTGGTTGGGAACCAGCCAAATAAAAGGAGTGTTTTCTCTACGGCATCAATTTCTTTTTTTCTGAATAGAAGATCGATATCAGTGAAGATTCTTCCTTTGGCAGCAGGTAAGCCGGAGAGAAGATATGCGGCGCCTTTCAGTAACACAACAGGGACATCAAGCCTTTCCAGTGCTTGCTGAATGCGGTTTACTTCCCAGCGAATTGTATCCACTTGCCGATCAGCCAGTATCTGTGCAGAGGAAAGATGATTAATAGCTTGTTCCGGTATGTGTTCAAGCAGACCATTTTCATGACATAGGGTATTTAAACGACCTGACAAATTGGCATTACGTGCCTGACGTATCAGTAAATCCCATTGTTTCAGGTTTAATGATCGCATAATTCCCGGATCTGTTAATGCAGTAACAAGAATACAGTCGGGTTTCATTATGGTGTTATTTCCTCGGACAAAGGCAAGCTATTAAATTGTTCAACAGCCTGATCAAGATCACTGTAAATAAAATCATAGCAATGACAGGAATCAATCAGATGTTCCATTGCCTGAAATCCTTTGAGACCAAGAGCGCTGTAATTAAATGCATTCTCGGCCGCATAAATAAAAGTCTGTGCTTTTGAACGAAGGGTGAGAGAAATATTTTCGTTGGCTACGTATTTTGGAAAAATAATCCATGTTGGGGTTGCTGTTTCATCACTCCGTATGACACTGTCAGTGGATGGCTTCATGTGGGCGACATCCCCCTTGGCAGTATCATGAGATGTTTGTCCGAAAGTAGCATCAGGTGTGTATTGCCGCATTATGTCAATTGAATCATTTTTAAGATTAATGGGGCGCGCCAGCGGTAATAGCTTCATGTCACCAAGTCGAAGAATGGCGAGTTCATCTGACAATAATCTCCAGCCTCTGGATGAAAGGCCGGCACACAAGGTGCTTTTTCCTGTGCCCGGTGGTGCAGGTAATATCACAGCCAATCCATCTTTCTCAATTGCGGCAGCATGAAGTATCAGGTATTGATTTGAATGATTGGCTATACACCAGTTGAGCGTCCACTCAAACATGGGAAAAGCCTGTGCCAGAGGCAGGGGCTTGAACGGGATATGCCCGTCAAAGGAAAAATTGACCTGAGGCCGATACCAGCGCCTTAAACCTCTGGATCGAAATAACTCAATATGAAAATCGGCAAAATCTTCTGACGTCATTAACTGGTGATCGGAATACAGAAGACTCAGGTTTCTGGCTACAGCAGGAATGGAGGAACGAATGTGACTGATAAAGGGGCCTGTCTTGAGATAGATACCACGTCGCTTTAGTCGTTTGCTAAATTCGGCTGGTGACAGTTCTGATACTTTCAATGTGAATATCGCTCTATTAATCCCAGTCGATTGAAACTGGAGATAAGTTGAGTAATAGATTCGAAAAATGCTGGATCAGGATTTATAGCACAATGCTTGGAAACCTTTTCTACCAGTTCAGCAACTGTGAGCGCCTTATTTTCAAGCGCCATCAAGGCAGACATCGCTATAGTATCGAGTAAATGGGTGTCTCCGGAACCAGTGTGATATACAACGGATTCATCATCCCATGTATGCCACAGAAGTTCGAACCCTGAGGTCATTTGCCATTTCTCAGATGTCATCATTATGGAGAAAAAGTATAACACAGCCTGATTAAAGGCTGTGTTTCAGGGATTATTAATGCTGGGTTTGTTCGAGGAAATCTTTTATGTCTTGTTCATCCCAGGTTACGCCAGGAGCTGGTTCATAGAAACCATTGGTTGCCCATTGATCGTACATATCAATGATTTGAGCCTCTGTTAGCAGGTATGTAGGAATACCACTGGCAGCATTTAGTAAATGCGCAACAGCGTAAAAGGCAAGTGAACCCGGATATTTCCAGACTACCTCAAGAAGAGTTTCATTTGTGTGGTCAATGCCATCAAGCCCAATACCAACAAAGACATCTCCAAACTTGGTGCCACCTGAATTTTGGTAATCTATATCTTTGGGATGAGTACAGGCATTACCATTTTTATCAATAAAATTGCCTTCAAAATAGGGTGCAGGGTAACCCAGTTTGGCACCAAGATTGCCCCAATAGCCAGGACTGAATCCTTCACAATGGACTTGGCTTGTATCTCTGGAAAGATTACCGGATAACATGCCAGAAACACTGCAGTAAGCACCTAAAACAGGTCGACTTGTCAGAGTCATAATAACAGGAACGACACCCACACCTGCTTTAGCCAGTTTGCGACGACTCAGGTTTACCTTGGATGAAGATTTGATTTCTGTATCAGTTTTAACGTCTTTGCTCATTTTAATTTGATTACCCGTTTACATTTGCCTTTATCTTTCGGGAACTTCACTTCTCTCCCTCAATTCGGTATTGCATACCCGCGCCCAACTATACTCTGGAAAGAGATTGTTTGTCTTATTCAAATGCAATATTCAGGCCAATTTCATAACCATATGATTTTATTATGATTAAATCTAGAATCTAAACCTGACTGTAAAAAAAACTGACGCTTTTTGTACAAAAAATTGCGGTTAAAACCCATTAAACTATAAAATATATATAAATATCATATAGTTATTAATATACGAGTATGTAAAATTCCTGAACAGTCAATCTATCTGGCGGAGAATGGGAAACATTATTTACCGTACCGGATCGTTTCTCAGGTATTGCCAGCAAGCTTACGTTCCCATTCCAGCGATGTCTTCACAATGAGTTCCAGATTGTCATATTTTGGGGTCCAGCCCAGTATTTTTCTGACTTTTTCTGCTTTTGCGACAAGTTCGGGTGGATCGCCGGCACGTCTGGGTTCTTCCTTGATGGTAAGGGGGTTACCGTTGACCTTGGAAACCATATCCAATACTTCCCTTACACTGTAGCCATGGCCATAACCGCAATTCATAATCGAGGATTCACCGCCATTTCGCAGAAAATCCAGGGCTTTTAAGTGTGCATCGGCCAAATCATCAACATGGATATAGTCCCGAATGCCGGTGCCATCCGGTGTGGGATAGTCGGTGCCAAAAATAGAAATTTGTTCACGTTTGCCGACGGCGGCTTCGCAAGCCACCTTGATTAACAGGGTCGCTTCTGGAGTGGATTGCCCAATTCGCCCTCCCGGATCAGAGCCTGCGACATTGAAATAGCGCAGGATCACATGGCGCAAGTCGGTGGCGGCCGATAAATCCCGTAACATCCACTCACTCATCAGCTTGGACATCCCATAAGGGTTGATTGGAGCCAGATCAGCTTCTTCTGATGCCAAAGGCTCAGGCGGCAGACCGTAAACAGCCGCAGTTGAAGAGAAAATGAAGTGTTTTACGCCATGCTCAGAACAGCATTCCAGTAAATTACGGGTATTACAGGTGTTATTGCCATAGTATTTCAGCGGGTCAGCAACTGATTCAGGAACAATGGTGTGGGCGGCAAAGTGCATTACCGAGTCAATATCATGCTCCTTCAGGATGCGACTGACCAACGCCTTGTCACCGGTATCACCAATAACAAGCTCACCATAGAGGACGGCTTCCCTGAACCCTTTGCTCAGATTATCCAGAACCACGATTTTTTCACCAGCCTCACCTAGTTGGCGGACAACATGGCTGCCGATATAACCGGCACCCCCAGTTACTAGTACCCCTTTACTCATCCATTTCCTCGCTTGTTCGTTCTTAATTTGATGGGGCAGAAGCTTACCATGTCCGGAAACAAGTCCCCACATACTCATTATTATTGTTAAATCATGTTGACATGGAACACCTAAATGCATGAAAATGCCGCGTTTATGCGTCGAGGAGGGGTTCCCGAGCGGCCAAAGGGGGCAGACTGTAAATCTGCTGGCTCAGCCTTCGGAGGTTCGAATCCTCCCCCCTCCACCATCTGGTTGGAAAAGTGGGCGTAGGTGGTGTTGGGCGGAGATGACTTGGGTAAACAACGCGTAGTCAAATCAGCTTAGATTATTTTAAACCAGTTTACGTCAGCCTGGTTTCCGGTATCAAGTTTTGATAATCGGATTACGGTTGGGAAAACGATCGTGCGGGTGTAGTTCAATGGTAGAACGTCAGCCTTCCAAGCTGAACACGTGGGTTCGATTCCCATCACCCGCTCCATTTGGAAGGCAGTGATTAGTTTTTAGTGTTGAGTGTCAGGTTAACTAAACACTGGTTTTAGTGATGAGTTATAGACGGCAAGTGTTTAGAGCGAAGAGTGCAGAGAATTTTTAACTCAATATTAAACACTAACAATTGAACGTTGTTATTAATTTGGCCCATATAGCTCAGGCGGTAGAGCACTTCCTTGGTAAGGAAGAGGTCACCGGTTCAAATCCGGTTATGGGCTCCACTTTGAAAAAATACAGAGTGTCGGAATGTTCCGGTACTTAAATTAAAACTGAAATTTGATTTTTACTTTTATACGAGGGTAGCAACCGTGTCCAAGGAAAAATTTGAAAGAACGAAACCCCATGTCAACGTAGGCACTATTGGTCACGTAGATCATGGCAAGACCACACTGACTGCAGCGATTACGAAGGTAATGGCAG
>JAOUJV010000172.1 GCA_029882995.1 Gammaproteobacteria bacterium | reverse complement strand
CCTTGATAGTACCAAGGACACTGGCACTGCCACACATATCGTATTTCATTTCATCCATAGCCGCAGGGGGCTTCAGTGAAATACCACCGGCATCAAACGTAAGCCCTTTGCCAACCAGCGCAATCGGTTTGCCATTTTTTTTGTCACCCTTGTATTCGAGCGTAATCAGCTTGGCTGGTTGGCGACTACCGCGAGAAACGGATAACAGGGCGCCCATGCCGAGTTTTTTCATGTCCTTTTCTTCAAGGACTTTTACCGTCAGGCTCTTGTAGGTTTTACCCAGTGCTACGGCTTGCTCCGCGAGATAGGTCGGGGTGCATATGTTTCCGGGCAGGTTACCCAGATCCTTGGCCAGCTTAACACCAGCAGCTATGGCATTGCCTTCAACAATGGCGCGTTCCCCCTCGGCGAGTTCCCGACGGCTGGGAACCATCATTACAACCTTGCGTAATGGTCGACGGGTTGATTCTTTTATACTCTTGAGAACATCGGAACGGTACAGGGCATCATTGGTCACAGTGACTGTTTCACGTATTTTCCACGCCGTTTCACGCCCCTTTACATTAATGTTGGTCAGAAAGGAAACAGCCTCCATTGCACCGGTTTCATTCAGGGTTTGGGCGGCAGAGCTCAGGATTTGACGATATTTTGTATCGGATAACTCACGTTCCTTGCCACAGCCAACAAGCAGTACCCGATCGCTCAGGGTCTTGGGAACATTGTGTAACATCAGTGTTTGACCGATTTTGCCTTCGATATCACCCTTGCGTAAAATATTGGAAATGTATCCCTTTGTGGCCTTGTCCAGTTGCTCGGCGGCAGCGGTTAGCTTTCGGGGTTCATGGATACCGACTACGACACAGGCACTACGTTGTTTTTCAGGGTTACCGCTTTTGATAATGAATTCCATGATACCTCCGGTGAATTATGGTTCTTTTTGTATCAAATCAGCCAACTAAATGCTAGATTTACTGCTGATTCTATATTTTCTAAGCAGATGATAATATAGAAAATTATATTCAATGAGTAGGGATTTTATTGGCTTTATTATCCAAATTCAATTTTTTAACCAAAACTGAAAGTTTTAATAACCGTGATAATACACCGCTACATTAGTCGTGAAGTACTGACCTCATTGGGAGGTGTTATTCTGGTGCTCATGTTAATTTTTATCAGCAACCGCTTTGTGCGTTTTTTATCAGATGCGGTTTCCGGTGAAGTGCATAGCGATATTATTTTTGATCTGCTGGCACTCAAGGTACTGACTTATTTCTCTATCATGTTGCCTCTTTCCCTGTTTCTGGGGATTTTACTTGCACTTGGCCGAATGTATCGCGACAGTGAAATCGTGGCGCTTTCCGCCAGCGGGGTAGGTAATAAACAGTTATTAAAAATAATAGTCAGTGTCGGGCTGGTTCTGGCAGTGGTGGAAGGTGCTTTCTCCTTGTACATAACGCCATGGGCAGAAGAAAAGGGTTATCAGCTTCAGGAAGAGGCACAGGCACGTTCGGATATGACAGGTATTCGTGCCGGGCAGTTTAATGAAGGTGCAAGTGGAGAAAAGATTTATTTTGTCGAGCGCATGAATCCGTTGCTGCATACGATGGAAAATATTTTTGTCGAAGGAGAACAACAGGGAAGAAAGGGTATTATTTCTTCCGCTGACGGTGAACAGTTTGTGAACAAGGAAACCGGCGATCGTTTTCTGGTGCTGAAAAACGGATACCGTTATGAGGGAGATCCGGGACAACCGGAATACCGCATTACCAAATTCAGGGAGTATGCCTTTCGTGTGAAGGAACGTGAGATCAAGGAGATGAAACGTAAACGTGATGCCTTGTCTACTTCTGCATTATGGGGTTCAGATGATTTACGTGATATCGGACAATTACAATGGCGCTTGTCCTTGCCTATTAGCATTGTTTTACTTGCAGCACTGGCAGTTCCTTTAAGTCGCACCACACCACGTCAGGGGAAATACTCTAAATTGTTTATTGGTATACTGTTGTATGTTGTATATATGAATCTTCTGGGTATGGGACAGGCCGCGATTGAAAAAGGGAAA
>JAOUJV010000171.1 GCA_029882995.1 Gammaproteobacteria bacterium | reverse complement strand
CAACGCCGTGATTCCATTGAACAATTCCGCAAAGGGGAGCGCGAGGATCTGGCTGCGATAGAAGAGTTTGAAATAGGCATCCTGCAGGATTACATGCCTGAAGCCTTGAGCGAGGAAGAAATTGATACCATTATCAGCGAAGCTATTTCTGCCACCGGTGCCAGTTCCATCAAGGATATGGGCAAGGTGATGGGTCAGGTGAAACCCAAAATTCAGGGACGCGCTGATATGGGTGCAGTGAGCCAGAAAATTAAGAATCAATTAGGCTGAAAACCTTTCTGTTTAACCAATACTGCGTTAACTACTTAAAAAATATTTATATTTTAATTTAATTCTCCTTTCCCCTTGATCACCTTGTCTGGATCGGTTGAGATCATGGTTATTACGGGGAGAAAGAATAGTAAGTGTCTGGGCGTATTCCACAATATTTTATAGATGATCTGATTGGTCGCATTGATATCGTCGATGTGATTGATCAACGTGTACCGTTACGTCAGAAAGGGACGAACTATCTTGCCTGTTGCCCGTTCCATGATGAAAAGACACCTTCTTTTAGTGTCAGTCAGGACAAGCAGTTTTATCACTGCTTCGGTTGCAAGGCGAGCGGTAACGTGATCAGTTTCCTGATGGAATATGATCACATGAGTTTTGTTGATGCCATTGAAGAACTGGCTTCACGCGCCGGTATTCCGGTACCGCATGAAGAAAGTACTCAGGATAAAAAACACCAGTCAGATACCAAAGAACTCTATGAGTTGCTTGAGCGCTGTGCTGAATATTATCGCCAGCAATTACGTGAACACTCCCAATCTCAACGTGCCGTTGAATATTTAAAACAGCGTGGATTGTCGGGCGAGATTGCACGCGATTACGGTGTTGGTTATGCACCTCCCGGCTGGGACAATGTCTTAAAGACATTGGGTGTGAATGATCAGTTACAAAAACAGTTATTCAAAACCGGCATGCTGATAAAAAAAGATGCCGGTGGTTTTTATGATCGTTTTCGTGATCGTATTATGTTTCCGATTATTGATCGACGTGGTCGTACAATCGGTTTTGGCGGGCGCGTGCTGGGCGATGACACACCGAAATACCTTAATTCACCGGAAACGCCGGTTTTTCATAAGGGTAGCGAGCTTTACGGTCTTTATCAGGCAAAGAAGGCGCTGCGCAATATTGATCGACTGATGGTAGTGGAAGGTTACATGGATGTTGTTGCATTGGCGCAATATGGCATTCGTTATTCCGTGGCAACTCTGGGTACAGCAACCACCAATGATCATCTGGAACAGTTATTCAAAATGACACCTGAAGTGGTATTTTGTTTTGATGGTGATCGTGCTGGTCGTGAAGCAGCATGGCGTTCACTGGAAACAGCATTACCGATAATGCGTGATGGTCGCCAGATTAAATATGTTTTTTTACCTGATGGTGAAGATCCGGATTCGCTGGTACGTGCACAGGGCAAGGATGCACTGGAATCATTAATAGAAAAGGCAATCCCATTATCAACATTTTTTTATCAAAGTTTGTCGCGTCAGGCCGATATAAACACTGAAGAAGGTCGTGCTCGTCTGGTGGAATTGGCGAGACCGTTGTTGGCCAGATTGCCACAAGGTGTCTTTAAGGAATTGATGGTCACCCGGCTGGCGGAAGTTACCCATATGGAGGTTGAGCAATTATCAGGACATATGGGGAGTACCGCTACCAGCCCTTATCAAAAGATACTTCCGAAACAGACAAGAACATCTGCAGACAAGGAACACAGGATGCCGCCCATGCGCAAGGCTATTGCCCTGCTTTTGCATCGGCCATCGCTGGCATCCAGACTGGAGATGACGGATGAGCTGAAAACGATTGATTTACCGGGTATGGATTTGTTGCTGGAACTACTTGATCTCGCGAGAGAAAACCCCCAGATCACAACCGGACGGCTACTGGAGCACTGGCGTGATCAGGATGCAGGCAAACACCTGATCAAATTATCACAATGGCAACCACCACCTGATGATGCGGACTGGTTACTGGAGCTGAAAGGAGCACTAAACCACCTGTTCAATGAACAGCGGAA
>JAOUJV010000094.1 GCA_029882995.1 Gammaproteobacteria bacterium | reverse complement strand
GGAAAAATACAGACAATTTATATTCAAATCCGCAAAATTACATTGTTGATTTTGCATTTGATAAAAATGTCGCCAGTGTTTTTCCGGACATGATAAGGCGATCTGTGCCGGGATACGAAACCGTAATCCCGCTACTGGGTTTGTTGGCAGGACAATATACACAACCCGGAAGTCACATTTATGATCTGGGCTGTTCATTAGGTGCAGCAACACTTTCAATGCGGCAACGTATCACACAGGATAACTGCAGGATTATTGCAGTAGACAACGCAGAGGCGATGACACAGCAGTGCAGGGAAAATGTCAGTAAGGAAAAAGGAATACCGGTCGAGGTGTTATGTGAGGATATCAGAAATATAGACATACAAAATGCTTCCGTTGTTACATTAAACTTTACATTGCAGTTTATTGATCCTGATCGCCGTCTCGACTTACTTAAAAAAATACATAATGGCATGAATGATCACGGGATCCTTATCCTGTCCGAGAAAATTAATTTTACAGAACATGATGAGCAGCTTTTTCAGCAAAATATGCATATAGCCTTTAAAAAGGCCAATGGCTATAGCGAGATGGAGATTAGCCAGAAGAGGACCGCACTGGAAAATGTATTAATTCCGGATACAAAAGAACAGCATCAACAGCGCTTGAAAGAGGCCGGATTTTCTCCGGTTCATTTCTGGTTTCAATGCTTTAATTTTATCTCGTTTGTTGCATTCAAATGATCAATATCGAATCTCTTGTCAGTCTCATGCAGGCAGATAAAAACCTGATCCCATGGGCAGAAATACTGCCGGAACAAATGAAAAAAATATTTCTTAAAAACCCGCACGGTGATTTACCACGCTGGAACAAAACCATTGATACGATGATCAGGCAAACACCTTCATCGACAGATTTTAACAGCGATGCCGTTCGCATTGGTAATGCTGATGACATCACGCAGGCCCAGCGTGATGAACTCATATCTCAACTAAAGGAATTCATGCCGTGGCGTAAAGGCCCATTTGAATTATTTGGTATTCATATAGATACAGAATGGCGTTCAGACTGGAAATGGAACCGGATAAAAGATCATATAAAATCACTTGCAGGCAAGACTGTTCTGGATGTGGGTTGTAGTAACGGTTATCACGCATGGCGTATGTATGGTGCCGGTGCAAAGATGGTCATAGGAATTGATCCAACCATGATTTTTGTCATGCAACATCAGGTAATGAAAAAGTATACTGGCGATCGTCCGGTTTACGTACTGCCACTGGGCATTGATGATGTACCGCAAAAACTGAAAGCATTTGATACGGTTTTTAGCATGGGGGTGCTCTATCACCGCAGAGATCCACTGGAACACTTAAAAACATTGCATGATGCCTTAAAGAAAGGGGGTGAGTTGATACTCGAAACCCTCGTAATAGAAGGTGGGAATGAAGAAGTACTTATGCCGAAAGATCGTTATGCCATGATGCGCAATGTACACAATATTCCTTCATGCGACATGCTGGAACAATGGCTGGTACAGGAAAAATTTAAAAACATTCGCTTTATTGATATAACTGCAACAACGATTGAAGAACAACATACAACAGAATGGATGGAATTTCAGTCATTACAGGATTTTCTTGATCCAAAAGACAACACCAAAACAATAGAAGGTTATCCTGCACCAGTGCGGGCAATTGTTGTTGCAGAAAAATAATGCATTGACGCATAGATTGACACCAGAGAAATTAATCCCGTATAGTTTTACGGGTTAAAGAACAAGAAAAAACAAATCGCACAGGGAGTGCTTGTGAAATCCAGACTTTTTATTGATACAAATGGGATATTCCGTGAATATCATGAGATGGAATATATTACTCGTGAAGATGCACTTTATATTGCAGAAGAACGTGCACGCCTTGCCGGAGACAAGAAGCTCCCGTTATTGGTCGAGTTTGAAGCATTAAAGGGATTCTCTCCTCTTACCCGCGATATGCCTCTGGAAAAAGTTCTTGCCAATATTTCTGCGCTGGCCTATTACATTGATGTAAATAAAGAGAGTGGAAAAGAAACCCGTAACCAGCTTAATCTGTTTTTTTCAATTACTCCATGGCCAATACCGGTAGAGATTTTTTACTCAGAAGAAGAAGCCATTGAGTGGCTGAAGGAATATGTTATTTAACCTGAGTAATCCCGCCGGTACTTTTAACACAGACAGGAAAATCAACCCAGAACGTACTGCCCTCACCAATAGTACTTTCAAGACCAACAGTGCCCCCCATTAGTTCTGTCAGTTGTTTGCAGATGGATAAACCAATACCAACACCTTCTGCAATATCATATTCCTCGCTTATGCGCTCAAAGTTATTAAACAGGCGATCGCGCTGGGAATTGGTCAAGCCGCGTCCAGTGTCAGTGACAAGAACGCGTACATTGTTATTTTCCAGCAGAGTACAGTCGATGGTAACAGAACCGCCTTTTTTATTATATTTAATGCCGTTGGATAACAGATTAAGCAGTATCTGTTTCAGGCGTAGCGGATCGGCATTAATAATATATTCGTTCTTTTTATCAAGCTTGTTATCAATGTTAACTTCATATTGTTGAGCCATTCCCCTCATTAATGAAACGCAATCAGTTCCGATTTGTGGAATAGATAATGGTTCCATTTCAAGTTTAAGCTGGCCGGACTCGATGCGGGTCAGATCAAGCACCTCATTAATTAATGCCAACAGATGTTTTCCGGATTTAATCATTTCATTTAGCGATTTTTTCTGTTCTTCACTCAATGGATTATCGCTGTCTGATTTAAGCAATTCACCAAATCCAAGAATAGAATTAATCGGCGTGCGAAGCTCATGACTCATGTTGGACAAAAATTCGGATTTAACCTTACTTGCATTTTCGGCTTCTTCCTTTGCTTCCAATATGACGGCTTCTGCTTTCTTGCGTTCGGTAATATCGCGAATAACACCAACAAATCCTTTTTTATCACCTACCAGCATCGGGGCGACATTTAACTCGATAGGGAATAGTACTCCATTCTTTTTCAGGCCATGCAATTCCCTGTCCATATTAATAATGCGTGACTCATATATTTCCGAATGCCGAGTGTAGTTATCATGTTGTTCGCGCATCTCCTCTGGCAATAATATAGATACACTCTTGCCGGTCACTTCCTTGGCACTGTAACCAAACATGGTCTCGGCAGAGTGATTGAATGTTTCTATTTTTCCCTCATGATCTATTGCAATAATGGCTTCAGCAGTATTGCCAATGATCGCGCGTACACGTGCTTCACTTTTTTCCAGCAAATCTACCAGCTCAAGTCGCTGACTGATATAAACAGAAACAATCATGACAACAATACTCGCGATCGTGATAATGCCGATTGACCAGGCAAGTCCGGATGCAGGGATGGCAATTGATATATGCGAGGATATTTCTGCCGGGAGGAAATAAGTAGCTGCCATCGCGGTATAATGCATGGCAGCAATTGCCAACCCCATCATCATGGCGGAGAAAAGCAGTGGAAGTTCTGGCACACCGATCCTGGTACGTTTTCTTTCTGCCCAGAGTTTTAGTCCAAGTGCGACAGCAGCAAGAAGCACGGCAATCACAACAGACAATGCAAACAGGTTTTTATCATAGAGCATGGTGGCTTGTTCCATATGCATTGCCGCCATGCCGGTAAAATGCATTAATCCTATACCACCACCCATCAGGACAGACCGGAATGCAAAATTGACAGGTGACATTTCGGTATCATGATGAGTACGCAATGCAACGGCACTCGCCAGCGTTGCCGGTATAACCGAAAGGACCGTCAGCCAGAGCTCATAAGTAACAGCAAAAGGCAGAACAAAGGCAAGCATGGCAATAAAGTGCATGGCCCAGATTCCAGTGCCTTGCACAAGTGCACCAGTGGCCCACCATAAATATTGTTTTGGAGTGAGTTCATCATTATGAATCTTTTCCGAAACAGCAAAGGCCACATAGGAAGACAATGCCGCAATCAGGATAGAAAGGAACACCAGTGACCACTGGTATTGGCCTTTAATCGCCGATTCCAGTACGGTACTTTCATTAATAAATTCAAACTGAACCATCGAATATCCTGTCAGTAAAATCCTGATTTAACAAGTCATTGATAATTTGAACTATTTCAGGAATATTTCCCTGCCACACACCTTAATATAGCTATCGGCCAAAAAGGTGATTTCTTTATATACCCTGAATATATGGAGGGACTTGATTTAATTTTGGCCCGGGATGGTTGTTATATTTTTTGAGTATCAACTGCCGGGATACATGGAAGTGATATCCCGATAGTTAAGGGCTTTACCGGAGTAATTTTATTTTTTTTCTTTCCCCGGTGACAGGAAATTTGGGATATAAAATTCCTTGTACTTCTCGATCATGCCAACCGCAGAAGTCCGGATGAGTTCCTGTACCCGGCGTGGCGGATAACCCAGTTCGGCAAAGGGGATATAGGATTTTTCTTCCTGGTGACAGAAATTACATTCAACTGGTTGCTTGTTGACCTGTTTATGAATGACTTTTTCCATCTGGGATTTTTGCTCTGCAGTCAGTTTATCCTTTTCTGCAAGATAGCGATCAACAAAGCTCTTGTCCTTGTGTGATTTCAGAAAACTGAATTTCCCTTCCTTCATAAGACCTGGTGCAATCTTGGCACCATAGTCACCATAGGTTGGATAATAATTTTTACCATCGGAATGAGAATATGATTCCTCTATCTCAACCAGTTCAAGCGGGTTATTGCTGATCTCCCCGGTTTCCTTGTCATACCAGCGGAAGGATAAATTAGGGTTATCTTTCTCTCCCCGGATATGACAGGTTTCACACGCAGTATAGAAGGCATGCATGTTCAGGAAGCTGCGCACCTCCCTTGATTTGTCGTGTGGCGTATTGCCATGACAATGCACGCAAATACTGACATTGTCAGACTGGATTTCAAATCCGATATGATGGAAACGGCCTTCAATATAAGGTTGCTCAATCAATCGATAGCCAAGGTCTGTTTTTTGCGTCTTGCCCTGTGATGAAATCAGGTTAACAAACAGGCGTTCCTCTTCGGTATGTGCCTGACCAATTTCCATCAGTGAAGCCTCGGCCTTTTCCTTGCCTTCAAATCCGAATACGAGCGGATACATGAAATAACCATACCAGACGGTAAAGGCCATCAGGAAAATAACGTACAGTTTAAAAATTATTTTCTTGAGTAATTTCACCACTCGTAATCCTTGCCACCAAAGCTTTGTGGCTTAATTTCATGTTCCAGACCATTTTCAATCATGATGCTGATATATTCATTGTAATGCTCATGCATCATATCATGTTCATTCAAATACCCGGTTAACCAGACTGTTGCCGCCGGGAATTTTTCCGGGGAATAATGTACGTTGTACCAGTGCACAAAAAACAGGAACAGCACAGCAAGCAATGCCTCATCAGTGTGCATGATGTAGGCGGCATTTAAAACAATACCGGGAACATAATGTGATAATTCATCTCGCCACCATAGTGCAACACCGGCCGGCCCGAGAATCGGGATACCCCAGTAGGGCGCAAAGTAATCAAATTTTTCACGCCATGACATGCGATCATGACGGGGAGGGCGATTAGTAAAATAAAGCAGGTATTTCCATAAATGAATAATATCAAACAGGTCTTTTTTATTAGGCACCATCTCCAGACTCAGAAGCGCCTTGAAAAAACTGCGCACGGTCAGACGTTTTTCTTCTCTTAGTTTTACAATGTGATTTTTATAAAATAACGTCATCCAGTAAATCGTGTGGTAGACAAACAGAGCCAGTAAAACACTGCCGGCAGCACGATGTATTAAAGGGGCAATGTTGGGACCACCCATAAAATCATATAACGGTCTGGCCCAGGGTTCTTCGGCATGTCGTAGCGGAAACCCGGTCAGTGCAAGCAGAATAACGCTAGAAAACAGCACTACATGCTGTACCCGCTGATGGGCAGAAAAGCGATAGAAATAAAGTTTTCCATCCTTTCGTACTATTGGTGCATATCTTTTTGACATAGCGCCCCCTGTTAATGCTTGTTCCTGTTACTGTCTTTAATCAATTTCACATACTCATGATAGTCCTCGCGTTTTTTCTCCTTAAAGAAAGCAAAGGTCGGGAATAACCGGCGCATGAGCTCAAGGAAAATCAATACAAGGAAAAAGTACAAAACAAAAGCCATCAAGGCCTTGAAAAATACCAGCATATAAAACTGCAATGGATATTTTTTACGATCATAAGTGACGTGTGTCTGAAAACCGGCAAGCATGGGACCGGCCTTTTCATGACATTCTGATGCCCGGCAGGTGGTGCTGACATTGTTTTCATGCACAGCCGATGTGGGTTCGGTTTTTGATTCAATCAGGTGCGAGTTTTCACCTGCAACAATATGGCAGTCCAGACAATCAGGCATTCTTTCAGATCCAAGAGTTAACAGCTTGCCATGAAATGTTTCCTTATATGAGGTTATAACATCATCAAGCTCATGACGTTTTCTCATTTCCTCATCTTCATGACATTTGGCGCAAACCTCTATAGTTTCCATAGGGAAACGGGTCTTGTGTAGTCGAGTCGTTACATGGTCATAAAAATCTTCTGCAAAATCACCGCCGGTATGACAACTCTTGCAGCGACCCATTGCACGTTTTGAAACGCCTGGAATTTTATCGCCCTTGAATGCGGAGAAGGGACGATATAAAGGCTGATCATGACAGCTTTTACAGTCCGGATAATCTTCCTGATGTTCTTTTGGTAAGCCGTTTTTATCTATTTTGCTATGTGCACTTTGGGTAAGTGTTTTGGCAACTGACTTATGAGAAAATTTTCTTTGACCTGAAGGCTCAACAATGTGGCATTCCTGTGTGCAATTTACTTTCTTGGCCGGGTCATGTGGAATACGTTCTATATCGGTATGACAATCCTTGCACTTGTTATGACGATGTGGCCCGCTTTCATATAATTCCTGGTTTATATAAAACAGTCTGAAGTTGCCATCTTCATCAATACGACTCAAACCACGGTGCTTGTGACACTGAAGACAATTCAGTTCATCGACGGCATATACTTCCGGCGGAAAAAACAGGATGCCTGTTACTGTGAGCAGGCAGAAAATAAAATAAACGGACAGAATATTTCTCATTTAAAATTACCCGACCGTTTGCTGAAATGGAAACTATTTTTTCTCTGCATATAAACAGAGTCCCCCGGTTATTATCCTGACGAGGTAAACACAAAAAACCATCGCTGGTCAGAGCGATATTAGTATATTAATGATTGGTGATAAAACGACATTGATATGTATCAAGACAATGGATATGAGGGAGTATAAATAGTTGTTTGATAAGGCTAATTTATAAGAACCACGATCTTATTAGATTAACTTATTAATGAGGGTGTACACCGGCAACCTATGTGATCAGGTTAAAAGTCTATTTAAGTAAAAACCAGAGAATCAGGAGCAAGGGTATCGCAGAAATAGCAGCCGCAACACACCAGATACATATTTCCCCCAACCCTTTTTTGTTTTCCTTAGCCATAAATTATTCAACTATGTTGTGTTTGGTAAGATTTACATTGCCACTATATCATCGCTATTCCGTGCGGCAGATTGATATATATCATTATTGTCCGATTCTATGCATAAACCACTCACCCACACTGAAACCAATGCCGCATATGGCAGACCAGATGCCGGTTGCCAGGAACCAGCCAACAGCATTAGCGGACTGGTCATTCCATTCTGTTACCAGCAATAAAATGGCACCGGCAAAAAAAACAATCATCCAGATGATTCGGTGAACAAGCAGGGCATGTTTTTTGCTGACCATAACAAGTTACTCTGTTCATGGCTAAAAATATGAAACACATAATAATGTAATTATACAGATGAATCTTATATTATTCCGATTAGGAGAAATATTTATTCCTTCCCCAATAACTCAAATACAATCCTTATAGTTACAACAGCTTCATCAATCTGTTCTTTTGTGATGATAAGCGGAGGGGCAAAACGGATCACGGTTTCATGTGTTTCCTTAATATAGCCTATCGGTTAGCTTGGGTATTTCTTTATAAAATAGATGACTACGGGTACTATACGCATGTATATAACCGCAATAATATTCAGGCAGACCAGCCGAGTGATTGGGCGCGTTAAAAAACCTCGAGAGAAGTTATTTGCAAGATTCTCTTGTACAATTCCGGAAATAGAATGCTTAAGAAACGGAAAATAAAATGGATATCTGGGTAGATGCCGATGCCTGTCCGGTCGTGATCAAGGAA
>JAOUJV010000093.1 GCA_029882995.1 Gammaproteobacteria bacterium | reverse complement strand
CACTTCCATTATGTCATGGCGGTAGCCGGTACGTTCTCTATCTTTGGTGGCGTGTATTATCTGTATCCGAAGATGACTGGCCGTATGTATAACGAATTTATTGGCAAGATTGGTTTCTGGATTACCTTTATCGGTGTAAATACCGTATTCATGCCAATGATGATTTCAGGTATTGATACCGGTATGCCACGTCGTTACTGGGACTACTCACAGATTGCCGGCATGGACGGTTATCAGCACATCATGAGTATCGGTGCCGGATTTATTTTCGTCGGCTTCCTGTTCACCTTGATCAACTGGTTACAGGGCTTGTTCAAGGGTGAAAAAGTGGGACGTAATCCATGGGGTTCCAGATCACTGGAATGGACCCATTGTGATTCTCCTCCAGGTCACGGCAATTTTGATCCGATTCCGAATCTGCCGGAAGAATGGTCTCCCTATGCCTATGGAAGTCATAAATAGGACAGGATCCAGACCAAAAAAATCAGGTATAATCGTGAGGGTGTCAAATGACACCCTCCTTTTTATCGGGGCTTTATATAGAAAATGAACAAGTTAGCAGCACAGGCAACCCTACTGGAACAAAGCAAACGCTATTTTGAGTTATGTAAACCCAAGGTAGTTGCGTTAATTGTATTTACAGCAGTAGTAGGTATGTTGCTCGCGACACCCGGCATGGTGCCATTAGACATCCTTATCTTTGGCACACTTGGTATTGGTCTGGCTGCGTCATCCGGTGCGGCGATTAATCACTGGGTTGATCAGCGTATTGATGCTGTTATGGAGCGAACACAAAATCGTCCGTTGGCGCATGGTGATCTCGACAGTAATAATGCATTAATTTTTGCGATCGGCATGGGTGTTATCGGTATTGGTATGCTGATTTTGATGGTGAATATCTTAACTGCTATTCTGACTTTCTTTGCACTGATTGGTTATGCCGTTATTTACACCATGTTTTTAAAGCGCAGCACTTCACAGAATATTGTGTTGGGTGGTGCAGCTGGAGCAGCACCTCCAGTACTCGGATGGGCGGCTGTTACCGGTGAAGTCAATACCGAAGCGTTGTTATTGTTTTTGATTATCTTTATCTGGACACCGCCCCACTTCTGGGCACTGGCGATCAAACGTCGTGATGAATATGCAAAGGCCGGTATTCCAATGTTGCCGGTCACTCATGGTGTGGCGTTTACCAAGTTACATATACTTTTGTATACCTTGATGCTGCTGGTAGTGACTATTATTCCATTCATGATCAGCATGAGCGGTATTATTTATCTGGCCGGTGCGATTGCGCTGGGACTCGGCTTTTTATATCACGTCGTTAAACTTTATCGGAAGGATTGTGATATACAGGCTATGCGTACATTTGGCTATTCAATATTCTATTTGAGTGCATTGTTTGCCTTCCTGCTGGCCGATCATTATACGCGTGAAATTATGCGGGCATTTTTCTGATTATTTATTTTTTCCAAGCAGTGCCCGAATAACAATCACCAGAAAAATTACTCCGCCTATGGTGGAAACCAGACCACCCATTCCCATTAGCCCCATACCTGCTTTTTGTGCCAGTGTATCAAGCCCCTGTGCAGCACCGGCAACCTTGCGTTGTACACCGTAACCGCCTGACCAGGCCAGTCCGAGAATATGCATGAGTTGTCCTGCACCATATATATAAGGCTGTGAGCGTGCCCAGCGTGATGCCGGTAGTTTAAATCCAAGTTGTGGTAACAGCATGTAAGTTAGTCCCATAAAGGCGAGCGTCACACCAACAATAGAGCCGTGGTAATGTGCCGGGATCACGACATTCACGCCTTCGATCATGAATCCGATAATGCCACCAGCAGTAAATAAAATAAAAGACGCGATTAATGCATTTTTGACTGGTCTGATACTGATGTCTGATTTACCCGATTGTAATATGGCGAGTGCAACAAAAAGACCGGGTAGTATTAACGGCAGATGTCCGTACTTCATCAATGTAGTAAAGTTGACACGACTGTCTGGAGAAAGAACATCATACAGGTGATAGATCACCGGAGCTGCAAAGGCAGGCAAAAGACACAGACCAAGTAAAAATATAACTGTCGTTGGTTGTAGCTTGATATTGGCACCACTGACACTGGCCAGCCAGATCCACACAACCATCATTAACAAGGCATGGGTAAATTGCAGTGTATGTCCACTGCCCCAGAAAAGATATTCGTAATAAACGACCTTGTTTTCCATAGCAGGTAATGAAAGCCAGGCCCAGATAAATAAAATCAATGAAAGAGCAGCAGCAATAGCACCCGAATAACAACCAAAGCGCAGAGCCAGTTCTCCGCCCGTAAATTGCTTTAATGAGAGATTGGTAATGATAGTTCTTATAATAACGATGCCAAAACCGATACCGGCAATGGTCAATCCCCATAAAAATACCGGCATATCCAGAATAGGGATATAGTTATTAATAAGCGGGTTACCTTCACCGGTAAAAGGTGAAATTGTAATAATAATGGTACCAATGATGGCGAGAATAACCGCCAACCAGCCAAGCCCGGTCAGGCGTCTTGATGTTGAGATAGTCCAGAGCAATCCGGCAAAAGACATAAACCAGATAAACACAGATAAATCGACATGTACTACCAAAGCAGTGTGAAAAAAATCCTTCCACGGAATAAATTCAGATACAGTCGGGGTGCGGGATAAAAACAGGAGTATGGAAAAAATACCGGATGCCAGTAAGGCCGAGATGGCCAGCGTAAGCCAGGTAATAGCCAGCTTTTTTGTATGCTCGTGTTCTATGGTGATTGAAAATCCGGCGCTCTGTTCTTGCATGGAATTGCCCTTAATAAGTGATTATCTGATTTTCAGGGAGTGTACCAGACATAGGCTGCAGGTAGAAATACCACTACAAAACAGCCGCTTTTAATATAAAGCTGGTAAAATGCCGGTGTGATCGATTTTATCCCTGTCAATGATGCCCGAATACACTTGCACATCAGATAAATACCAGGGCGTTTAGCCTATGAATACAAAGATGGAACAAAACTGTTTTCACTGTGGATTGCCGGTACCGGCAACGGCAAGTTATTCCGTTGATATTAATGGGCGACAAGAGCCCATGTGTTGTCGCGGCTGTCAGGCAGTGGCACAGGCCATTGTTAATAATGGTCTGACTGCATTTTATGAACAACGTACCGGGGTTTCGCCCAAAGGCAGTGAACAGTTACCCGAAATTCTGAAACAAATGGAGCTTTATGATCGACAAGATTTGCAGAATAGCTTTGTTGAGATCAATGAAAATGAAGTGCGAGAAGCATCACTCATGCTGGAAGGCATTGTTTGTTCTGCCTGTGTCTGGCTGAATGAAAAACATGTCAATGCACTACCCGGTGTAGTCGAGTTTCACATCAACTATTCTACCCAGCGTGCACGCTTAAGATGGGACGATAGCCAGATCCATTTAAGTGATATTCTCA
Organism: Gammaproteobacteria bacterium; assembly: GCA_029882995.1. Lineage (GTDB taxonomy): Bacteria > Pseudomonadota > Gammaproteobacteria > DAOVJZ01 > DAOVJZ01 > DAOVJZ01. Next base: position 5,091 of record JAOUJV010000093.1, on the reverse strand, counting down.
AGGCGATTAGCGAGATTGGTTATATTGCCCATCCCTATAACCCGGATCATCAGGAACAGATTCACCGCAAGGAACGCCAGAAATCACTGCGCCGTATTTTTATTGCCGGTATCGGGATGATGCAGGTCATGACTTTTGCTGTGGCACTTTATGCCGGTGCCTATCAGGATATGGATCAAACAACAAAAATATTTTTCTGGTGGATCAGTTTATTAATAGCCACACCGGTTGTTCTGTATGCGGCACAACCATTTTTTGTTTCTGCATGGCGTGATTTAAAAAGCCGTCATCTAGGTATGGATGTACCGGTGTCTCTGGCGATTGGAGGTGCCTATCTGGCAAGTGTATGGGCAACGGTTACACAGCAAGGTGAAGTCTATTTTGACTCGGTAAGTATGTTTACCTTTTTTTTACTGACAGGACGTTTTCTGGAAATGAGTGCACGCCAACGTGCAGGACAAGCGGCAGAAGAACTGATGCGTCTGTTGCCTGCATTTGCATTACGCAAGACGGCAGAAGGTGAGGAAATGATACCGGTTGCTGATCTGGTTGTTGGTGATCAGGTGGTGATCAAACCGGGAGATATTGTGCCGGTTGATGGTACTGTGGTGGAAGGAAGTAGCAGTGTTGATGAATCCTTATTAACAGGCGAAAGCAAGGCTTTGCGCCGTATTAATGGTGATTTTCTGGTAGGCGGTTCAGTCAATATTGAAAGCCCGTTGTTGATGCGAGTAGACAAGATAGGTGAGGAAACGGTACATGCATCTATTGTGCGTTTACTGGATCGGGCGCAGACAGAAAAACCGGAAATTGCACGTATTGCCGATCGTGTTGCGGGCTGGTTTGTTGCGGCATTATTAATTGTCGCAACTGTTGTGGCATGGTGGTGGTGGCAACATGCGCCGGAAGATGCATTCTGGATTGTACTGGCAACACTGGTGGTGACCTGTCCGTGTGCGTTGTCACTGGCAACACCGGCAGCGATTGCAGCCGCTACCAGCACATTGACCCGACTGGGTGTGTTGACGACGCGTGGTCATGCGCTTGAAACCCTTTCACGTGTTAATCATATCGTTTTTGACAAAACCGGTACTTTAACTGAAGGCCGATTAAAGCTGGAACAGATAAAAATATTACATGAAAGTGATGAAGTCTCTTGCCTTGCTATCGCCGCAGCACTGGAGTCATGGTCAGAACACCCGATTGCAAAAATATTATCCAGAAATAAAAGCAAGACAATAACGGCAACCGGTATTAATGCAATAGCGGGCAAGGGAGTGGAAGGGATAATTGATAACCGGCGTTATCGTATCGGCAGTTATGATTTTGTTTCCGGGCTATATACAGACGCTGTTGACCCCGTGACAAGTGATAGACGTTGTTCCCAGGTGTATTTAGGAAATGAGAAACACATGCTGGCTGTTTTTATCTTGTCCGATGCAATCAGGACAGGGGCACAGGAAGCATTGCGTACAATCAAAAAACAGGGCATTGCAATTCATCTTTTAAGTGGTGATGACAGTGAAACAGTCGAATCTGTTGCCCAAACACTGGAACTACAAAATTACAAGGCACGCATGTTGCCTGAAGACAAACTGGCCTATGTTCAGGATTTGCAGTCAAAAGGTCATGTTGTGGCCATGGTGGGTGATGGCGTGAATGATGCACCCGTGCTGGCCAGAGCACAGGTTTCCTTGGCAATGGGTGGAGGTACACAACTTGCCCATGCCAGTGCTGATATGATCCTGTTATCCGAGGAATTGCAGCATTTACCGGAAAGTATCCATATGGCACGACGTACACTGGGTATAATTCGACAAAATCTGTTTTGGGCTGTGCTCTATAATGTGACTGCGATACCGTTAGCGGCATCAGGGTTTATTGCTCCGTGGATGGCAGCACTGGGAATGTCAGCCAGCTCACTACTGGTGGTATTGAATGCACTGCGATTGAAAAAACTGACAGGACAATAAAAATCAAATCATGCCATCACTTTATCTGATCGTTCCTATTGTCATACTTCTGGTTGCATTGGCTGTCTGGTTATTTATGTGGGCGGTTAAGAGTGGCCAGTTTGAGGATTTGGAAGGGCCTGCTCATCGTATTCTGCTGGATGATGATTTAAAACCGGATCAGGAGAAAGATAAAAATCCGGATTGACATTTTTTTTATCAGGCGTAGACTTGCGCTCCATGAATATTTTCTCAAACAAACGGGCAGTGATGTTTAATGCGCATCTGGCGATTTGGCCGGTATGTGTCGTTTCTGTGTGTCTGAGGAAAGTAGTTATCTGATTGATTAACCAGTTTTAGTATTCCAAAGGCCACATAACATTAGTTCTGTGGCCTTTTTTATTTTTGAAGGAGTAGAAAAATGGCAGTTCCCGCCGCATTTTTTGCTGTTGTCCTGATATGGTCAACAACACCGCTTGCTGTTAAATGGAGTGGAGAAGGACCAGGATTTATTTTTGGTGCATTCAGTCGTATGTCATTTGCAGCGATCCTGTGTCTGGTCATAATTCAGTTCATGCGCGCAAAACTACCATGGCATCGTGAAGCAGTGATGACCTATATTGCTGCATCATTGGGCGTCTATGGTGCAATGGTGTGTGTTTACTGGGGTGCGCAATTTATTCCTTCCGGTTTGATTGCGGTGCTATATGGATTGACACCGATAGTCACAGGATTGATGGCCAGTGTTTTTCTACATGAGAAAAGCATAACTCCGGCAAAAATAGCAGGGACTGTATTGGGTTTGTCAGGTCTGGCATTTATATTTAATGATGCCCTGCATGGAGACAATATTGATTACCGAGGGGTTATTGCTGTTTTGCTTTCTGTATTGTTGCATTCAGTGAGTTCGGTCTGGATAAAACATGCCAATACCTCATTATCCGGTTTTACAGTGACCAGTGGTGCATTAGTACTTTCCGTACCCTTGTATTTTATTACCTGGCTGATAATGGATGGTGCACCTCCCGTTGATCTGAATAACCGTGCCTTGATATCTATTCTCTATCTGGGTGTGATTGGTTCGGTAGTGGGTTTCAGTCTTTATTTCTATATCCTGAAACATATGGAAGTAAACGGTGCAGTTCTAATTACATTAATTACACCGGTACTGGCATTAATATTAGGTAATCAGATTAATAATGAAGTGATTGGTCTGGATATTTTGATAGGCTCAGCGCTGGTGTTATTCGGATTAATGATACATCAATGGGGAGCTAAAATCGGGCGGCGTATGATGATTTATATACGAGCATAAAAAAACGGCCTCTTATGAGGCCGTTGTCTTTAATAAATAAAAATTTGTTTATCAGGCTTCGATAACCTTCTTTACTTTGTTCATGGCATTTTTTTCCAGCTGACGGATACGTTCTGCTGAAACATTGTATTCATCTGCCAGTTCCTGCAAGGTTGCCTTTTCATCTGATAACCAGCGACGTGCCAGAATATCCTGACTACGTTCATCCAGTGACTGGATGGCATCGTGTAACTGAATGTTGTTGTGATCTTCCAGATCATCTGCTTCCAGTAATGTTGCCGGCTCCATACTCATGTCTTCAAGATAAGCGGCAGGAGCAGCATGAAAATTATCTTCATCACTGTCATCGGCATAACCATCAAACGAGGCATCATGACCACTCAGGCGAGATTCCATTTCCAGTACGGTTTCTGGCTTGACCCCGAGGTCTTTGGCAACGGCATTAACTTCTTCCTGGGTAAACCAGCCCAGACGTTTTTTTGCACTGCGCAGGTTAAAGAATAATTTACGTTGTGCCTTGGTGGTGGCCACTTTTACAATACGCCAGTTACGTAAAATATATTCGTGCATTTCTGCGCGAATCCAGTGAACTGCAAAAGAAACCAGACGAACACCAACAGTAGGATCAAAACGTTTTACCGCCTTCATCAGACCGACGTTTCCTTCCTGAATTAAATCCGCCAGTGGCAGCCCATAGCCTTTATATCCACGGGCAACATGGACAACAAAACGCAGATGAGCCAGAACCAGACGTTGCGCCGCATCCAGATCATCATATTTCTGAAGACGGGTTGCGAGAGTCTGTTCTTCTTCTGCCGTTAGCATAGGAATATTACTGACGGACTGGATATAGGTTTCCAGACTTCCTGATGGAATGGCCAGTTGCATTTCCAGGCTTTTGTTCATGAAGTGTTCCTCACACTGTTTATTGATGAATATTTTAGCACTCATAGCATGAGAGTGCCAAATTGAGAAAAAGTTCTTGGATATATATAACTTATTGAAATAATTGAATTAAAGATTAGCCACACGATTTCTGCCACCATTTTTGGCGGCATACAGAGCCTTGTCGGCAAAGCCAAGCAGGCGACTCAGGCTGGCGCCAGGGTGTTCCTGTAGGGAACTCAGGCCAATGCTGGCGGTGATAGGGATGTCTTCCGGGCGCAGATTTTCAATAATACGACGTAATGCATCTGCTCTTTCATGCGCTTCCCGATTACTGCAATTGGGAATAAGAATGGCAAATTCCTCACCACCAAAACGAACAACCATGCTGTCCTTGAAGTTCTCATTCAATACATCACCAAGGGCAGCAAGAATATGGTCACCGGTAATGTGTCCATAATGGTCATTAATGTGTTTAAAGTGATCAAGGTCGAGAATAAGGGCTTGTACCGGATGATTGGCCGGATCATTAATATAGGCCTCACCATTATTCAGTAAATAGCGTTTGCTGCGCGCTCCGGTAAGACTATCAGTAGAGGCCAACCAACACATGGCTTCAGATTGGCGCTTGAGTGCATTGTATTGGTGTTTAATCATAAGCAAGGAACGAACGCGCGCCATCAGGACTTCTTCAACGATAGGCTTGGTCACAAAATCATTGGCACCGGCATGAAACACATCGGCCTGCTTACGTTCATTATCAGCGACAGTGACAACCAGTACAGGCATTTCCTGCTGTGAATAATGGAACTTGGCGCGAATCGCATGCAGAAGATCACCACCGGTCATATTCCCTTTTAGATAGAAGTCCGTAACGATAATATCGAAAGGATCCTGTTCATGATCATCAGAATTAACAACACATTCGATCAGCTCCAG
>JAOUJV010000170.1 GCA_029882995.1 Gammaproteobacteria bacterium | reverse complement strand
CCATTAACGGCCTCTTCCAGAGTGAGTGACAGGTTGTAACGAAGATCAGAACCACGGCGGGCACGACTGCCGGCACCGGGTCTGCCGCCACCACCGCCGCCGGGACCACCGCGTCCACCAAAAATATCCCCAAAGACATCACCAAAAATATCGGCAAAGCTGGCACCACCTGCGCCACCATGAAAACCACCGCCACCCATTGAGGGATCAACACCGGCGTGGCCAAACTGATCATAGGCGGCACGTTTTTGTTGATCAGACAGAACTTCGTAAGCCTCTTTGGCTTCCTTGAACTTGTCTTCTGCACTGGCATCGTCAGGATTGCGATCGGGATGATATTTTTGAGCAGCGCGGCGATATGCCTTTTTTATATCTGCATCACTGGCATTCTTTTCGATACCTAAAACTTCGTAATAATCGCGCTTTGACATGATCTGGTTATTCGCCTTTTTAAATATGGAAAATGGGATCGCCGAAATTTATCGTCGATCCCATTTTCCTGGTCTGTGTAAAAAGGGTGTGGTTGATTATGTTACTTACCAACCCCTTTTACCAAACTGTTTAGTTTTTATTTTCTTTTACTTCTTCGAACTCGGCATCGACAACATCGTCACTACCAGCATTCGCAGTTTCAGTCTGCGCTTCTGCTCCGCTACCCGCAGCAGCTCCGGCATTCGCCTGTTGTGCATAAAGACGTTGTGCCATTGCACCGGAGGCCTCTGTTAAAACCTTGGTCTTGGCTTCGATTGCATCCTTGTTATCGTTCTTCATTTCTTCTTCCAGATCCTTGATTGCCGCTTCGATCTTGTCTTTTTCACCGGGTTCCATCTTGTCGTCACCCAGTTCTTCCATAGACTTCTTCGTTGCATGGATCATGGTGTCGGCCTGATTGCGTGCAGTGACCAGATCATGAAACTTCTTGTCTTCATCTGCATGCGCTTCGGCATCCTTGACCATTTTTTCAATTTCTTCATCAGACAATCCACTGGAAGCCTTGATGATAATTGACTGCTCCTTACCGGTTGCCTTGTCTTTGGCAGACACATTCAGAATACCATTGGCATCGATATCAAAATTCACTTCGATTTGCGGCATACCACGTGGCGCCGGTGGAATATCTGTTAAATCAAAACGACCCAGTGACTTGTTTGCTGCTGCCTGTTCGCGCTCACCTTGCAGTACATGCACAGTCACAGCCGTCTGGTTATCATCCGCTGTTGAGAAAATCTGGTTTGCCTTGGTCGGAATGGTTGTATTCTTTTCAATCAACTTGGTCATCACACCGCCCATGGTTTCAATACCAAGAGATAAAGGCGTTACGTCAAGCAACAATACATCTTTTACTTCACCACCCAGTACACCGGCCTGAATAGAGGCGCCAACTGCGACTGCCTCATCCGGGTTCACGTCTTTGCGTGCTTCCTTACCAAAGAAATCTTTTACTACTTCCTGTACCTTCGGCATACGAGTCTGACCACCGACCAGGATGACATCATCAATATCAGAGGCAGACAGTCCTGCATCTTTCAATGCTGTCTTGCAAGGTGCAATTGTACGCTGAACCAGTTCATCAACCAGTGATTCCAGCTTGGCGCGAGTCAGCTTGATATTCAAATGTTTCGGACCGGATGCGTCGGCTGTTACATAAGGCAGATTCACATCAGTCTGTTGTGAAGAAGATAATTCAATCTTGGCCTTCTCTGCTGCTTCCTTCAGACGCTGTAACGCCAGAGGATCATTATGCAGATCAATGCCGCTGTCCTTCTTAAACTGTTCTGATAAATAATCAATAATGCGTAGGTCAAAGTCTTCACCACCAAGGAATGTATCACCATTGGTGGAAAGTACTTCTACCTGATGCTCACCATCGATGTCAGCAATTTCAATAATAGAGATATCGAAAGTACCGCCACCAAGGTCATAAACCGCAACCTTGCGATCACCGCGCTGCTTGTCCAGACCATAAGCCAGTGCGGCCGCAGTCGGTTCATTGATAATACGTTTTACTTCCAGACCGGCAATCTTGCCTGCATCCTTGGTTGCCTGACGTTGTGAATCATTGAAGTAGGCAGGCACAGTAATCACTGCTTCAGTGATTTCTTCGCCGAGATAGTCTTCAGCGGTCTTTTTCATTT
>JAOUJV010000092.1 GCA_029882995.1 Gammaproteobacteria bacterium | reverse complement strand
TCTGAAATGGGATGCAAGTTGTTCGGTTCTGAGTTTCACTGCGAGAGGATGAAAAACTATTCTAGTTCTTTGCCATAATTATCTGAACGCGCTGTAACAACTGACGAATCGCATTGCTTTGCATATCTTTATAAAGCATGTTTTCCTCGTTCCGTTTTGCATTCACTGCGGTTTCATCAAATGTATAATCACGCATCAGACTGATGGTTTGTCTATCGACTAATGCCTTGCCACTTCTTTCCAGACCGAAATCAACCTGATAGTTGAGTTCATACTCGCGTACCTTGGCATTGCTGGCACCGACCGACAATACACGACGAGTCTGTTTTTCATCATAGATCTTGAGAACCAGTTCCGCCTGTTTGGGATCTTCGGTCAGATTGACACCGCTGCCACGCAGGATACGCTTAATGGCCGGGGTGATACCACGGTATTGATCAGCACCTTGCACAAAAGTGGTCGGCATATCGACTGGTACATCAACGGAACCACGCATACGAAAACCACAGCCTTCCAGTATCAATATGGAAACTGCCAGTAGTAGGGTAAAACCAATTCGGGAGATTTGACTTGTCATGGGCTCAGTGTACCCCAACTTGGGCAGGAGTCACAGATCATCAGACCACAATATTGACCAAACGACCGGGAACCACGATGATTTTCCTTATTTCCTTACCTTCAATAAAGCGTAATACATTTTCATCGGCCTGTGCCTGCGTCTCGATTTCTGCCTTTGAGGCCTCTACCGGAACAGCGATCTTCCCTCGCAATTTGCCATTCACCTGTACCACCAGTTCAATCGTGTCTTTCACCAGCGCCGATTCATCCGACTTTGGCCACGACACATCGATGACTGCATCGCTATGACCCAGTGCCTGCCAAAGTGTATGGGTAATATGAGGCACAATCGGTGATAACAGTAATACAACCGCTTCCAGTGCTTCTTGCATCACTGCACGACCCTGCTCCGAATTGTCCTCAAATTTACTTAATACATTACACAACTCCATGACAGCAGCAATCGCAGTATTAAAAGTAAAGCGGCGACTGATATCATCGGTGACCTTGTTCAAGGTCTCATGCACCTTGCGTCGCACTTCTTTTTGATTGTCATTTAATACACCGGTATCCAGTGCGCTAACCTGACCTTGTGCAACATGATCATTGACCATGCGCCAGAGACGTTTAAGAAAACGATATGCCCCTTCGACACCGGTATCAGACCATTCCAGCGATTGATCCGGTGGTGATGCAAACATAATAAATAACCGTGCGGTATCGGCGCCGTATTTGTCCATCAATTCCTGTGGATCGACGGTGTTACCCTTGGATTTGGACATCTTGGCACCGTCTTTCAGCACCATGCCCTGAGTCAACAGGTTTTTAAATGGCTCATCAGTCTTGACCAGACCGGTATCGCGCATGAGCTTGTGAAAGAAGCGTGCATATAAAAGGTGTAAAATCGCATGCTCAATCCCGCCAATATATTGATCAACCGGCAACCAGTAATCAGCACGTTGATCAAGCATGCCGTTTTCATTATCAGGACAGGCATAACGTGCGTAATACCAGGATGATTCCATAAAGGTATCAAAGGTATCGGTTTCGCGTTCTGCATCAGCCCCGCACTTGGGACATTTTGTCTCAAAAAAGGCAGGCATCTTTTTAATCGGCGAACCGACTGCCTCAAACTTGATGTCTTCCGGTAACACGACCGGTAAATCCTTGTCGGGTACCGGCACAGCACCACAGGATGCACAATTGATCATCGGGATCGGTGCACCCCAGTAACGCTGGCGTGATACACCCCAGTCACGCAAACGATAATTGGTTCGCTTTTGGCCTTTTGATTTTGTACTTAAATGTTGGGCAATGGCATCAAATGCCTGTTGTGATGTCATGCCACTGAATTCACCGGAGTTAACCAACACCCCTTTTTCAGTAAAGGCCTGTTCGCTCACCAGCGCGGCATTATCACCATCAAAATTTTCAGGTGTGATAACAACATTAATCGGTAATTTGTATTTTTGGGCAAATTCCCAGTCACGTTGATCGTGTGCCGGCACTGCCATCACCGCACCTTCGCCATAACCCATTAATACAAAGTTGGCACTAAAGATGGGCACTTCATCACCCGTGATCGGATGAATCGCTTTCAGGCCGGTGTCGATACCTTTCTTTTCCATGGTCTCAAGCGTGGCTTCCGACACACCTGTGACCTTGCATTCATCAGCAAACTTTTTCAGATCAGTATTCTTGCTTGCCGCTTCTGTCATCAGCGGATGTTCCGGTGCAACCGCAACATAAGTCACACCCATCAAGGTATCCGGGCGCGTGGTGTATACCTTCAAGGGTTCATCGCGACCCTTGAGTCCAAAATGCACTTCCACCCCTTGTGACTTGCCGATCCAGTTACGCTGCATAGTGCGCACCTGATCTGGCCAGCCGTCGAGCTTATCCAGCTCGGTCAATAATTCTTCTGCATAATCCGTGATTTTTAAAAACCACTGTGACAAATCCTTGCGCTCGACCGGTGTGTCACAACGCCAGCAACAACCTTCAATCACCTGCTCATTGGCGAGTACCGTCAAGTCATGCGGACACCAGTTCACGGGTGCCGTCTTTTTATAGACCAGTCCTTTTTCATATAAACGAATAAACAACCATTGTTCCCAGCGATAGTAATCTGGACTACATGTAGCGAGCTCGCGATCCCATGCATAACCAAAACCCAGTTTTTGCAATTGGGCACGCATATAGTCAATATTTTCGTAAGTCCACTTGGCCGGTGGCACCTGATTCTTGATAGCCGCATTTTCCGCCGGCATACCAAAGGCATCCCAACCCATCGGTTGCAGGACATTTTTGCCCTGCATTCGCTGGAAGCGACTGATCACATCACCAATGGTGTAATTGCGCACATGCCCCATATGCAGGCGGCCACTGGGGTATGGAAACATCGCAAGACAGTAATATTTTTCTTTTGAAGGGTCTTCAGTGACCTGAAAAGTATTGTTTTTATCCCAGAATTCCTGGGCTTCCTGCTCGATTTTGGCGTGATGATACTGCTCGTCCATCAAAATGACTCATATAGGGTTGATTGAAAGACCGCAATGTTACCGCAGGCAGGCAGGTTGATGCCACACCGATACCTGTTGGTAGACATCAATCTGCATATATACTCTATATGATAAGGAGAGAAATAATGACTGATCCTGACGACAGAACAACCAACCAGAAACTCGTCCATGCCTACAACATCATGATGGAACGGGTGGAATCCACGATTGCCAAGGCTGACAGGGAAGGTATGCCGGTGCTGGAAAAGGCCATTGATAAAGCCGGCGAAACAGCACATGAACTTGGTGAACTGACGAAGGAAGAAGCAGAAAAGATCAGTGAATACCTGAAACGTGACCTGCAGGACGCCGCCGGTTATGTATCTGAATCCGGTGAACAATTAAAGGAATGGCTGAGTTTCGATCTGGAGCTGGTGGAAAACCGGTTAATGGAACTGTTCTCTACCATGGTTGATCGCACCAGACTCGAACTGGACAAGCTGGCCCAACGCGCGGATCAAATAGGAGAATGGCATACCGGCGAAGTGGTGGGTGTCGGCACTTTACGTTGTAAGGCCTGTGGTGAGTTATTGCATTTTCATGCAACAGGACACATACCGCCTTGCCCCGAATGTCAGAAGACGGTGTTCAATCGGGTATCACATTCGGATTAGTCCAGTTCCCTTACCAACTGGATCAAATCTTCCACGGTGCGGCAGGTATTCAGCTTCTTTGCGCTAATTACCTCGACCGGTTGATCATTCATCCAGATAAAAGCGGCAGGCAGTTCATGTGTACAATCAGGATATGCTTTATTGAATTCATCCTTGTGTAAAAACTCAATCTCGTATTCCAGTTCTTCCAGAAATTCTTTCCATTGTTTTTTCATGCCCAGCATGGAATAGGTAATCATGCACAGGTTACAGGAATAGGTATTCGGGCTGATGATCTTGTGCGCATAGTCACTCATCGCACCAAAGAAACCGGAGTCCGCGTTATAGACAAACAATATTTTCTTTGTACTCATTTTTCCCTGAGCCGGATCAGCCCCAAAAGAGCCAGTGACAAAATAATAATAAACCAGTTTCCCCATTTTACATATGGCGTTTCACCCTGCATGGGTTGCACGATGGACTTCAGGACATGCAGTTTGAACTGCGGAGATGTGGATGTGATGTTTCCGCGTTCATCAATGATGGCGGAAATACCGGTATTGGTTGCACGTAACATGGGACGACCGGTTTCCAATGCGCGCATACGTGCGATCTGTAAATGCTGGTGTGGCGCCAGTGAATCCCCGAACCAGGCATCATTACTGACATTTACCAGCAGACTCGCTTCCGGCAAGGCATCAATTACTTCTTCCCCAAAGGCATCCTCATAACAAATGGAAATACCGGCCTTGTTATTGGCGATAGTCAGGATCGGTTTTTCCTGTTCACCGGAGCTGAAATCCGACATCGGGATTTGCAATATATCCAGCACTGAACCAATCACCGACTTGAACGGAATAAATTCACCAAACGGCACCAAATGACGTTTGTGATAAAAATCCGTTGTCTCTCCTAGTGCGACCATACTGTTGTAATATTTTTGTGTGCCCTGATCCATGTAGGGAATACCAATTAACAGATCGGTATTGGTTTTTTGTGCTACCTGCCTTATGCGTTCAAGAAATTGATCGGCAACCTGATGATAAAGCGCGGGGATGGCTGTTTCTGGCCAGATGATTAAATCCTGATCAAGATTCTCAAGGGTGAGTTTTTCATACAGGCTGAAAGTCGCTTGCCGTTTTTCCGGACGCCATTTCATTTCCTGCCCGATATTACCTTGTAACATGGCAACCTTAATGGGTTCACCATCTGGTGTACTCCATGACTGCATATTTAATACAAAACCACCCAGCCAGATCGTGACAAGCAAAATAAGACTCGTGATGTTCTGTTTTTTATTTCCCCATAACAAGCCAGCCAACAAGGCGCCGGTCATCGCGATGATAAAACCAACTCCATAAACACCGATTACAGGGGCGTAACCTGCCAACCAACTGTTAAGCTGAGCATAACCCAGATTCAGCCACGGGAAACCGGTCATGATCCATGCACGCATCCACTCTATTAATGCCCAGCCGGAGGCGAGGAAAAAAACCGGCGACAACCCTGAAGCCTGTTTACAGAACCGCGCAAACACATAACCCAGCAGTGCCGGATAACAGGCCATATACATTACAAGTAAAAAGGTTAACAGTACTGCTGGTATAAAACCGGTATTACCAAACTCGTGAATACTGATATGCACCCAGTAGACACCAACACCAAACATGCCGGTGCCAAACAGAAAACCACGCCGGAATGCACGCCCCGGCGTTATACCTGACCAGGAAATGAATAACAGAAAAAGTGCGAGAAAGGAAAGCGGAAAAATATCAAATGGTGCAAAGGAAAAGACAGCAAGCACACCCGCTGTCAGCGCTACAGCGTCACCTTTTATGCCTGATATTAAATTAATAATTTTATGACTTTGGGTTTCGGGTATGTGTGACAACTTTTAAATCCGTTTTCAGGCACTGCCGGATTGCGCAACATCTTCAACCGATTTTTCCTGTACCGGCAGTATTTTCCCTTCCAGCAAATGAATGCGGCGGTTGTCTGCATTCAGGATTTTGAAACGGAAATGATTTATCACCACAGTTTCACCGCGCTTGGGTACACGCTTGAATTCATTCAGGATCAAACCACCGATAGTATCAAACTCTTCATCATTAAAACTGGCAGAGAAATGCTCATTAAAATCTTCAATGGGTGTGAGCGCCTTGATAGTAAAACGGGTATCACTCATTTTCTTTATATAAGTGTCTTCATCAATGTCATGTTCATCAATAATTTCACCCACGATCTGTTCGAGTACATCTTCGATGGTCACCAGTCCGGATACGCCGCCGTATTCATCCACGACAATTGCCATGTGATTGCGGCTCGCACGAAATTCCTTGAGTAATACATTCAAACGTTTGCTCTCCGGAATAAAAACAGCCGGGCGCAAAATATCACGCATGTTGAAAACTTGATTGTCGGTACTTGCTGTATAGGCAAGCAAATCTTTCGCCAACAGGATACCCACTACATCATCACGATCGTCACCGATCACAGGGAAACGCGAGTGAGCAGATGAAATAACTTCAGGTAAAAATTCTTCCGGCACCTGATCACGTTCCACAACCACCATTTGTGATCGGGGAATCATAATGTCGCGTACTTGCATTTCAGATACCTGCAATACGCCTTCGATCATGGTCAGTGCATCGGCATCAAGCAGGTTGCGCTGCTGCGCATCACGGAGTGTCTCTATTAACTCTTCCCGGTCTCTCGGCTCACCAGACAGAACCTGACTAATTCTGTCCAGCCACGTTCGCGAGGGACCGTCGCTAGGTCGTCCTTCGTTCATATAGTTCCTTGAATTGGTATCATAAACATAAAAATAAGCTCTTTTGCCCCTGTTTTACAAGTAAAATAGCCTGATAAATCTTCGGCTAAATCTCGGTATAAGGGTCATTAAATCCCATTTTTATCAATATGTTACGCTCAATTTCCTCCATTTCTACTGCTTCTTTATCGGTCATATGATCATAGCCCTGCAGGTGTAATGTGCCATGAATTACCATGTGTGCCCAGTGTGCCGACAAGGTCTTGCCCTGCTCTTTGGCCTCACGATCAACAACAGGAGCACAAATAACCAGGTCACCCAATAGGTTCAATTCGACTTCTTCCGGAATTTCGGCCGGGAATGACAACACATTGGTCGGTCCCTGTTTATGACGATATGTCTGGTTCAGATGTGCACTTTCCTGTTCATCTACAATGCGGATCGTTATTGCTGTTTCCTGTTGCCCTTCGGGAACAGCCGCACTTACCCAGTTCAGGAAATCCTGTTCGGAAGGCAAACCATCGAAAGAGGCTGCATATTGTATGTCAACATCCATATCAACAGGTTTTATTCACTGTTGCCGGCTTCGTGCTTGTCATAGGCTGTCACAATGCGTTGTACAAGCGGATGACGTACCACATCACGTGTTTTCAAAAATGTAAAACTGATACCTTCCACATCTTTTAATACTTCCGAGGTGTGACGCAGACCGGACTGGGTGCCACGCGGTAAATCAACCTGTGTAATATCACCTGTTATTACTGCCTTTGAATTAAAGCCAATGCGAGTCAAAAACATTTTCATTTGTTCTCTGGTTGTGTTCTGTGCCTCATCCAGAATAATGAAGGCCTCATTCAATGTGCGTCCACGCATATAGGCTAATGGTGCTACTTCAATGACATTACGTTCCATAAGTTTGGTAACGCGCTCAAAACCAAGCAACTCATACAGTGCATCATAGAGAGGGCGCAAATAGGGATCGATTTTCTGTGACAAGTCACCGGGTAAAAATCCAAGACGTTCACCCGCCTCCACTGCCGGACGTGTTAATACCAGTCGACGTATTTCCTCTTTTTCCAGTGCTTCAACCGCACAGGCTACCGCCAGAAACGTTTTACCTGTACCGGCAGGGCCAATACCAAAATTAATATCATGCGTCAGAATATTTTTCAGGTACTGTGCCTGATTGGGGCTACGTGCCTTGACGATACCACGGCGTGTACGCAGTGTCGTTGTAAAATCCTCTTCCGGCTCACCACCACTGCCTTCTGCATCTACTTCCTGCAAATATAAATGCACTGTCGCCGGCGACAAGGCATCTTTCTCACTCTCATGATACAGGCCCTGCAATACCTCGCCCGCCTGTTCAACCGAGCGACTTTCACCAACCACCTTGAAAGTATTTCCACGATTATTTATTTCAACACCGAGACGGCGTTCTATCTGGCGCAGGTGTTCATCAAATTGTCCGCACAGATTGGCCAGTCGCTGGTTATCAACCGGTTTCAACTGGAATTCCTTTGCTTGTGTTGGCATGTTCAAAATAAAATGATTAGCTCCAGTTAACAGCCTTGCTCACATTACCAGGCAATTCACCGCGTAATGAATTAGGAAATGCATCGGTAATGCGCACATCAATAAATTCACCAATCAGCGATTTGTCTCCGGCGAAATTGACAACACGATTGTTGGCTGTGCGTCCGGCCAGTTCATTTTTATCCTTGCGTGATAACCCTTCGACCAGAATACGTTGTGTGGTTCCCACCATACGACGATTAATGCGTGCCGCAAATTCATTAATTCTGTGCTGCAGGATTTTGAGGCGCTCCTGTTTTACTGTATGAGGAATGTCATCCACCATATCCGCCGCCGGTGTACCGGGACGTGCGCTGTAAATAAAACTGAACGACTGATCAAATTCAATCTCGTCAATCAAATCCATGGTCGCCTGAAAATCCGCATCGGTTTCATTTGGGAAACCAATAATAAAATCGGATGAAATACTGATGTCCGGTCTTGCCTCACGCAATCTTTGAATAATTTCTTTATATTCCTGTGCAGTGTGTTTGCGCTTCATCAAATCCAGAATCCGATCCGAACCGCTTTGCACCGGCAGGTGCA
>JAOUJV010000108.1 GCA_029882995.1 Gammaproteobacteria bacterium | reverse complement strand
GACCTGAAACAGTGCAGTCACGAAAAAAGGCAGCAGTGACCGAAACCTTTTATATAGAAAAACGCGGCAAGGTATTGTCAAGCGGACGCAGTATTGGTCAAAAGATTGCAACAGGCA
Source organism: Gammaproteobacteria bacterium (assembly GCA_029882995.1). Lineage (GTDB taxonomy): Bacteria > Pseudomonadota > Gammaproteobacteria > DAOVJZ01 > DAOVJZ01 > DAOVJZ01. Next base: position 6,803 of record JAOUJV010000108.1, on the reverse strand, counting down.
CAGCAAGAGTAATTCTTGAACCGTTACAAATGGAAAAACTCAGGGAAGGGGAGGTATTGGTCACCGACATTACAGATCCGGATTGGGAACCGATCATGAAACATGCCGGTGCCATTGTGACCAATCGAGGTGGACGTACCTGTCATGCTGCTATTGTTGCACGTGAACTGGGTATACCGGCAGTAATTGGTTGCGGTGATGCAACACAGACAATCCGAACCGGCGAGAATGTCACGGTTTCCTGTGCCGAAGGTGATATCGGGTTTGTCTATGAAGGTAAATTGCCATTTGGTGTGCATCATGTTGAAACAGACATAACGAAACGGCCAAAAACAAAAATCATGCTGAATCTGGGCAATCCGGAGAAGGCACTGGAATGTGCCCATTTACCGGTAGATGGTGTGGGACTTGCCCGACTTGAATTTATTATTAATCAGAGTATCCGGATACACCCGAGGGCATTGCTGGAGTATGGTGTACTCGATGCAGAAACACGTTCTGAAATAGATGAAATTACGGCAGGCTATCCTGACAGGCACAGTTTTTATGTTATGCGTCTTGCCGAAGGGATTGGCACAATTGCAGCCGCGTTTTATCCCAAACCGGTGATAGTGCGTTTAAGTGATTTTAAATCCAATGAATATGCAGCATTGCTCGGAGGCGATCTGTTTGAGCCGATAGAGGAAAATCCCATGCTCGGGTTCCGTGGTGCATCACGTTATCCATCACCTCAGTTCAGGGAGTGTTTCAACATGGAATGTGAAGCAATCAGGTATGCAAGAGATAATATGGGGCTGGATAATATCTCTGTGATGATACCGTTTGTACGTGATGTTAATGAAGCCAAGGCAGTACTGGATTTGATGAAAGAAAACCAGCTTGAGCGCGGCAAGAAAAAACTGAATATTTATCTTATGTGTGAACTCCCGGCCAATGCATTGTTAGCCGATGAGTTTCTGGAGCATTTTGACGGCTTTTCAATTGGCTCCAACGACCTTACACAGCTGACACTGGGCATTGATCGTGATTCCAGTCTGATATCCAGTTTTGATGAACGCAATCCGGCGGTAACCAAGCTGATGGAAATGGCCATCAATACCTGCAAGAAACAAAAAAAATATATTGGTATTTGTGGACAGGCACCCTCTGATTATCCGGAAATAACACGTTGGCTGGTGGAGCAGGGAATTGATTCCATTTCACTGAATCCGGACAGTGTTCTGGGAATGATAAAGGTTGTGCTGGAAGCAGAAAAATAAATTATTTGGAGAAACACAATGCGCATACTTCATACCATGATCCGTACCGGTGATCTGGATCGTTCTATTAAATTTTATACAGAAATACTGGGCATGAAACTGTTACGCCAGAAGGAATATCCAGATGGGAAATTTACATTGGCCTTTCTGGGCTATGGTAATGAATCCGAGAATACCGTGATAGAGTTGACCTATAACTGGGGAGTGGAGAGCTATGATATTGGGGGCGGTTTTGGACATATTGCACTGGAAGTGGATGATGTCTACGAAGCAACCGATGAAATACGCCAGCGTGGTGGAAAAATATTGCGAGATGCCGGTCCGATGAATGCGGGCACAACGATCATTGCCTTTGTGGAAGATCCGGATGGCTATCAAATTGAACTGATTGGGAAAAAGAACCAGACAGGATAAATGTACGAACAGGATCAGGAAGAGAGTATTACCGATAACGAAGTGCTTCTTGAGTGGCTTTATGTTGATGAGTCACTGATTCACGGTACTGGTGTGTTTGCACGTGTCACGCTTGAAGAAGGTGAATATCTTGGTACTTATGATGGGCCGCATGCAGTAGAAAACGATACCTATGTACTTTGGCATTGCGATGAAAACGGTGACTGGGTAGGGCGGGATGGAAAAAATATATTACGTTATCTGAATCATAGTCGTGATCCCAATGCTATTTGTGATGGTTATGATGTTTATGCGCTGAGAGATATCGCGCCGCACGAGGAAATTACGATTGATTATGGAGAAGAGCCGGAATGAAAAAAATAAAAAATGAGGCCGAGCTGGTCAAGGAAGCGGTACGTGTTGGTGTTGTCTTTGCAGAAAAACGTGGTGTTGCCAAATTTGAACCGACCGACTCGATGAATGAGAAAATTGAATACATCTATAAGTTACTGGTTCACGATCAGTTAATTCAGCCACTGCCGAATGATCAACTGTCCCTGAAATCCATGAAGCACAAGCTCGCACTATGGATTTCAAAAAAATTGCCGGAAGATCATCCGCTACTTAAATAGTCCAGGAACTGTTTTTAATCCAGTCACTAAAGTCAATGGCTGGCATTGGTCTGGAAATATGATAGCCTTGGCCCAGATCGCAGCCCAGTTTGTTTAAAATGTTGAGTATTTCCTTGTCCTCAATACCTTCAGCTGTTGCGCTCAGGCCAAGTTGATGTGCAAGCTCGATAGTGGAGCGTACAATGGTAAGGTTTTCGGCGCTGGTTTTCATATTCAAGATAAAACTTTTGTCTATCTTGAGTGTGTTAACAGGCAGTTTACTCAGATAGGAGAGCGAGGAAAATCCGGTTCCATAATCATCAATTGAAAGTGAAAAACCCATTGCCTTGAGTTTTTGCAGTGTTTCTACCGTTTTTTCAGGTTCTATCATCATGGCACTTTCTGTGATTTCGAATTCCAGTGCAGAACTGGGCAGTTTTTTCTCCTTAAGTACACTTTCTACAAAATCAGGAAAAGCGGGATCACAAAGATCCCATGTAGACAGATTAATGGCAATACGGACAGTCATATCTGATGAAGACCATTTGTTATATTGTTGTGCCGATTCATGAATGACGTAATATGTCAGATTTTTTATAAGCCCGGTTCGTTCTGCCAGCGGAATTATTTCATCCGGGAAAACAAGCCCTAGTTCCGGATGGTTCCAGCGAATCAGAGCTTCTGCACCAATGATATTATTTGTATCAATCCTGATAACGGGCTGGTAATACAGTTCCAGTTCATGGTTATCAATGGCAGATGACAGACTGGATTCAAGCACAATGTTTCGTTCAGAGTATGGATCAAGATCAGGATCATAAATAACAACAGGATGATTTAGCCCCTTGCACTGGTACATGGCAATTTCGGCATGCTTGAGTAAAGTTTCCCTGTTTTCACCATGATCAGGGAAAAACACACAACCAATAGCACCACTTATCAAAAGGGGTTTCCCCTGAATCCGGAAAGGTTCCTGAAATGAAGCAACAATTTTTTCACAAACATTGATTGCCCTGTCATGGGTTATGTAGGGCAGCATGATGGCGAACTCATCTCCTCCCAGTCGCGCTATAATGTCACTGTCACGGCTCAGCGAAGTCAGTTTTTTTGCGACTTCCTTTATCAATTCATCTCCGGCATCATGCCCAAGAGTGTCATTGATATATTTAAAGCGATTAAGGTCAATCAGCAAGAGTGAAAACCGTGTCTTGTATCGTATTGATTCGGCAATGGCATGATCAAGAGAAGTATTGAGTAGCTTGCGGTTGGGCAGGTTGGTCAGAGAATCATGCAGGGCCTGATGTTCAAGCTCAATTGTTTTATTATATAACTCGCTTATATTCGTTAATGTTCCGGACAGTCGAACTGAAGTGCCTTCTGTATTGGTGGAAATCTTTGCGCGAATGTGTAACCACTTTTCTTCTTTAGAATCCAGTCTGAAAGTAAATTCAAAGGTAGAGGGCGGCAATTCATGTATGAATTTGTTCAGTTTGGTAGAGAAATCAGTTGAGGTGACTACATCAAGGTGTTGGCTTATCAGGCGTATGAAATCATCATTATCTGATTTTTTTGTTTCCAGCAGATCATACATCTTGTCTGAGCAAAACAATGATTTCCCTGTGATATCCCAGTCAAAAATACCTTCTTCGGTTCCTGTAATAGCCAGTTTATATCGTTCATCACTCTTGTTTACCAGACGCTGCAGTTTTTTACTGTGTAAATAAAAATAATAACCGGCTATTGAAAATATCAGGATAAAAAGCAGACTGACTATAATGAGAATAAAAGTCCTGTTTTTCTGCCGTGACTCCCGGTCAGCCTGCAATGACTTATCAAGATGCGCAGCAGGCACAAACAGGGCTACCGGCAAGGTGTCCCCCTTGTATTCACGAATGAGATTTTGTGTTTTTGTTGATATCAGAAATTCGAGAAAATCTCTTGCCAGCGTGGCATTAACACTGTTTGTTTTTTTCAGATTTACAATGATGTATGAATAATAATTATTTAATAATTCATGGTCTCGAAAGAGCGGGATTACCTTGCTGGATATTTTCTCCCGAAGTGAAATATAAGTCGACATGTCGGCCAATGTATAACCATTAAACTCTGCCGCCATTGTCAGCGTTGAGAGTGAACTGCTATTGGTATGCTCATAGCCCAGCCATTCAGGAGTAACACCTGCAATTTCCCATAAGTGTTTTAATTTTTGATAGGTTGCGGATTTTTCACCCTGTGCAAAAAACTCGACTTCATTTTTGGCGAGTATCTTAAGCACATCTTCCAGATTGTGCATTTTTCTGATACCAAGTGGATCATTAACCGGACCAAAAATGGCAAGCTGGTTATACATAATTAATGTGCGACTCAGACCAAAGCCATCATCCATAAATATTTTTTCGATTTCAGGCGCATGCGTCAGAATTGCGTCTGCTGTCCCATTACGGCCATTATCAAGTGCATTTAATCCACCGGTAATGGAAAGATGAATATCAACATCAGGATTTTCAGACTTGTAGTTTTCTACCAGATAGGTAATCAATCCGGTTTCTTCAGCAGTACTGGCTACCGAAAGTCTTAATATTTCAGTTTTAGCTAACGAAGGGATTGTCAGACTTAATAAAATAAAAAAGACTAAAGTTTTTTGCATACCACTATCTCTAGGAACCTGTCATCTGTATGTGTTTATGCATTGCCGACAGATCCTGTCACCAGATATGTCGTAATAACCTACTAATTCTAGGTTAAATATAGTGATTGAACAGAGCTGTGCAGAGAGTTTTTTTGATCAGTCTGTCAGAGTACTGAAATATAACATTTATATCGTTTTTCGGTGGCCAAAAGGTTTCCAGCCCGGGGCTATAACATTGGGCATTTCCGACCTCTTTAGTAGGCGAGCCGAGGCAAGGGTGAATTCACCATAGCGATCATTGACCTGATCTAGCGCTGTGTGCAGACGTTTCTGTTTGTCATTGGTTTCAGAAAACATTTCCAGTTGCATATTGGCCGGTGAAGGAGACAGGGCTGTCACCTGTAATTGAAACAACGGTTCCTCATTCCAGTATTCGTCCAGCAGTAACCGGCAAAGCATCATGATGTCATGCACACTATCGGTCGGTACAGACAGGGAAAATTTATCGGCAATCCAGTAGTGTTGTGTACGCAGGCCAATAAAAAATCTTTTTGCCTCAAATTGATGGCGGCGCAAGCGTGCTGCAACCTTGTCACTCATGTGTTTCATATACGTGAGAATAATTTCCCGATCTATTGTTGCCGGGGGCATGACTTTTCCATGACCAATGGATTTTGGTGAGTTGACAGAAACATGTACCTGTTCAGGATCAGCACCCTGACACATATACCAGATGCGACGCCCTAAATTACCAAAACGTTTGGCCAGTACACCGATGGGCAGTTTTTCCATGTCACCACAGCGCGTCACACCATAACGTGCCAGAAAGCCGCCAATTCCCTTGTTAATGCCACATAGCTCGGTAACCGGCACATTGGCCAGACGTTGTTTGGACTCCCAGGGTGGAATCACTGTCAGTCCATCAGGTTTGTGTAATTTGGCAGCAAACTTGGCTGTCGTCTTGTCGCCACTGACACCAACAGAACAGTGCAGGTGAGAAACATTGTACACAAGCTGTTTTACCATATGTGCCATGTGTTCCGGTGTACCATGCAAATTCTGGCAGTGGGTAACATCGAGAAAGGCTTCGTCCACTGAAAACACCTCTACATCCGGAGTAATAATGCTGAGTGCTTCCATAATAGAGGAAGAAACTTCAGCATAACGATCAGGTCGAGAAGGGCACTGTATTAAATCAGGGCAGAGTAAACGCGCTTCACGCAATCGCATGCCGGTTTTAATACCAAAAGCACGCGCCTCATAGGAGCAGGTGATAATACATGTTCCTTGCCGTCCATTGGTCACACCAACTGGCTTACCTCGCCATTTGGGACGATCCATTTGTTCAATAGAAGCAAAGAACGCATTCATATCCATCAGGATAATAGCGCGTGGCCAGATAACAGGATGTTTCATTTTGTAACTAAAATCACTTTGTAGTTTAGATTTAAAGAAATGCATAATGATAAAAGTTCATTTTTTAAGCTAACTCAGGTTATTAACGTGGATGGATACAAGGCGGGACAGTTGTGAAAAAGCGGAGTTTACATAATAGTAAATGAGCACCCAATATACGGGCACAAGCATTTTGAACAACTGTTCCAACGCAGTAGACGCTACGTTAATGGACTGAGGCTAGAAGTAAGTCCGAACCTGCCCGATCACCTTACCCTGTATCCTTACCCGGTTTGCTTCAAACAGCATCGGTTTCATTGCGCTGTTTTCAGGAATCAGCATGACCTGACCATCTGATGTCATTTTTAATCGTTTCAGTGTCGCTTCTTCTTCATCAATCAGGGCAACAACAATATCATTGTCACTTGCACTGTCAGCATGTTGAATAATGACAAAATCACGATCCAGAATACCGGCATCTATCATGGAATCACCACGTATCTGCAATACATAACG
>JAOUJV010000169.1 GCA_029882995.1 Gammaproteobacteria bacterium | reverse complement strand
TATGAACTGGTTAAATTCTTTTTCCTGCTGACCTTTGCTGCCGCTATTCCTGCGATCATTTCTGGCGGTATTGCCGAGCGTGCAAAATTTTTACCACAGTTAATGGCCAGTGCATTATTGGTTGCCGTAGTGTATCCCTTGTATGAAGGCATGATCTGGAACGGTAATTTCGGTTTTCAGACATGGCTGGAAAAAACATTCGGTGTTGGCTTTCATGATTTTGCTGGTTCGGTTGTTGTACATGCAGTAGGTGGCTGGATTGGTCTGGCAGCGGTGTTGTTACTGGGCGCACGTCATGGACGCTATGGCAAGAACGGGGAAATCTTTGCACATCCGCCATCAAGTATTCCATTCCTGGCACTGGGTGCATGGATACTCACTGTCGGTTGGTTTGGTTTTAATGTGATGTCGGCGCAAACAGTGGAAGGTGTAAGTGGGCTGGTGGCATTGAATTCACTCATGGCCATGGTCGGTGGTGTGTTGGCTGCACTGGCGGTGGGTAAAAATGACCCGGGCTTTGTTCATAATGGGCCATTGGCCGGATTAGTTGCCGTGTGTGCGGGTTCTGATGTGATGCATCCAATGGGTGCGCTGATCACAGGCAGTATCGCTGGCGCATTGTTTGTCTGGACATTTACCCTCGCGCAAAACAAGTGGAAGATTGATGATGTATTAGGTGTATGGCCCTTGCATGGCTTATGTGGCGCATGGGGTGGTCTGGCTGCAGGTATCTTTGGTCTGGAGACTTTGGGCGGCATGGGAGGCGTTGCCTTTATGCCGCAATTTATTGGCACCGTTATGGGTATCAGCATTGCATTGGGAGGTGGTTTCATTGTCTACGGTGGTATCAAGATGCTGATGGGACTGCGCCTGACACAGGAAGAGGAGTTTGATGGTGCGGATTTATCGATCCATAAGATCAGCGCAGAGCCTTCCTATGACTAAAAAAGTTTCAGTTGCTTTCATACGGCGTTGAAAATTGACTCGAATTTGCTTGTGCCCGCACATTGGGTACTCATTTACTTTATGTAAACTCCGCATTCTCATCAATTTCCGCCTTGCCTGAAAGCAACTGAATTCTTTTTCAGAGATATCATAGGGGCTGGCAGTATTTTATTTATAATATCAGGATGTTAGTAAGGGGGTAGCCAATTGGCTACCCCTTTTTTCTTCTGTGGATAAGTGGAAAAATTATCGAAAAAGTAGTAAGTTACACGCCCTTTTGAGATGCTAGACTTTGAAACACATGGCAGGAAAACTTTACATACAAACCTTCGGTTGTCAGATGAATGAATATGATTCTGCGCGCCTTGGTGAATCATTGTATGCATCACACCAACTTGAGCTGGCCGCCACACCGGAGGAAGCCGATGTGTTATTGCTCAACACATGTTCCATTCGTGAAAAGGCACAGGAAAAAGTGTTTTCACTGCTCGGTGTCTGGCGTCAATTAAAACAGACGCGACCGGATGTCGTGATCGGTGTGGGTGGTTGTGTGGCGAGTCAGGAAGGTGATGCCATCCGTCAGCGTGCACCATATGTTGATATCGTGTTCGGTCCACAGACCTTGCATCGCTTGCCCGAGATGCTGAACGAAGTGAAACGTCAGCGCCATTCAGTAGTGGATATCAGTTTCCCCGAGATTGAAAAATTTGATCACCTGCCTGAACAAAAGGCAGATGGCCCGTCAGCATTTGTTTCCATCATGGAAGGCTGCAGCAAGTACTGTACGTTTTGTGTGGTGCCTTATACCCGTGGTGAGGAAATCAGTCGCCCGTTTGATGATGTCATTGCTGAAGTGGTTGCTTTGGCCAAACAGGGTGTGCGTGAAGTGAATCTGCTGGGGCAAAATGTGAATGCCTATCGTGGTGTCATGCATGATGGTGACGTTGCTGATTTGGCATTATTGATTCGTTATGTTGCAGCGGTTGAAGGAATTGATCGCATTCGTTATACAACATCACATCCAATTGAGATGTCGGACAGTCTGATTGAGGTATATCGTGAAGTACCGCAACTGGTCAGCTTCCTGCACCTGCCGGTGCAAAGCGGTTCGGATCGGATTCTGGATTTGATGAAGCGCAAACACACTGCACAGGAATATAAAGAAATTATTCAAAGATTGCGTGAGGCAAGACCGGACATCAGTATTTCATC
>JAOUJV010000168.1 GCA_029882995.1 Gammaproteobacteria bacterium | reverse complement strand
TAGTGGTCCAGATCAGTTAACAGGTCAGTCCAAACAGTAGTCCAGGTACCAGTTGAAGATTCAGCGGCAACAGCTGCTGCAACTTCTTCACGAGGAACACCAGGTTGAGGAGTGATCTTGAAGCACGCCAGAATATCACTTTCCAGAGGAGTGTATTCAGGCATCCAGTAAGTTTCGCGGTATTCTTTTACACCCGCATCATATTTCTTAGCCATCGATGATAGGCCTCCATTGTTTTGTTTAATCTCAAAACTCCCCTAAAAACCCTACAGTTAGAATGGTCAATTGGGGCGTAAAGTGAGAGCAGTATACAGATCAAAACCATAAAGTATATTCAGACTATTTGATTGAAATCATAAGTTATTACTTATATATTTATGCCATGAACGTAACATTCCGTCAGATCAAGGTTTTTCAGGCTGTTGCCCGTAGCATGAGCTATACCGAGGCAGCTAAAAAGTTGCATTTAAGCCAACCGGCAGTGTCCATGCAGGTGAAACAACTGGAGGAAAACATTGGTTTGCCCCTGTTTGAGCAGATGGGTAAGAAGATTTACATGACGGATGCGGGTAATGAGTTTTATGTTTATGCGCAGGAAATAACCCGTCTTCTGGATGAAGCTGATGCTGTTTTTGAGGAAATGAAGGGAGTGCATGGGGGCAAGTTAACAGTTTCAGTGGCTACCACCGCCAATTATTTTGCCACTCGTCTGCTGGCCAATTTTGCCAAGCAACATGAAGGTATCACCATTAGTCTTGATGTGACCAACCGTGAGGTTTTACTGAAGCGCATTACCCAGAATGAAACAGACATGGTCATCATGGGGCGGCCACCGGAGGATATGGAGCTGGAAACCGAGGTTTTTATGGATAACCCGTTAGTCGTGATTGCGCCCCCGGATCACCCACTGGTGAAAGAGAAAGAAATCCCGTTTAAGAGAATGCAGCAGGAAACCTTCGTGGTGCGTGAACAGGGCTCCGGAACTCGAATTGCAATGGAGCGATTTTTTGCCGAGGAGGGTGTACGCCTGACGACGGGTATGGAAATGACCAGTAATGAAGCCATCAAACAGGCGGTCGAGGCCGGTTTGGGCTTGGGGATCGTATCAATTCATACGCTGGAACTGGAGCTGGAAACGAACCATATAAAGGTATTGGATGTCGAGATGTTCCCGATTATGCGCCACTGGTATGTGGTATATCGCAAGGGCAAGCGTTTATCACCGGTAGCACAGGCCTTTCGCGAGTTTGTGCTGGAAGAGGGTCCTAATCTTATGATCGCCGGCCGGTGAACTCAGCCGCATTTTCCCTGTCATACTCATGGTCTGATGAACGGGATTAGTCTAGAATTGGCAGAATGAGAACTTTGGCAATAACACGATTATTATTTCTGATACTGGCGTTGGTACTTGCTCCATTGCAGGGCTATGCCGTATCGATGGATAATGATTCATCATCTTGTCATCAGGCATCTGCGATGCAGGATCATGGTGATATGGACTGTCATTCCGACAATAGCTGTGGTGATAATCAGCAGTGTATTAATAACTGCACTGATTGCGGTACCTGTTCAACCATTTCCTATGTACCATCCATCGATATTAAAATAGATTTCCAGTCACGACCTGAACAATTTCGATTGGCAGAAAGTGATTACCCCATACCTTCCTCGTTTGTAGAACCTCGACCACCCTGTATACCTGCTTAAGCAGGATTTATCCCTGACTGATTTGTTCGTAGTCCGGCAGTAATCCGGATTGCATAGACTTATGTATGTTCAGATATTGATATTGTTTTAAGCAGGTAATTTGAGGTTATTGAAAATGTATATTTCATTCAGAAAACAGTTTCTGTTATTGCTGTTCGTGTTTTTCTCATCATTAACACAGGCAGGAATACTCACACTCGAGGAAGCAGAGACAATCGCACTTGAACAGGATCCACTTGTTTCAGGACTGCAATCAAGCGCATTGGCATTGTCGGAAAAAGCAATTGCAGATGCGACGCTTCCCGATCCAAAAATGAAAGTCGGCTTATCGAGTTTCCCGACAGATACCTTTAAGCGTGAACAGGAACCCATGACACAGGTTCAGGTTGGTATCCAGCAGGCGATTCCGCGCGGTGATACACTCGCCATTAAATCACGCCAGACCTCAATCTTATCCGAAGGTG
>JAOUJV010000167.1 GCA_029882995.1 Gammaproteobacteria bacterium | reverse complement strand
GGCTTTCCGTTTTGTTGCCATTGTGTAGTTCCTCCAAGGTATAAGTACAAAAATTAGTATAATCAAGAAATTTCAATTTGCCAGTAAATCAAAAAAAAACTTATCACCCCTGTTTTTGCATTTTGTCACTATTGCGGATGAGAATGGGGGATGATTGCGGATGATCAGGAATTGAATTCCAGATTACCGATACTGTTCTACGGCACGTGGTGTTTGGGCATGTGATCGACGTTGATCACCTAAACAAAGGGATAAAAAGTATTTGATGGAGATGATTGCGCCACCTGCAACGGGGTAGAATTGATCAGTCATGGTCATTGTTCATGCCGTAAACGATGAAGGCTCTCCTGTCATGTATGATGCATAAATAATTTTCATGACAGGTTGAATATTTTTTCGTGCAGGCAGGTGGGAGGCGATATTTTCAGGAAAGGCAGGTGTCAGGAAATTTAACACTTTGACTGATTGGAGCCATGCGCTGGTATTTCTATTCCAGTGTCAGAATGGTCTTCCACTGCTGTGCAGTAACAGGCATGACAGACAGTCGATTACCACGTCTTACCAGTCGCATTTCTTCCAGATCCGGATGTGATTTCAGTTCTTCCAGCGTAATCGTGTGTTTGAATTTTCGTACGTACTGTACATCGACCATATACCAGCGTGGGTTATCAGAGTTACTTTTGGGGTCGTAATATTTACCATTCGGTTCATGCGCAGTGAAATCCGGATACCCTTCCCTGACAACTTTCATAATGCCAACAATACCTGGCTCCTTGCAGTTGGAGTGGTAGAAAAAAACCTGATCGCCTTTTTTCATTTGATCACGCATCATGTTGCGTGCCTGATAGTTACGTACACCATCCCAGTGTTCGGTTTTGTTTTTCATTTTTTTCAGATCATCAATACCGAAGACATCAGGCTCGGATTTCATTAACCAGTAATTCATTTGTATGACTGCCTTGTTGTTTGTTTCATTATTATTTATCAGTAACAGAGAATGATATTAAAATGCTTTCAGATGTGGCTGTATGCACAAATATAAAATTCTGTCGTTTACATCGTAGTTATTTTTTAAACAGGTCTTAAAAACGATTTCAGGGACGCTGAGTACTATTTTTGAAATTTGGATTTTTTAGCTTGTTTTCGTCGTTTCTAACCGAAGGCCGATACTAAAACACAATATGTAGTCTTTTAAACCTCTGAAACCCCAATATCTAGGGGGATTTACGCTTATTTTAATAGATCTGGTGCGGCTGATTGGGCTTACCTCACGCTATCTTATTGTTTTTAAAATAATTAATGATAAATAAAGGAATTCCACTGGCTTCACCTATATATAAGGTAAGGACGCTGTCACGCTAGCTAAATGTATAGACACCTTTGTCGGTCACGGTGGCATTGAGCGGAATATCCCAGTCACGGGATGGTAGCGCTGAAGCCGTTTTCTGGAATTCATGGGCAACCCCGAACAGGCGAGGTTTTTTCCAGATCTGGCGCCGGTTCAAATAGGCAAGTGTCCGATCATAATAACCACCCCCCATGCCAAGCCGGTTTCCCTTTTTGTCAAAAGCAACTAATGGCAACAAAAGCAGGTCAAGTGACCAGGCATGAATAAGCTGATGGCTAGGTACATCCGGTTCCGGGATCATGAATCGGTTATAAACAAGCCGATCACCGGGTTGGTATCGGGCAAACCACAGACGTTTGTCTGAATTACCACGCAGTATCGGTAGGTAGCATTGCTTGCCGCGCTTCCATGCCGTTTCAATTAGCTTATCAAGGGCAATCTCACCATCATTGGCCAGATAGAACGCAATATGGTGACTGCGCTGAAAAACGGGTAATCGACACAGGTTTTGCGCCAGATGACGTGCTGCCGATTGTTGTTCTATAAAGGATAATTGCTGTCGACGGGTACGAATTTGTTGGCGCAAGTTGTTTCGTGAACTCATGTGTATAACTCCGTCAGCAAAAAAAGGGGAGTATCCCCCGCCTGTGCCGTAACAGATCGTCGTCCTTGAACCAGAAGTTCAGGTGGGAACTTGGTCGATATCTCAGGCTTTCCGTCGAGCGGACATGCACACTGATGCCGACAGGCAGTTCCCTGGACGTTAGTATGGCTCAAGAAATATTCAGATCTATCCTCGAACACCGCAGGGGATAGTTGTATTTTAACCTAGAAGGGAAAACAGGG
>JAOUJV010000166.1 GCA_029882995.1 Gammaproteobacteria bacterium | reverse complement strand
TCCAGACCGGCAATCTTGCCTGCATCCTTGGTTGCCTGACGTTGTGAATCATTGAAGTAGGCAGGCACAGTAATCACTGCTTCAGTGATTTCTTCGCCGAGATAGTCTTCAGCGGTCTTTTTCATTTTTTGCAGTACACGCGCTGACACTTCCGGTGCTGCCATTTTCTTGCCTTTCACTTCAACCCAGGCATCACCGTTATCTGCCTTGACGATTTTGTAAGGCACCATTTTGATGTCTTTCTGTACTTCGGCATCCTGGAATTTACGGCCGATCAAACGCTTGACCGCAAACAGGGTGTTTTCCGGGTTTGTTACCGCCTGACGCTTGGCAGACTGACCAACCAACACTTCATTATCATTCGTGTAAGCCACGATAGATGGTGTAGTGCGATCACCTTCGCTGTTCTCAATTACACGCGGCTTGCCACCTTCCATGACCGATACGCATGAGTTGGTGGTGCCGAGGTCGATACCTATGATTCTGCCCATTGTAAATTTCTCCGTTAAGTTGCTCCGGACAAGCCGGAAATCACTAAGTTATTCAAAAAGTTCTATTTGATTCCTGATATGGTGGCGTAAACCGGCTTTTCAAGCCTTTTCGTCAATCGAACTGCCCGCCTTATTGCCTGTCTCCACTGCCTTGGAAACAATCACCATGGCAGGCCTGACCAGACGATCATTGAGCAAGTACCCCTTCTGAACCACGGTCAGGACCGTATTAGGATCGGCCTCGGCAGATTCCTGCATGGACATGGCCTGATGATGCTCGGGATTAAAGGCCTCTCCTGTCGGATCCAGCTCTTTGACGCCAAATTTCTCCATCACACTGCCAAACATTTTCAGGGTCAGATCAATACCTTCCCGATGCTTGGCTGATTCTTCATCTTCACCGCCAATAGCGGCCAGCCCTAATTCAAGGCTGTCTCTGACTGGCAGTATTTCCTGAATGAATTTGTCGAGTGCATATTTGTGTGCATTTTCGACATCTCGCTGGGCGCGGCGGCGCATGTTTTCCAGCTCGGCCTTCGCCCTTAACAGCTCATCCCAATGCTCATCTGCCTTGGCACGGGCATCTTCCAGCAAGGCATGGACGTTCTCTGTTTCAGCGCCAGACTGTTCTGCTTCAACCTGCTCTGTTTCAGCCTCCTGATTCACGTCTTCTTTAACCTGATCCCGGGCCTGATCTGCCTCATTATTCATTTTTAACTCCACGTTTGATTATTAAAAACGGGGGCACAAGCCGGCCTCCCAAATGGCAATTCCGGTTTATATGGGGACTAACTACGACGATTCAAGGCCGCACCGAGAAGGCGGGCCGTTATATCTACCACCGGTACTACCCGATCATAACGCATGCGTGTTGGACCAATCACACCAAGCACACCGGCTATTTGGCCGTTCACCTCATATGGCGATGTCACCAGACTGCAACCACCAAGGGCATTATAGCCAGACTCTTCACCCAGAAAAATCTGTACGCCTTCGGCATGCATGGATTGATCAAGCAAATGAAGAATATCGCGCTTGGCATTGAAGGCTTCAAATAACTGCTTTAGCTTGTCGACATTCTCCATGTCAGCAAAATCCATCAAATTCGTCTGGCCAGCCAGGACATAATCAGCCGTATCATGTTCTCTGGCAAAAACCTGATTCGCCATTTCAATCGCCGCCAGCATCATGCTGTTCATGCGATCGCGTGTTTCCTGCATTTCCTTCACCAGCATTTGACGCACTGCATTCAGATTCTTTCCGGCAAAGGCTTCATTCAGATAATTGGCCGCCTGAGTTAATTCAGAAGGAGAATATTTTCTGGTCGTATGAATAATCCGGTTATGTATATCTTCCTCATTCATAACCAGTATCGTGAGTACCCGGTTATTTGATAAGGGCAGGAACTCAACATGACGCATCATGACCGTTTCAGGGCGAGGTATGGTTACCACACCGGCCATATGGGTAAATGCTGACAGGACATCCGATGTTTTGGAAACCAGTTGCTTGGGTTCGATACCGGCATCAAGCTCGACCTTAAGCTTGCCTATTTCCGAGTCGTTTAAATGATCAACCGTCAGCAAGGAATCCACAAAAAACCGGAAACCCTTGGTAGTAGGAATGCGTCCTGCCGAGGTATGAGGTGATTCGATCAGTCCCAGATCTTCCAGATCAGCCATCACATTACGAATTGTGGCGGAACTGAGGTCGAG
>JAOUJV010000016.1 GCA_029882995.1 Gammaproteobacteria bacterium | reverse complement strand
CCATCCATCCGACAGCGGCGGCTATGATGTATTGGCCGTAATACAAATAGCCAGTGCTGAAAAATCAAAAATACATCTGAAAGATAAAAATGGCCCTGTACTCGAATTGACGGAATTACCCTATACTTTGGAAGAACCCACCAAATAAAGAATAAGAACCGAATGGAAACAGCGCAATTTCTGGAAGGACTGGTTGAAGACATCCAGCACAATCGTGTTGTGCTCCCTACCCTGCCCGAGGTTGCCAACAAAGTAAGGGAAACTGTTGAAGACCATAATGCCGATGCAAGTGAAATAACCCGTATTATCAGTGCCGATGCCGCTCTTGCTGCACGCATGCTGCAGGTAGCCAACAGTCCATTGATGCGTGGTCGCTCCGAAATCACTGATCTAAAAATGGCGGTAACCCGTCTTGGTAATAAACTGGTACGTAATCTTGTTACCAGTCTCGTGATGGAGCAGCTCTATCACTCCAAATCTGCCATTCTGAAAAAATACATGCGCAAGGTCTGGCTACACAGCACACAGGTTGCTGCCATCAGTTATGTGTTTGCCGATCGATATACCAAACTTGAACCGGATCAGGCCATGCTGGCAGGCCTCGTTCATGATATTGGTGCATTACCTATTATTAAACGCTTCGAACAAAACATGCAGCTGCTTAAGCAGGATGGCTTTCTGGAAAAAACCGTTTTTGACCATCATATCACTATCGGTCGAGCCATTATGGAACTATGGAATTTCCCGGAAGATCTGATCACCGTTGTTGTTGAACATGAAAGTCTTGAGCGTTATCACAGTGATGATGTTGATTATGCCGATGTCGTGATGATTGCAAACCTGCACAGCTATATGGGATCAGATCACCCTTACACCAAACTCAATTGGACCAGTATTCCCGCCTTCAAAAAACTGGGACTGACACCAAAAGAAAGTATTGAGGCGCTGGAAAAGGCACGCGATGACGTTGCCGAATTACAGAAGCTGGTCACAAGCTGATATCAATATACACAGAACAGGTAAGCGAGATTTCAGTGTCTGGATAAAATCATTTTTTATCTTTTTCTACCGGGAAACCAGGCTTGATTCACACTGAATTTCCCCGAATATCACCAATTCAAGACCTTGCTTGAACGCGACAAAAATTACGCAGATTAAGCATTTTTCGCTGATTTTCCCCTTGCTCTGGCAAATATCATCAATATTTTATTGTTTTTCATATAGTTATATAGCTAAAGACATCTGTTTTACTGCCTATAATAAATAGTATGTCCAGTGTAACCAGTAAAAACAGAAAAATGCGTACCCCTGCGACCCACTATCCACGTTTCAGACGCATCAATGGCAAGCATCCTTTCAAACAGGCTGTACCTGATGGCTTTATTGATTACGGTGCCAAAAAACGTCATGGCGGCAAGGTATTTTATTTTAACTTCCAACTGGCAAAAGAAATGGGCCTACTGCAAAAAAATCATCCTGAAAAACTCAATGCCGGTTTGTGCAAAACCATACTGGATACCTTTTCAATCCAGATTATTAATGAATACGATATTATTCATAAAACCCGTGTTCCGGAAAAAGACAAGCTTGATGGAACATACATGGCTACACGCTACCTGCAAATGCAACACCCGGATAAAACCGGTCGCACATCAGGGGATGGGCGCGGTGTATGGAATGGTTACTTTGAGACCACCAATAGCATATGGGATATCTCCAGTTGTGGAACCGGCGCAACGTCGTTAAGCCCTGCCACTGCAATACAAAACAAATTCTTTAAAACCGGTGACAAAAACGTCTCGTATGGTTGTGGGCTCGCCGATCTAATGGACGGTATCTATACGACCATTATGAGTGAAATTTTTCATAAAAATGACATCCCGACAGAGCGTACACTGGCTGTTATTTCATTTGATGACAGCACATCCATCAATGTGCGCGCATCAAAAAACCTGCTGCGCCCTGCCCATTTTTTCCATCATATAAAGCAGGGGGACTTGACCCGAGTAAAACAGGTCGTGGATTATTACATCGATCGCCAGAAGAAAAATGAAAAATGGCCAAAAAACAAATCCAGAAAAGAAACCTATCAATACTTCCTTGAAAAAATAACAGAAAGTTTTGCCCGTACTACCGCCAGATTTGAAATGGAATATATATTCTGCTGGCTTGACTGGGATGGTGACAATATTTTGATGGACTGCGGCATTATCGACTATGGCTCGGTAAGACAGTTTGGCCTGTTCCATCATGATTATCGATTTGATGATGTTGAACGCATGTCAACAACCATTACTGAGCAGAAAAACAAGGCAAAATATATTATCCAGACTTTTGCACAGATTACAGATTTTCTGATCACCGGAAAAAAGAAAAGTATCGAGAAATTCAGTCAGCACAAATCACTTAAATCCTTTGATCGTATTTTTGAAAACACAAAAAACGAACTCATTCTTTACAAGACAGGATTTGATTCTACCCAGATAAAATCCCTTTTAGCTGATACTGCAGGTAAAAAGCTTACACGTGACTTCATGAAGGCCTGCAACTATTTTGAATATGTCAAATCTGTCAAAGGCCCGCACAAGGTTGAAGATGGTATTACCTGGGATGCGGTATTTTGTTTGCGTGATATTTTGCGTGAATTCCCGATAAAACTGGCGGCTGGTGAGGATATTTCAGACAAGGAATTTATTGAAATCATGAAGAGTAAATATGCCAGCAAGAAAGACATGTTAATTACTCCCGGAAGACATACTCATATCGCTGACTTCAGGAAAATCTATTCCCGGCTTGTTAATCGCTGCGCAACACTGTCTGACAAGAAACCGGTTACTATTTTAAATAAAATGGCTAAACGCTCTGCCATTATTAATCGCTATGACAGAATTACCGGTAACTCCATGGTTTATATCGCCCAGAGGCTTTCAAGATATCGCAACCGGATTTCACCTGAGGACTTTCAGGCCATCATAGATAATTTTGTCTATGAACAGACGCTCAAACCGGAATCAAAACACAGTATTACCAGAAAAGCACAGAAACAACATGCTGAAAAGATTTTTAACGGCATTATGGACATTGTCCATACTTATCGAGATGAAATATGAATCAATTATAAAGATAATATTAATTATTTATACGTGACCAGACCAAGATTGATTTCTATATAGTATTTATCTTCCGTGACCTCATTCCCCGTCCATTCAGGTAATTCTATCGCCTGTTGCTCATTTTCCAACTCTATTTCAGCCAACACCAGCCCCGCATTGACACCCTGAAACTCATCCACTTCCCATGTTTCTCCTGCATGCTCAACGTGATACCGTATTTTTTCTACAATCGGCTTCAGGCAATATCTGGTCAGCATTTCCTGTGCATCATCAAACGGGACAGGATATTCGAATTCAGGACGTGATAAAGATGCGCCCATAGCCTTGACTGTAATAGAAGCGGTTTCACCCAGAATGCGCACACGCACTGCCATTTCATCCGTAATAGATAAATAGCCTTGCTGGCAAAATTGACCTTTGTCGCCAGAACGCCAGCCCTCCCCGGTAACAAGGAATTTGCGTTCTATCTCAATGGCCATCGGAATTAAAAAATGGAATTACGCTTTGGGTCGCATGTGTGGAAACAATAATACATCCCGAATGGAAGGAGCATCAGTAAACAACATGACCAGGCGATCAATACCGATACCTTCTCCTGCTGTTGGCGGCATACCGTGTTCCAGTGCTGTAATATAATCAGCGTCAAAATGCATGGCTTCCATATCACCGGCATCTTTTTCCTCTACCTGCTTGCGGAAACGCTCAGCCTGATCTTCTGCATCATTCAACTCGGAAAAGCCATTGGCAATTTCACGACCACCAACAAAGAACTCAAACCGGTCGGTTACAAACGGATCATCATCATTACGTCGTGCCAGTGGTGATACTTCAACCGGATAGGCAGTAATAAAAGTAGGATCCATTAATCGGTGTTCAACCGTTTTTTCAAAAATCTCGATCTGAATCTTGCCCAGACCGTAGGAATCCTTTAACGGGATTTTCAGACCTTCTGCCACCTTGCATGCAGAGTCAATATTATCAATATCCTCTGGTTTGAGTTCAGGGTTGTAATGCAGGATAGATTCCTTCACTGACATGCGGGTAAACGGTTTATCAAAATCATATTCTTCACCCTGATAGGTGATTTTGGTTTTCCCCAGAACCTGTTTTGCCAGTTGACGTAACATGTCTTCTGTCAGGTTCATCAGGTCATGATAATCTGCATACGCCTGATAAAACTCAAGCATGGTAAATTCCGGATTATGGCGGGTTGATAAACCCTCATTGCGGAAATTACGGTTTATTTCAAATACATTTTCAAAACCACCCACCACCAGACGCTTGAGATAAAGTTCCGGTGCAATACGCAAATACAACCCCATATCGAGCGCATTATGATGTGTCTCAAAAGGACGTGCTGTGGCACCTCCGGGAATTGCCTGCATCATTGGGGTTTCCACTTCCAGAAATCCACTGTGTGTCAAAAACTCACGAATAAAACTGATAATGCGTGTACGCACCAGAAATGTCTCGCGTGTCACGTCATTCATAATCAGATCAAGGTAACGCTGACGATACTTGGTTTCCTGATCAGCCAGACCATGAAACTTCTCTGGCAAGGGACGCAACGCCTTGGTTAAAAGACGGATATTATCGACCTTGACACTCAGCTCACCGGTCTTGGTCTTGAACAGGATACCTTCTGCACCCAGAATATCGCCAATGTCCCATTTTTTGAATTGCTGGTTATAGTAACCTTCCGGTAATACATCACGTGTCACATACAACTGTATTTTGCCTGACATATCCTGAATATGACAAAAGCTGGCCTTACCCATCACACGACGTGTCATCATACGGCCCGCCACTTTCACACGAACAGGAGTCGCTTCCAGATCTTCTGCCGCTTTCTCTCCATACTCGGCATGGAGCTCACCAGCCACGACATCACGTCGGAAATCCGTCGGGAACGCAATGCCTTCCTCGCGTAAGGTGCTCAGCTTTTCACGGCGCTGTTTAATTTGTTCCTGTTCGTCTTGTATTGTTTCTTCTTCTGCCATAACTTTCCAACTTTTAACTTTGATAACCTTTCAACTTTACAAACCCGACTTCAAGCTTGCTTCAATAAACTGATCCAGATCGCCATCCAGCACGGCCTGAGTATTTCCGGTTTCTACATTGGTACGCAAATCCTTGATGCGCGATTGATCAAGCACATAGGATCGAATCTGACTGCCCCAGCCAATGTCCGCCTTGGATTCTTCAACTGCATCTGATTCCGAACGCCGTTTTTGCATTTCCAGCTCATACAACTTGGCCTTTAACTGCTTCATGGCCTGATCCTTGTTCTTGTGTTGCGAGCGATCGTTTTGACACTGTACCACGATTCCACTCGGTGCGTGCGTGATGCGTACTGCTGATTCAGTCCGGTTTACATGCTGACCACCGGCACCACTGGCACGATAGACATCAATGCGTAAATCGGCCGGATTGATCTCGATATCTATATCATCATCAATCTCGGGAGAAACAAAGACCGACGCAAATGATGTATGACGACGGTTACCGGAATCAAAAGGTGATTTGCGTACCAGACGATGTACACCGGTTTCTGTTCTGAGCCAGCCATAGGCATACTCACCCTCAAACCGAATGGTGGCACTTTTGATGCCCGCCACTTCCCCGTCAGAGACTTCCATTAATTCAGTTTTAAAACCGCGGCGCTCACCCCAACGCAAAAACATGCGCAGTAACATATTGGCCCAGTCCTGTGCTTCGGTACCGCCGGAACCGGCCTGAATATCAAGAAACGCATTGTTCGCATCCATTTCACCGGAAAACATGCGTTGAAATTCCAGCTCTTCCAGAGAAGACTCCAGTGAGTCCAGATCGGAAACGATCTCATCAACGGTATTTTGATCGTTTTCATCCGCGGCCATTTCCAGTAGTTCACTGGCATCACCCAGAGATTCCCCCAGCTGTGTCAGGGTATCAACAATTTTTTCCAGCTGAACTCGTTCCTTACCCAGAGATTGGGCACGTTCGGGATTATTCCAGACGGTAGGGTCTTCCAGTTCGCGAACGACTTCTACCAGCCGTTCCTGCTTGATATCGAAGTCAAAGATACCCCCTCAGGGCATCACTGCGCCCTTGCATATCCTTGATTCGGGAGATAATGGGATTAATTTCCAACATTCAGATGATAATCGGTACTGCGTTTTATGTTGCAGGTATTCTACACAATGCCAATCACACTGGCCAGACATGCTCCACAATCATCTGGGGTGTACGTTGGCCACGGAATTCATTGACATCCAGCCGATAGGCGACTTCAACCTTTGAACTGTTTTCAGGCCATTTACTGGCATCAAAATTAAATGCGATTGCATCAATCCCGCTCTCGGCACCGAGGTGGCGTAAATATAATTTAAGGTGTTTGTCTCCAACAATACGACGATTAATGACCTCAAAGACACCATCAAAGACCGGCTCCGGAAAACCCTGCCCCCAGGGGCCGGAATGACGTAATAATTCGGCAATCTCCAGATTCAGTTCCTGTGCCTCCAGTTCGCCGTCAGTGACGATCACACCCTTTAATTCATCCGGGCTAACATGACGCCGTACTTCCTTGTCAAAAGCCGAGACAAACGCATCCAGATCGCACAACCGCATGGTTAAACCGGCGGCGGCTGCATGACCACCAAATTTGCTTAACAAATCAGGATGACGTACCGCAATTGCATCCAGTATGTCTCTAATATGCACACTGGGAATAGAACGTGCCGAACCCTTGATCATTTCTTCATCGCCTCTGGCAAATGCAATCACCGGACGATGCAGTTTGTCTTTAATCCGTGATGCCAGAATCCCGATTACGCCCTGATGCCATTCCGGATCATAAAGGCACACACCAAACGGCAGTGTTTCATCCTTATCGGTCAGTTGCATTACAGAGAGACTTTGCAAGGCATCTTCCTTCATTTGTTCTTCTACTTCGCGGCGTGATTTATTTAACGAATCAAGTTCATAGGCCATGACACGTGCTGTAGTGTCATCATTGGTAATTAAACATTCAATACCGAGCCGCATGTCATCCATACGACCAGCGGCATTCAAGCGTGGCCCAATAACAAAACCAAGATCAGATGAGACAAGCTGATTCACTTTTCTTCCCGCCACTTCGGCCAGCATCCGAATACCGGCACAACACTGGCTGGCACGAATACGGCGTATACCCTGTTCAACCAGAATACGGTTATTGTGATCAAGCGGTACAACATCAGCTATCGTGCCAAGTGCCACCAGATCGAGCAATGTGGCCAGATTAGGTTCCGGTGTATCCTGTAATTCATACCAGCCCTTGTCTCGTAAATGTGTGCGTAATGCCAACATGACATAAAAGATCACACCTACACCGGCCAGATACTTGCTTGGGAAATCACAACCTGCCTGATTGGGATTCACAATCGCAACGGCTTCCGGCAAATCGTTTCCGGTCAAATGATGGTCGGTTACCAATACATCAATACCATGCTCATTTGCTACTTTTACGCCTTCAATACTTGAAATACCATTATCAACAGTGATAATCAGATCAGGTTTTGATCTCGCTGCCACCTCGACAATTTCAGGTGTTAGACCATAACCATACTCAAACCGGTTTGGCACCAGAAAATCAACATGCTTGAAATCAAATAAACGCAATGCACGTACAGCCAGCGCCGTACTCGTTGCTCCATCGGCATCAAAATCACCCACGATCAAAATGCGTCTTTGTTTATCCAGCGCATCAGCCAGTACTTGCGTAGCTTGATCAATGCCTTTTAATAAATAATACGGATGAAGTTTGTCGAGAGAATATTCCAGCTCGTTGGCTGAAGACAGGTTGCGCGTACCATAGATACGGGCAAGCAAGGGATGCAAATCCGCAGGCAATTCGCTCTGCGCCTTCGACTCCCGGCGAATGATGGCATAGTTACACATGGTTATAATTTTTGTTTAGGTATCTGTTAGAATAACTTATCCCCACTGAGCCAATTCTAGTCTGAATTTTTGGATCAAAAACCCTAAATTTGAATTAAATGAAAAAACGTTTTGAAATTCAAAACTAAAGAAAACAACTTAAAGTAGATTGGATGTTGGGGGAAAAATAAACAGATTTTTACTGCATTCTATTAAGAACAAGCCCTATGTGATTGAAATGAATCAATGTTAAAACTATTCCAATGACTCATAACAATCCTGTCGAAATGGTGGTGAACAGATGCAGTAAAAAACGAGATCAGTCTTGCCGGTGTTGGTAATACGCTGTGCATGTTCGGCAGGAATACGTACCACATCACCGACACTTACATTTGCTGGTTCCAGACCCTCGATTTCGACATGACCTTCACCTTCGATGATCAGATAACGTTCCGTGATACCGTTTAGTTTATGCCATGCCGTGGTCACGCCGGGTTCTACGCGTGCGCGTGCAATTGAAACTTCGTTATCATCAGCATCATTGGCAATTTCAGAAATAAAACAGCGCTCTGCTGTTGAGAACTCTGTGACTAATGAAGCTTTCTTAATGCCAGGCTTCATTTAGCCAGGGCGTCCATCAATACGTGGCTTGATGCAAATCGGTGTGTAGATCACGACAAACGTGGTAAAGGAAACTACCCATAAGACCTGTGAAATTCCAATCCACAAACCATAAAGTCCATTGTCAAACATCGGGAAAAATACCCGGATAACCGCACCAACAAACATAAAGGCAAATACCCAAAACAGAATCGGCGGCGGTGAAAACACATCACGCCCGGTATGGCCCAGCGCCACGCGCGACATCATACCAATTGTCATTAATCCAATACCGCCGTAGGCAAAGGCATGGGCAGAAAAGAACGGTGACAATCCCCAGAAATAGGATGCACTCTTTAAAAACAAACCAACAATCAAGAACCCGTATGCCAGGTATAAACTCCATAACAAGGGCTTGTGCCAAATACCGGGGGTATACCAGCCAGCCAATCTCAGACTATGCAGGACAAAGAGCGCGATACTTAAAATTGCGACAACAAAACCATTCGGTTCCATTATTTCAAAAATCCAGAATAACAGGAACAAAGCCAGACTGCTCAGATCAACCCAGCGTCGATTGGTTAATTCAACTGTCTCATCCACCCCTCTTTCAATAAAGAACGGGATCACCCGACGACCCATGGTAAAGATCAGTGCAACAATAAGATATAAGCCGGAATACAAACCGATACGTATACCGTCTTCCACGATCCCCATGGCTCCCAGATAAAACACTACATTACTTGCCGTCATTAATAATAGTTTTGTAACAATGGCAAAATTAATCCACTGCCTGACCTTGAGGATCGGTATCATGGAAAAAATGATCAACAACAGCATGAACAAGAGATCGGCTCCGGCAACCACACTGATTGGCACAGTACCGATCATGAACAATACACGGGCGATCACCCACAATGAAAACATGAATGCCAAACCCCATCCATGCAGGGTCTGTATGCCGGTCCAGTTTTTGATCGCCGTTAACAGGAAACCTGCTATCACAGCCATGGCAAAACCATAGATCATTTCATGTGCATGCCAGTTCTGGGGAGAGACACCAGCAAACTCGTGCTGCCAATTAAACACATAAATAGCCATCCATAATAGGACCGACAGAACAGCGAATATTCCTGCCCCTATAAAAAACGGACGGAATGCAAGGGCAAACAAGGCAAACTGATTCGGTGTCGCAGAACTTTCTTCAATATTCAGCATTAACACTCCAGGGTGAACTAAATAACACAGCGCAATAGTAAGAATTTACTAGTGTAACGTAATTGACCTTAATCAAAAAACTATTTCCCGTATAACGCATAAGGAAAAGGCCGCATTAGCGGCCTTTTTGGATTTCTGTATATGTACCATGCACTTGGCAAAATGACAGTGTCTTTACATATTATCAAGAATCGCTTTTTTCACTTCTTCCAATGTCGCATCCACTTTTAACATTTTATTTGAACCTTCACATTGCTTGATAGCTGTATCCGGATCTTTCAAACCATGACCGGTCAAGGTGCACACCACTTTACTGCCTTCCGGTATCTTGCCGGACTTGATATCACGCATTGCGCCAGCCAGTGAAGTAGCAGAAGCCGGTTCACAAAATATACCTTCACGTTCGGTCAGCATTTTTTGTGCCGCCAGTATTTCTTCGTCAGTACATTCATCAAACCAGCCGCTGGATTCCTTTTGTACATTCCACGCCTTGTCCCAGCTTTGTGGATGACCAATACGAATTGCCGTTGCTACTGTTTCCGGATTATCGACCATTTCACCGCGCATGAAAGGGGCTGAACCAGCGGCCTGATATCCCACCATGATTGGACGGCTGTTCACGATACCGTGTTCATGATATTCACAATATCCCATCCAGTGCGCTGAAATGTTGCCGGCATTACCGACAGGCAAACAATGATAATCCGGTGCGGCACCGAGCTCTTCCAGAATTTCAAACGCAGCTGTCTTCTGTCCCTGTAAACGGAACGGGTTGATTGAATTTACAATCGTGACCGGCGCTTCCTTTCCTACCTGTTTAACGAGTTCCATACCGGCATCAAAGTTACCTTTAATCTGGATCACAACTGCACCATGAATCATGGCTTGTGCCAGTTTGCCCAGCGCAATCTTGCCATCCGGGATCAACACAAACGCAGTGATTCCGGCACGCGCCGCATAGGCTGCCGCTGCTGCAGATGTATTACCGGTAGAAGCACAAATAATTGCCTTACTGCCTTCTTCCACCGCTTTGGTTACGGCCATAGTCATACCACGGTCTTTAAATGAACCGGTTGGATTCAGACCTTCGTACTTCACATAGATATCAACATCCTTGCCAAGATCGCCGGGGATATTATTTAAACGAATCAGTGGTGTATTCCCTTCACCCAGACTGATAATACGTGTGTCATCATGTACTGGTAAACGATCACGGTATTTATCAATCAAACCTGTATAACGAGTACGAAAAGTCATTTTATTTCCTCAATCCAAATCTTTTATTCAATCTGTTTAACTATCAAGTCGTTCCATACGAATGCGCACCACTTTGCCACTGATCGAATTCAATGCTTCAATCGCGCTAATGGCCTCATTCATGTTTTTCTCTATCACTTTATGTGTCAGCATAATCAAGTCTGCATTACTGCCTTCTTTAGCCGGCTCTTTCTGTATCATGGCTTCAATACTGATGCCTTTACCGCCAAGAATACTGGCCACTTCAGCTAGCACACCGGGTTTGTCGGCCACACTCATACGCAAGTAGTAAGCTGTCTCAACCTCATCCATAGGCAAGATCGGAATATCAGACAATGCATCCGGCTGGAAGGCCAGATGTGGGACTCGATTTTCCGGATCGGTTGTCAGGGTACGTACAACATCCACAATATCAGCAACGACAGCAGAGGCTGTCGGATCAGCACCGGCACCGGCACCATAATAAAGTGTTGGACCAACGGCATCGCCTTTTACCAATACCGCATTCATGACGCCATCAACGTTAGCAATCAAACGGCGATGTGGAATCAAGGTTGGATGAACACGTAACTCAATACCTTTATCAGTGCGACGCGAAACACCCAGATGCTTGATGCGATAACCCAGCTCGGTTGCATAGGAAACATCTTCCTGAGTAATCGCAGTAATGCCTTCCATAAACACCTTGTCAAACTGCAAGGGAATACCAAATGCAATGGAGGCCAGAATAGTCAGCTTGTGAGCTGCATCTACGCCTTCAATATCAAAAGTCGGATCGGCTTCGGCATAACCCAGACGCTGGGCTTCAGCCAACACATCCGCAAAGGCCCGCCCCTTGTCACGCATTTCTGTCAGTATGAAATTACCGGTACCGTTAATAATGCCCGCCAGCCATTCAATACTATTACCGGCCAGACCTTCCCTGATCGCCTTGATGATTGGGATGCCACCAGCAACAGCAGCTTCAAACGCCACCATCACACCCTTCTTCTGGGCTTCTGAGAAGATCTCATTGCCGTATTTGGCAATTAACGCCTTGTTGGCAGTCACAACATGTTTACCGTTCGAGATCGCCTTCATGACGGCCTCATGGGCAATTGTATCGCCGCCAATCAATTCAACCACAATATCAATTTCAGGATCATTGACCACTTCCATAATATTGGAAGTTAATTGAATCCCCTTGGTCTCACAAATACGTGGCTTTTTCAGATCACGCGCCGAGGCATGTGAAATTTCAATCTCACGGCCGGCACGGCGAGCGATTTCCTTGCCGTTACGTGACAATACATTTACAACACCGCCACCGACAGTGCCTAACCCGAGTAATCCTGCTTTAACTGGCTTCAACTACCTACTCCCTTATCCTTTACTAACCCGTCTCTGCGAAACATTTCACGAATACCGCGAACCGCCTGACGAGTACGATGTTCATTTTCAATTAAACCAAAACGCACATGGTCGTCACCATAGCTGCCAAATCCAACACCCGGTGATACCGCCACCTTGGCATCGGACAATAATTTCTTGGAAAACTCCAGTGAACCCATTTCGCGATAGGGCTCTGGAATTGGTGCCCACACAAACATGGTTGCTCTGGGCTTTTCAACTTCCCAACCTAATGCATTTAGACCATTACATAACACATCACGGCGACTCTGATACATATCTGATATTTCCTGTACACAAGATTGATCCCCTTCCAGAGCAGCAATCGCAGCAACCTGAATCGGTGTAAATGTGCCGTAATCCAGATAGGATTTGATTCGTCCCAATGCAGAAACCAGTACTTCATTGCCGCACATGAAACCAACACGCCAGCCTGGCATGTTGTAGGTTTTAGATAAACTGTAAAACTCAACCGCCACTTCTTTTGCACCGGGCACTTGTAAAATCGAAGGTGCCTTGTATCCATCAAACGCAATCTCGGCATAGGCCAGGTCATGCACAACCCAGATTTCATGTTCCTTTGCGATTGCGACTACCTTTTCAAAGAAATCGAGTTCAACACATTGTGTTGTTGGATTGCCCGGAAAATTCAAAATCAACATTTTGGGTTTTGGCCATGAGTCATTAATCGCCTTTACCAGTTCATCAAAGAAATCGACACCATCAATCATGGGTACGTGACGAATATCTGCACCCGAGATCACAAAACCGTAGGGATGGATCGGATACGCCGGATTCGGCACCAGCACCGCATCACCCGGCCCCATTGTTGCCAACGCCAAATGAGCCAATCCTTCCTTTGAACCGATAGTCACAATGGCTTCGGATTCCTGATCCAGATCGACATTAAACCGTTCTTTATACCAGCGACAAATTGCGCGCCTCAGACGTGGAATACCACGTGACATGGAGTAGCGGTGAGTATCATCACGCTGAGCGGCTTCAATCAGCTTTTTCACAATATGATCCGGGGTGGGCTGATCCGGGTTGCCCATCCCGAAGTCAATAATATCTTCTCCCCGCGCGCGTGCCTGCGCCTTGAGCTCATTCACTATATTAAAGACATATGGGGGTAACCGCTTGATGCGGGGAAATTCGGTAATCACTTCAAAATCATCTTCTATTGTATTGGTTATTGTCCAGAAATCCGGAACTAAAGGCCGCCTATTATACGAATGGATGCCCCAAACTGCGAGAGGGTTAATCCAGAATCCGATGGGTTATAAAGCCAAAGTTATGCTCTAATATAGCCAAATTTGGGCTCAAGGCAGTAAATAATGATATTTCATCTCGAAAACCCCGAAAAAGGCAATCTGATCAAGTCCTATGAAAAGGGACAAATCATGGTCAATGAACAGACTTTTACCACCAGTATTGTGGTTGGAACAGACCGGATTCTGTCTGATTGGCCACCAAACAAGGTGTCTGATCTGACCCCTGACCATTTTGAGACATTACTTGAATTCAAGCCGGAAATTATCATTTTTGGCTCGGGTGAAAAACAGCAGTTCCCATCTCCTGAACTAATGGCGCCTCTGATCAAAAAAGGGATTGGCCTGGAGAGCATGAACACGGCAGCTGCCTGCCGCACCTATAACGTACTGGTGTCGGAATACCGCCGTGTAGTAGCGGCCTTACTGCTGGAATAAAAAAGGCCCACTTTAAAGCGGGCCTGATGGAGCATCTAACTAATTTTTACTTGAACAAGGCATCCAGAGAATAACCATCCTCTTCCAGAATCTCGCGTAAGCGCCTGAGCGCCTCTACCTGGATCTGACGCACACGTTCCCGGGTTACCCCGATCTCGTTACCGACTTCCTCCAGTGTGGAGATCTCATGGCCATGCAGACCAAACCGGCGTTCCACTACTTCACGCTGTTTGTCTGACAACTTCGCCAGCCACTCATCCAGATTGGCCTTGACCGTTTCGTCCTGTAGTGCAGTTGCCGGATCGATATTATTTTCATCCGGTATGGCATCAAGGATCGATTTATCCGCATCCTTACTTAAAGGGGAATCAACCGAGGTAATGCGTTCATTCAGCCCCAGCATGCGCTTCACTTCAGAAATCGGCTTGTCCAGCAACTCGGCCACTTCCTCGTGAGTCGGATCGTGATCCAGTTTTTGGGACAGCTGACGTGCCGCACGCAAGTAAACATTGATTTCTTTCACTACATGGATCGGTAATCGAATGGTACGTGTCTGGTTCATGATGGCACGCTCAATCGTTTGGCGAATCCACCATGTTGCATAGGTTGAAAACCGGAAGCCGCGCTCGGGATCAAATTTCTCAACTGCATGAATCAGACCCAGATTGCCTTCCTCGATCAGATCCAGTAATGCCAGTCCACGATTCATATAACGGCGTGCGATTTTTACTACCAGACGCAAATTACTTTCAATCATGCGCTTGCGGCCTTCTTCAATACCACGCTGGGCCATACGCGCATACTTCACTTCTTCTTCACTGGTAAGAAGAGGTGAAAAACCTATCTCGCTCAAGTACAGGCGAGTGGCGTCCATTTGGCTACTGGGAACTTCACCGGGAGAGTATGAGGCTTTCTCCTCTTCCTCTTCCTCGTCTTCCTCGGTTATTGCATCATCATCAAGAAAAGACTCATCTTCGTCTTTTACTTCCTCGTCATGTGCATCACCGCCCAGTACCGCTAACTCTGCTTCTGCCTTCCTGGCTCTCTTCTTCCTCGTTGTTGTTTTTTTACGAGCCGCCATGGATTTCCTCCATTGGTAGTTAGGATTTTTGTTTCGGTAAATATAATAAAGGATTCACCGGTCTTCCGTCACGTCTTATTTCGAAGTGTAACATAACACGATCCGCACCGCTTTGTCCCATCTCTGCAATACGTTGTCCTGATTTCACACGGTCACCTTCTTTTACCAGTAATGTTTTATTGTGTCCGTAAGCACTAAGAAATTTTTCATTGTGTTTAATAATGATCAATTTCCCATATCCTACTAGACCACTGCCACTGTAAACAACTTTTCCATTTGTTGTTGCATAAACCGGTTGTCCGCTTTTACCACCAAACACAATTCCTTTTTTACCTGGTTGCCGCGATGAGTATCGCTGAATGATCTTTCCATCGACCGGCCAGTGCCAGACAAGCTTTGCCGATTTACTGTATGTTCTCTCTTGTTTAGCGGCTGTATCTGTCTTCTTATTAGTGTTTTTAACCTGTTTTTTATCCGGTATTGTGACCTGCTTCTCAGCTCTGGCTGCCTTTTGAGCTGGTGGAGTAAGGCGCAATTTCTGACCTGCAAACAGGCGGTATGGGGGGCGAATCTCGTTCCATCGGGCAACCGTTTTGTAATCATGTCCGTGCTGCCATGCGATTGAATAAAGCGTATCCCCTTTCTGAACAATGTACTGTCCCGATTTTCCGGAAACGACAATAGTAGGTTGGGATGTCTCTGAACTACGACTGGTGACAGGAGCAACAGTTGAGTTGCCGCTGCAGGAAACAAGAATGACAGATATTAATGAAAGTAGAACTACCCTCAAAATGATCATTATGTGGTCACACACCGCCTTTTATCATTGGGACAAAACTGACCGCGTTGAGTTCTTCTATCTCATAACCATCATTAGTGCGAGTATACATTTTGAGTATCTGTACCCCGCCGGATGCCCCTACCGGGATTACCAGACGTCCACCCAAAGCAAGTTGTTCAAGCAGATCATTGGGTACTGCTTCCGGTGCCGCTGTTACAATAATGCCATCATAGGGAGCATAATCAGGCCAGCCCCATGAGCCATCACTGTGTTTCAGTCGAATGTTGCGCACCCCAAGCTTGAAAAACCTTTCACGCGCCTGCTGCAGTAATGGCTCAATACGCTCAACACTGAATACCTTTTCGACCAGCTGGGCAAGAATCGCTGCCTGATAACCGGAACCGGTTCCTACCTCCAGCACTTTCTTTATCTGAATACCACCTGACAATAATGCCTCTGTCATTCTGGCAACAATAAAGGGTTGTGAAATCGTCTGACCATGTCCGATGGGAAGGGCTGTATCTTCATAAGCACGACTTGCCAGTGCTTCATCGACAAACAGGTGTCGCGGGACATCGCGTACTGCCTGCAGAACTGATGTGTTTTTAATACCTTCATCGCGCAAACGATTGACCAGCCGATCACGTGTACGCTGTGATGTCATACCGATGCCGCGATGATTTACTGTCATATTGGTTGCTTTAAGCATTCATACCCTTGACCCATTCGCTAACCTGATCGATCGCCTTGTAACAGGTCAGGTCAATCTGAATAGGTGTTATAGATACTTTATTATTATTAACCGCGTGGAAATCCGTTCCCGGCCCTGCATCCTGTTCTCCCCCCGGTGGACCAACCCAGTATATATCACGACCGCGCGGGTCTTCCATTTTTATTACCGGCTCTGATTTATGTCTGTGTCCCAAACGGGTTACTTCCAGACCCTGAATCTGTTCCCAGGGGATATCAGGTACATTTATATTTAATATAGTATCTGCCGGTAATGGTTCATGATGCAAGCGCTGCACGACATCCACTATTACACGTGCGGCTGTCTCATAATGCTCAATACTGTCACCTACCATTGAGACCGCTATGGCTGGCAACCCAAGAAAACGTCCCTCCATGGCAGCAGCCACTGTGCCGGAATAAAGAACATCATCGCCCAGATTGGCGCCTGCGTTAATGCCGGACACAACCATATCAGGTTCTTCTTTCAGTAAACCGGTAATGGCGAGATGTACACAATCTGTCGGTGTTCCATCCACACTGATAACACCATTTTCTGTGTAAACAGCACGAATAGGATTATCCAGAGTAAGAGAATTACTGGCTCCGCTGCGATTACGATCAGGAGCTACTACGGTAATGTCGGCAATAGAGGAAAGCGCATCAGCCAGGCACACAATGCCAGGCGCCTGGTAGCCATCATCATTGCTGATCAATATTTTCATACGGGACCAACAAAATTAAAAAAGATTAGATTTCAACACCCTGCAAACAACACTATACTGTAAACTGATCATATATCCAACGTTATTTATCCCTTGTTTCCAGTGCCAGTATAATAACAGACGTTATGACTAAAAATAAAAAAGTCTCTGATGAAGATGTCCAGTTATTTCGCGATGCGATGAAGCATACGCGGCCTTTGCGTCAGGACAAAATACCGCTCAGAAGGAACAGACCCGGGCCTGTACCGCGTCAGCGACTGCGCGATGAGCAAATGATAATGGATGATCTGTTATCTGATGATTTTGACGCATCCGAGGTAGAAACCGGCGAAGAAATCATGTTTTCCCGTTCCGGTCTGCAACACAGTGTCATGCGCAAACTGCGTCGCGGACAGTTTCCGGTTGAAGCTGAACTGGATCTGCATGGACAAACGGCCAATATGGCACGCGTTGCACTCACTGAATTTTTACATCATTCGCTTGGTCGCAGAATGCGTTGTATACGCATTGTGCACGGCAAGGGTTTTCGCTCCAAAAATCAGAGACCGGTTCTGAAAAACAAGGTCAATAACTGGCTACGGCAACGAGACGAAGTGTTGGCCTTTTGTTCTGCCCGACCTGTCGATGGTGGTACCGGTGCAGTTTATGTATTATTGAAAATACGTTAAGGAGATGAATATGAGATTCATGAGGCTATTACTGGTTCCCCTGCTCGGCCTGTATGCGGGCACGCTTTTCGCAGTAACTGAACAATCACAGTATAACCGTATCAATCTGCAGGCAGAGGCCTCGGAAGAGGTCAATAATAACCGCATGCAGGTGCAACTTTCGGCACAGGCAGAAAACAAGGATCCGGCAGTTGTTGCAAAACAAATCAATACTGATATGACCTGGGCAGTACAATTTGTTCAGCCACATAAAAACATCAAAACCAGTACCGGCAACTACACCATTCACACCGCCTACCAAAAGTCGGTTTTCCAGCACTGGGTTGGTCAACAGTCCCTCATTCTGGAAAGCAGTGATATTGAGGCGCTGAGTACACTCATCGGTCATCTTCAAACCAGACTGCAAATGAAGACTGTACAGTTCATTGTTTCTCCCGAGTTAAGAAAGAACAGTGAAGACAAATTGATTTCAGACGCACTGTCTGCATTCAAGGCCAGAGCATTGCTTATTCAGAAGAACATGAGTGCAAAATCATACAAGCTGGTGAACGTCTCTGTTAATACCACACCGGCAGGATATACACCTGTGATGATGACCGAGATGCGTACCAGTTCAATGATGCCTTCTCCGGCCATGAAAAGCGGAACGACAGAAATCAAGGTGACTGTGTCAGGAACGATCGAATTAATAGATTAAATTACTGTTTCATCATCTCAACGATGATGGTCTTGGCGACAAAACCAAATATACCCAGACCTAATGCCAAAAATATAATAAACATCCCGAATTTACCGGCCTTGGATTCCTTCCCCAGCTTGTACATGATAAACATCATATACAGGATCAATCCCCCTACCCCAAGGGTGATGGAAATACTCTCAAATTCTTCAATACTCACAGGGAATAACTCCGGGCAGATAATTCAAAATACCGGTGAATTTTAATCGATCACCGGAAATGATAACAGGGAATTATTTGACCTTGAATGTAGTCGCCCACTGAATGGGCTTGTGCATAATGGTAAAAGTATCTTTTTGCCCGCCATAAACGACCAGCGAGAGCGCAAAGACCACACCCATATTTTCATGACGAAAACCCATTTCACCGAAAAAGACAGAACCATGTTTAGCGACTGCATTACTTTTAATCCATGCTGTATTCGCCACCGCCTCTTCATGATCTTTTGCATAGGTAATTTGCAAATCTCTTCTCCTGCACTCTGAAATATCAGGTATCAACTTTTCGGCAAAAGACATCATGGTATCTTCATCCAGCTTTCGCATCTGTTCATGATCAAACAACTGGAATGAAATACACAATAAATCCAGTCGAGTGTTACCCATGTACAGATTTTTTGGTAACTCATCACCAGATAACTTTTCTTTTTTGCCAAACAGATTTTTTAAAAAACCCATGCAACACTCTCTTCAAAACAATATGCTAAAACACCAATTTCCTTATCAAAAAACCGATAGCTATCAGAACAATCAAACCCAGCACTTTTTGCATGGTTCGTGGTGACAAGCGTGATGAACCCAGCCATGACCCAGCAAATCCACCAGCAAGAACAGCTACAATCAGCGGGGTATAATCACCGACATCTATCGCATTAAATTGTAGACGTGCTATCAGTCCTGAACAGGAAGTCAACCAGATAAATATGGTTCCGCAGGCTGCCGCTTCTTTTTCGGTGCCTAACCCGAACAAAATAATCAGTGGCACAAGATAAACGCCACCACCAATACCCGCAATACCGGCAATCAAACCCAGTATTGCACCACTGAGGATAGATATAATTAATTGATTTTTCCGGCTCAGGGATATTTTTAGCGACAGGCTATCCCAGAAATAAATACGCAATGCGACAAAAACGAGTGATGCCAGTAACACCCAGTAGAACATTTCTTTTGGTAATTGCAGGGAGCCACCCACAAATGCCGCCGGGATAGATGAAAGTACAAATGGCAGGATCAGGTTCCAGCGAGCATGTCCACGTCTGATGTAATTAAAACTGCCAATTGTTGTAACAAAAAGATTCAGCATGAGACTGACGAGAGGAATCGCCAGATAGTTCATGCCGACTATTGCCATCAGTGCGGTATAGGATGAACCTCCACCCAGACCTACCATGGAATAGATGAATGCGACAAAAAAGAAAATGGCTGCCAGCAGGAATGGCGAAATAAGAATGTCTTCCAAAACTGTTACTCCGGATGTGTGTCCAGAATATCATACACAATAATTTTTCTAATGTGTGGTTTTACCCATGTTTTGACGAAGTCTATGTGTTGCGGATGGTTGATATAACGATCCATCGTGGTTTTATCCGGAAAACGCATGACAATTCCGATATCAAAGCTGTCATCAACTATCTTGCGTTGGCTTGGCACAGAGTGTCCAACACTCAAACCAAGAATGCCCGGGATCTGTTTCAGTCTACGGGTTTCTTCAATAATGGTTTTAATCGTTTCTTCTGATGTGTCCGACTTAAACCAGACAATCACAACATGCTGGATACTTTGTCCTGAATTGTCTAACTGATGAAAAGTACAGCCTGAAATAAAAAGAAAAATAATTAATACATAGCCTGACAGGTTTTTAATCATGCGTTAGAAAAGCTCGACATCATCATCCGATTTGTTTCCTGTGGCTTCATCCCTGATCGCAACCCCTTCCTGGGCAAGCATGTCCCGTTCAATCTGAACAAGCTGCTCCTGCAAATTGAATGTTTCAACTGTAATATCAAGACGTGATACCAACTCGGTCAGCTTGTCACTCAGGCTCTCCATGGCTATGGCATTGCTCTCGGCCTGTTTCGTTGTTGACTGCAGGTTAACAGTGGTTTGATTAATGTTACTGGTCAGTTCAACCTGACGTGTTATTGCATCCGCAATTTCCTGATTCATATCAGCAATCCTGTTGTTGGAATCGCCAATACCCTGTAATGAAATAGACATTTCATTAATCCCTTCCAACGCAACATTTGATGACTCCTGATTATTCATCATTGCCTGTTGTGAATCACTGATATTTGATTTTAATTCCTCGATAATGCCATTGATTTCACCGACTGATTTCTGGGTGCGTGATGCCAGTTTCCTGACCTCATCAGCAACAACAGCAAAACCTCTCCCTTGTTCGCCAGCCCGTGCAGCTTCAATTGCTGCATTCAGCGCAAGCAAATTGGTTTGCTCTGCAATTTCATTAATAACCCCGGTTACTGTTCCAATCAGATTTGCACTATCTACTACGCGCTCAATTTTTTCTGATGATTCAATTGAGTCTTCATTCAGTTTTTTAACCACACCAACCGTTTTATTCATTAGCGCCTGACCATCAGAGGTCTTTGCCTGAGCTTCTGTAGAAATATCTGCAGCAATTTTTGTGATATCACCTATAGAATTTACCTCGCTCTCGACCCGTTGCATGCTGGCAATAACATCGTTAACCTCAGTCTCCTGCCCGACAAGACCAACACGTGTTTGCTCGGCATTTTTATGCAACTGGCGTGAAGCACCACCTAATAAACTGGATACTTCCAGCACTTGCAACAGGGAAACCCGTAATTTGATCATCAGGTCATTATATAAATGCGCCACTTCCCCGGCCTCACCTTTCTCCTCAGGCAACATGCTATTCAAATCGCCTGAACCGGATATCAGGTTTTTCATATTCTTTTGTAAATTATTCAGTGGAATAACAACAAACCTTGAGACCAGCACCGGAAAAAACATTAAAACAGGTATGACAATCAATAAAAACACACTAATTAACCAGATTGTTATTTTGAAATCAGCCAGCATTTCATTGGTATGAAGATCAGACAGCGCTTTCAGAGCTGCATCCATACCCATCAGTGATGTTGTGTACACAACAATAGTCTTGTCAAAGGACTGCTCAATTGTTTCAGGCAATTCCTGCCCGTGATAATTCAGGATATTATTTAATTCTGATTCAAACTGCTTATGGGATTGTTCAATATTGTTCCATACCTGATTTATCTGTGTTGAATGTTCATGGTTATGGCGATCATATAATTTGACTCCTTCTCGCAAGACAGAAAGATGTTGTTCGTGTTCTACAAGAAAATCGGAAACGGCTGAAGAGAAATCCTGCTTGTCTTTTGCGCGCAAAAATAGCAAACGCAATTCATATAAATCTTCAACCAGATGGTCAGTTTCAAAAAACAGTTGCCGAGTTGAATTAATATCACTCAGCGTTTCCAGATAATAACTGTTTTTTAAATATCCCCAAACAGCAATCATGGCAATAAAGATATTAGCCATGATCATAACCACCATCATCCGGCGGCGGATGCTTCCTTTACTTCCTAAAAATTCAACCAGGTTTTTCATGATGAACACATATTCTTGCAAGAATCCATTGATATCATTATTTTTTGTTATCTGAATAATGTGTCGGCTGGTTACTCCATATAATTAGGGGAAAATAGGCGATGATCCCAAACCTGAAAATAAAAAAATAACCTTAATAATCAACAAGTTCACGCAATACGCTGGTAGCATAACAACCTGATGGCAAACCAAAGGACAGGGTCAGGCCTGAATTTTCGTTAAAATCCCAGCTAAAATCATTCAATCGGGTACACAATGAGCGCCTGTCCTGCTTCAACCCGGCTGTTTCCAGGCCTGAAGCCCAATCCTGAAAATCGGATATTACATCCGTCTCAAATTGCCTGACGGTATTAACCGACTGTAGCTCCCCTCTGCCCCATAGTGGTGCGGTAGGAGCGATATCATTTTCCTGAATGCGTTGTTGTATCTCGTCTGTGATTTCTTCTGCCAGAAAACAACTGTGGCTTCCAGCCAGTTGCATCACATCACCCGCAATAGCCTGATTCCAGTTCCCTGCCTCTACACGTCTGGAAAGCACCTGATTGAATAAATACGAACGTACTGCAGATAAATAAATTCCCCTCTGGTGCTTTTTGAGTTTTCCTCTACCGCTAAACAGGTCATCAGCAACAATGAGGTTATTACCATCACGACCAAAACGCTGCTCACCAAAATAATTGGGCACACCTTCCTGTTTTATTTTTTGTAACCGTGATTCCAGTTCAGCAATATCCCCTTCCAGTTCACGTAAAACAAGGGTAAATCTGTTTTCTTTCACTGCTGTGCGTTTCAGCTTACCCGTACTGCGAGTGACTGTCTCAATAGTGTATTCATCATTATTAAAGACCTGCCAATCCGGTTCCGGTTTACCTGCCAGATCAATACTGAACCATTGTTTTGTTACCGCATTACGATCCTTTAAACCGGCATAACCGATATCCCTGATCTTGATATCAGCAAAACGAGCCAATTGTTTTGCTACCCATTCAGTGTTTGTGTTGCGTTTTTTAATGTAGAGATAAACATGCTGACCTTCGCCGGTGGGTTCAAAACGAATGGTTTCTTCCACCTGAAAATCTTCCGGGCAGGATCTGATTACTGCTTTTGCTACTGGTTTGCCATAAGCATAAGCAAAATCAAAAGAATAGGTTGTCACAGAATAATCAAACTACTTGAGAAGAACGACAGCTTGAACAGCAATACCTTCACCACGCCCGGTAAAACCCATACCTTCGGTGGTCGTGGCTTTAACATTGATATTAGCTATATCAGTTTCCAGATCAGCTGCAATATTGTGACGCATGGCATCAATATGCGGCGCCAGTTTAGGTGCTTGCGCAATAATTGTAATATCGGCATTGCCCAGAGAGAGATTGTTGTCCTTCAGCAGAGAAAAAACATGACGTAATAGTTTACGGCTATCGGCATCCTTGTAATCGGCACTGGTATCAGGAAAGTGTTTACCAATATCACCAAGGGCTGCGGCACCAAGCAGAGCATCACACAAGGCATGCAATACCACGTCACCATCTGAATGGGCTTCCATCCCTTTGTCATGCGGGATAGTGACACCACCAAGGATCAGCCTGCGTCCTTCGGCAAATTTATGAGCATCAAAACCGGAACCTATACGCATTTGTTATTCCCCGTCATCCAGACCATCCAAACTCTTTTCAGATTGCTGTTTCAAATAAAACCCGGCCAGTACCAAATCTTCCGGTCGTGTGATTTTAATATTATCGGCATGACCTTCCACCATCAACGGGTGATGACCCTGTCTTTCCATTGCCGCGGCCTCATCAGTAACCAGCACACTGTTATCCAGCGCATCTTCCAGTGCTTCCTTGAGCATTTTTAAACGAAACATCTGGGGAGTGTGCGCATGCCATAAACCGGCACGTTCCACGGTTTCATAAACACTGCTCTCGGTATCACTGCGCTTCATGGTATCGCGCACCGGAATACCCAACAAGCCACCAACCTTGTGATCCTTCAG
Source organism: Gammaproteobacteria bacterium (assembly GCA_029882995.1). Lineage (GTDB taxonomy): Bacteria > Pseudomonadota > Gammaproteobacteria > DAOVJZ01 > DAOVJZ01 > DAOVJZ01. The sequence continues at coordinate 10,511 of JAOUJV010000016.1, read as the reverse complement.
GGTATTAATCAATTTATCTAAATCAGACGTACGAACACAGGGCCGTGCCGCATCATGCACCAATACCCAGTCATTATTATCTGCCAGTTCAGATAATTTATTCAGCCCGTTCAGTACAGAATGACAACGCTCGGCTCCGCCCTCCACCATGGTCAGTGCCATACTGCAATTCAGTTTTAAATGCTTGAGATGTTCATCATTGGGGGCATGAGCAACCACAACCCCACTGATAGATTTATGACTACACAAATTTTCGAGCGTATGCTCGATCACCATACGGCCATTTAACGGCAGATATTGCTTGGGCACATCGGCCTTCATGCGTGTACCAATACCTGCAGCAGGAACAACAGACCAGAATTTGGGTTGTGAAGTCATCAATATTATTCCTCAACAATCTGATAAAAGGTTTCACCTTTTTTTACCATGCCGAGTTCACTGCGGGCACGTTCTTCAATGGCTTCCTTACCTTCTTTCAGATCCTTGACCTCCGCAGAGAGCTGTTCATTGCGTTGTTTGAGTTTGATATTTTCCTGCTGTTGTTCCTGAACTGTGATATCAAGAAGATGTGCATCACGTAAACCACGATCACCAAACCAGAGTTTGTACTGGAGTGCTAACAGTAACAAGGTCAAAATAATGATGGCTGGTTTCATTGAGCCTCACAAAGAAAAAAGGGGTAGGAGTCAATTTTGCTTTTTATACTATATCAAAAAATTGACTCCTACCCCTTTTTTCCTGTTTTTTACTTCAAATTGTAGAAAGCTTTTCTGCCCGGATATATCGCTGCTGACCCCAGCTCTTCTTCGATACGCAACAACTGGTTGTACTTGGCAACACGATCCGTACGTGACAATGAGCCGGTCTTGATCTGGCCACAACTGGTCGCCACAGCTATATCGGCAATGGTGGTATCTTCAGTTTCACCGGAACGGTGAGAAACCACGGCGGTATAATTGGCCTTACGCGCCATTTCGATTGCAGCCATAGTTTCAGTTAAAGTACCAATCTGGTTAACTTTAATCAGAATGGAATTGGCAATACCTTTATCAATCCCTTCCTGCAGAATTTTTGTATTGGTCACAAATAAATCATCACCAACCAACTGGATCTTTTTACCCAGACGTTCAGTCAACAGTTTCCAGCCATCCCAGTCACCTTCGTCCATGCCGTCTTCAATGGTAATGATTGGGTACTTATTGACCCAGCCTTCCAGATAATCAACAAACTCTTCTGAAGTCAGTTTTCTGTTTTCAGATTCAAGATTGTATTTTCCGTCTTTATAAAATTCAGAACTGGCGATATCTGCGCCCAGTAAAATATCTTCACCTGCCTTGAAGCCGGCTTTTTCAATCGCTTCCAGAATGACTTCAATACCGGCTTCATTACCGAGTAAGTCCGGTGCAAAACCACCTTCATCACCGACGTTAGTATTTTTCCCCTGACTGCTTAACACACTTCTTAAGCTATGAAATACTTCCGTACCATAACGCAGTGCTTCACTGAACGAAGGTGCTCCCACTGGCAGGATCATGAATTCCTGCACATCCAGTTTGTTATCCGCATGCGCGCCACCATTGATAATGTTCATCATTGGAACCGGCATATGGAACTGGTTGTCGGTGCCAAGATAACGATAAAGCGGTGTGTTACTGGCATTGGCGGCTGCTTTGGCTGTCGCCAGTGAAACAGCGAGAAGCGCATTGGCACCCAGTTTGTCTTTATTCGGTGTGCCATCCAGATCGAGCATGATCTGATCGACATCTGCCTGTCCCGAGGCGTCTTTGCCTTTCAATGCATTGTTAATTACATTATTTACATTACCAACTGCCTTACTGACACCTTTACCACCATAACGCGATTTATCACCATCACGCAGTTCAATGGCTTCACGTGAACCGGTTGATGCGCCGGAAGGGACAGAGGCTCTGCCGATAATTCCTGATTCTAAAATAACGTCTGCTTCAACTGTAGGGTTTCCGCGCGAGTCGAGGATTTCACGACCGCGTACTTGCTTGATTGTTGTATTACTCATAGTTCCTTTACTGAATTTTTCTGTTGAATATTAGTTTGAGAATGGGAGAAAAGACTAACTGTTTATTTCATGAGTTCTTCTTCATCAAATTTACGGCGCTTAACTGTTTCATCAATAATTTTTAATGTTTCGAGCAAGCCCAGCATTTTACCCAACGGCCACGCATTCGGACCATCACTTAATGCCTTTTCCGGGTTGGGGTGCGTTTCCATAAACAATCCGGAAACACCGGCTGCCACCGCCGCACGTGCCAGCACAGGAACAAACTCACGCTGACCACCAGAGGTACCACCTTGCCCACCGGGAAGCTGTACAGAATGTGTGCCATCGTAAACAACCGGGCAACCTGTCTGACGCATTACGGCCAGTGAACGCATGTCCGAAACAAGGTTATTATACCCGAAAGAGACACCTCTTTCGCAGACCATAATCTGGTTATTTCCTGCCTCACGTGCCTTGTCGACGACATTTTGCATATCCCAGGGAGATAAAAACTGGCCTTTTTTAATATTCACCGGTTTACCGGTACGTGCCACATTCTGGATAAAGTTAGTCTGGCGACACAAAAAAGCCGGTGTCTGTAATACATCCACAACCGCAGACACTTCATCCAACGGTGTATCTTCATGCACATCAGTCAATACCGGTACGCCAATCTCGTCCTTTACCTTTTGCAAAATACGCAACCCCTCTTCCACACCCAACCCACGAAAGCTCTTGGTAGATGAACGGTTTGCCTTATCAAATGAAGATTTATAAATAAAAGGGATGCCAACCTTGTCAGTAATCTCTTTTAATTGTCCTGCTGTATCAAGTGCCAGTTGTTCGCTTTCAATCACGCACGGTCCCGCAATCAAAAAGATCGGCTTATCGATACCAATTTCAAATCCGCATAATTTCATACTGATACCGCTTCTCCATGTTTCTGCTTGTGATAGGTACGTGCGGCCATCACAAACCCGCTAAACAGGGGATGCCCGTCGCGCGGTGTCGAGGTAAATTCGGGATGGAACTGACAGGCCACAAACCAGGGATGGTTCTTGACCTCAACGACTTCAACCAGATTACCGTCTTCTGAAGTGCCAGCAATCACCAATCCGGAATCCTGTAACTTTTCCAGAAAACCATTATTAAATTCGTAACGATGGCGATGGCGTTCCACAATCTTATCCTTGCCATACATTTCGTAAGACTTGGTACCCTTCTTCAAAAGACAGGTCTGCCCACCGAGACGCATACTACCGCCCAAATCTGAATCTTCACTGCGCCTTTCAAGACGGCCATCCTGATCCTTCCATTCCTTGATCAAGGCAATGACCGGGTAAGGGGTATTGGAGTTAAATTCTGTACTGTGTGCCTGATTGAGTCCCGCCATATTACGCGCACATTCAATCACCGCCACTTGCATACCTAAACAAATACCCAGATAAGGTATCTTGTTCTCACGCGCATATTTTACTGCATCAATCTTGCCTTCCACACCACGTTCACCAAAACCACCGGGAACCAGTACTGCATCCATGCCGGACAAACAATTAGCACCATCTTTTTCAATCAGCTCAGAATCGATATAACGAATATTCACCTTGGTATGAGTGTGAATACCGGCATGAATCAACGCTTCGGATAATGACTTATAGGACTCGGTCAATTCAACATACTTGCCTACCATGGCAATATTGATCTCACCCGTTGGGTGCTCCAGATCCTGAATCACCTTGTCCCATTCAGAAAGATCTGCCGGTTTGGTATCGAGTTTTAATTTCTCAACCACAATATCATCCAGATCCTGTTCATGTAACATGCGCGGTATCCTATAGATACTGTCGGCATCCAGACACATGACCACGGCCCGCTCTTCCACATTGGTAAACAATGCAATCTTGCGCATTTCTGTACGTGGCAACGGACGATCCGATCGACACAATAAAATATCGGGCTGAATACCAATACTGCGCAGTTCCTTCACCGAGTGCTGGGTTGGCTTGGTCTTGAGCTCCCCTGAAGTCGGGATATACGGTAACAGGGTCAAATGCATGAACAGGGTGCGATCACGACCCAGTTCCAGCCCCATCTGACGAATGGCTTCCAAAAACGGCAGGGATTCAATATCACCGACGGTACCGCCAATTTCGACCATGGCGACATCCGCATCACCAGCCCCCTTGATGACACTGTTTTTAATTTCATCAGTAATATGTGGGATCACCTGTACGGTGCCACCCAAGTAGTCTCCACGCCGTTCCTTGCGCAGTACATTTTCATAAATCTTGCCAGTCGTGAAATTATTGCGCTTGCTCATCCGGGTACGGACGAAACGCTCGTAATGCCCTAAATCCAGATCAGTCTCGGCACCGTCCTCGGTTACAAATACCTCACCGTGCTGAAACGGGCTCATGGTACCGGGGTCAACATTGATGTAGGGATCGAGTTTCAGGAGGGTCACTTTCAGGCCGCGGGCCTCAAGGATAGCGGCTAGAGAGGCTGATGCGATTCCCTTGCCAAGGGAAGAAACAACACCGCCTGTGATGAAAATAAACTTCGTCATTCAGGGTTCCGAAAGTGGGTGAATGTGTATCACTGGACGGGAAGAAACGATAAAGGATTTTCGCTCTCGAGTCCAGTTAAATGAAGTTAATATTCTACATTAACTCACATGAAGTTTGTTCTTTAACTGAACATGAAATCACTGTTTTTTCCACTCAATCTGAATGCCTTTTTCACCTTTAACAGCAGAAAACCCCTCACCAATCCAGTAACCCACCACCTCGGCTAATTCATCACCCAGATACACAAAAGGGATGCAATCACGCTCCCACGGCGGCACACTTTTTTCCTGAAACAGTTTTTTCAGGTCATGGGTATGGTCACGACCAGCCAGTTTGAGCTTCTCTCCACCCTGACGAAATTTCACGCTGGCAGTAACGGAATTGCACAGGCTCTGCTTCAAACCAGTACCCGTCGTGATGACCGGCCGTAAAATACCGGCATTACCGGGTAGTCGCAAAGGCGATTTCATGTCCCATTCCAGTGATGTATCCGGTTTCGGGCTGACTGAATGACTGACAACATACAAATGATCACGATAGCGCCTGAGCTCAACCCCTGCCCATGCAACACAAGGATTGCGGTCTTCATCTGCCTGCAGGACATCAACCAGAATACGGTCCATCTGGCGTGTATCAGGCAAGGGTCGGTTCAGTTGACGTAACCAGTAACGCAGGAGATTTCGCTTGCGTGCATCATCCAACTGTAAAAGTGGCAACATAGACAGGGATTCACCCTTCTGTACTGCCTGCAAATCCATACTGGCCAGCACATCCAGCAACTCCGATGCTTCGGCACTGTGGCTGGCAACACGCGAAATCGTCTGTGCCATCGCTGGCCAGCGTGCTTTTAATGCAGGCACAATTTCATGACGAAGGTAATTGCGATCAAAACCGGTATCAAAATTCGATTCATCTTCAATCCAGACAAATTGGTGTTCTCTGGCATATTCATGCAATTGCTCACGCGACAACCCCAGTAACGGACGACAATGCTGTCCAACTCCGAACTCATTACACTGCGGCATGCTGGACAAACCGCGCGGTCCGCCGCCGCGAAGTAATTGCAATAACAGGGTTTCAGCCTGATCATCCTGATGGTGAGCAGTTAACAAACAATCTCCTTCTTCCACCACTTCCAACAATGCCCGATAACGTGCGTCACGGGCAGCGGCTTCCGGACTCTCGCCCGCCTCTGCTCTGGCGTTTACCTTGATCACATCACAAGAAATATTCAGTTGTTTGCAAACAGTCTGGCAATGTTCTGACCATTCTCCGGATTTTGCCTGCAAATCGTGGTCAATATGCACAGCATGTAATACCTTGTCAGGTGATAGCTCACGTAATGACGCCATGGCGTGCAGTAAAACATGGGAATCCATACCGCCACTGTAGGCGATGATAAAACGATTCACTCTTTCCGGAAGATGTTGTGTGATTGAGAGCATGCTGGATATATTTACGTTTTAATCCCCCCCTTTAAAGAAGGGAGGAATCAAGATATAAAAATCAGCCTTCTTTAAATTCACCAAAACTGAGCAGACGTGCGTAGCGTGAATCCAGTAACTTGTCGGCAGGTACTGATTCCAGATTTTCAAGACTTTCGAGCAAGGCATGTTTGATATTAGCCGCCATCGCATCTACATCACGATGCGCACCACCAAGAGGTTCATTAATAATAAAATCGATCAATTCCAGTTCTTTCAATCGGGTTGAAGTAATTCCTAATGCCTCGGCTGCATCCTCGGCCTTTTCTGCGCTCTTCCATAAAATGGAAGCACAGCCTTCAGGTGAAATCACGGAATAGGTGCTGTACTGCAGCATCATGACACGATCAGCAACACCGATCGCCAGCGCTCCACCAGAGCCCCCTTCACCAATCACGGTTGCAATAATCGGTGTACGTAATGCCGACATAACCAGCAAGTTTTGTGCGATCGCTTCACTTTGGCCACGCTCTTCTGCACCAACACCGGGATAGGCACCGGGTGTATCAATAAAGGTCAGTACCGGCAATTTGAACCGCTCTGCCATTTTCATCAGACGTAATGCCTTGCGGTAACCTTCCGGTCGCGGCATACCAAAATTACGTTTAAGCTTTTCCTTGGTATCACGTCCTTTTTGCTGGCCAATAACCATCACCGGTTTACCTTCAATACGACCCAGACCACCTACGATCGCCGCATCATCTGCATAATGACGGTCACCATGCAGTTCTTCAAAATCGGTAAAAATCCGCTCGACATAATCCAGCATATAAGGACGCTGTGGATGGCGCGCCAGCTGTGAAATCTGCCATGAACTTAAGGATGAAAAAATAGACTCAGTCAGAGATTTGCTCTTGGTCTGAAGACGGGTGATTTCCTCGGAAATATTGATTTCGTTGTCACTGCCTACATAGCGCAGTTCTTCTATTTTTGCCTCCAGCTCGGCAATCGGCTGCTCAAATTCGAGAAAATTAAGATCCATATTAAAAAAATACCCTAAAAGTATCAAAATGAAAGGAATTTGCAGGTATTTTATTAGAAATCGAGGCTAATGGATAGTTCAGTCTAGTACTGAACCGAAACATCTTCAGAACCAGCTAATTCCCGCAGGCGCTGAATAAGTGTATCGGTAGGCTGGACACGCCAGTCGGCGCCCAGCACCAGCGGTGCTCTGGCCGATTCACTGGTGTAATTGACCACAACCGGACATTGTCCTTCGCGAAAAGGATCAAGTACCTTGGCCAGTGATCCGGCAAAACCGTGATCAGTTTGTGCTGCATTGATATTAATTACCAGTCGTTTGGCAAACATATTACGTGCCTGATCAATATCGTAGATTTCTTCAGCACGAAAACGTTCATTACCTGAATAGGGATCAGGACCAACCAGTCCCTTAATGACAACCAGTTTGTCCTTGGCTATCAAATGTTGAAAGCGGGCATAGTCTTTTGAAAAAACCGTAATCTCCTTACGCGCTGTACGATCATCCAGTGTTATAAATGCCATACGATCACCCTTGCGCGTGTTGCGTGTTTGTAAATCAAAAATCAATCCGGCAACAGTGACCTTCCTTTCCCGGCTGGTATCAATATTGATTAAACGATCAGAGGTAAACTGTTTTAGTTCAGGTTCATATTTTGTGATCGGGTGACCTGTCAAATAAACACCCAGCGTTTCCTTTTCATTGTTAAGGAGTACATCTTCATCCCACTCCTGCTGCTGTTTGTATTCAGGATGAGTTTCATCTTTCTCGACTTCAGCAAAGCCAAACATATCCTGCACGCCGGCATTATGATTACGCTGATGTTGTTCAGCTGTTTGTATTGCCGAACCCAATGAGGTCATGAGTGTTGCCCGGTTTGGTCCCAACTCATCCATTGCCCCGGCACGAATCAAGGCTTCCATTACTCGCCGGTTTACCTTGCGCAAATCAATGCGACGACAAAAATCATACAGGTCACTGAATGTGCCATTTTCACTGCGATTTAATATGATGCCTTCAATCGCGGCCTCTCCTACCCCTTTAATCGCACCTAAACCATATAAGATGGTGCTGTCGCCATTCGTTGTAAACGAATATTCACTGGTGTTGATATTAGGTATCTCGACTTTAAGTTTCATGTCGCGACATTCTTCAATCAACATCATGACCTTGTCTGTGTTATCCATATCTGATGACAATACGGCGGCCATAAATGCAGACGGATGATGTGTCTTCAGCCAGGCGGTTTGATAGGACAGTAATGCATAGGCTGCCGAATGTGATTTGTTAAAACCATAACCGGCAAATTTTTCCATCAAGTCAAAAATGTAGGTTGCAACCGATTCCTCAACATCATTTTCCTTTGCACCGGTTACAAATATCTCACGCTGCTTGGCCATTTCCTCGGGTTTCTTTTTACCCATGGCACGACGTAACAGATCCGCTGCACCGAGTGAATACCCGGCGAGTACCTGTGCAATCTGCATTACCTGCTCCTGATACAGGATAACGCCGTAGGTCGGTTTTAAAACCGGCGCAATATCGGGATGTGGATACTCCACTTTCATGCGACCGTGTTTACGATCAATAAAATCATCTACCATGCCGGACTGCAGTGGACCGGGACGGAACAAGGCTACCAGAGCCACGATATCTTCAAACGTATCGGGTTGCAGTTTTTTGATCAGCTCCTGCATACCACGTGATTCCAGCTGAAACACAGCGCGTGTCGTTGCCCCTTTCTTGCCTTGTAAGAATTCGAATGTCACCGGATCATCCAGTGCAATTGCACTGATATTCAACGGCTCTTCACCGAGCGCAGCTCGGGTACGGTTTATATCCTTGACTGCCCAGTCAATGATGGTCAGCGTACGTAAACCCAAAAAGTCAAACTTGACCAGACCAACAGCCTCGACATCATCCTTATCAAACTGGGTCACCACATTGGTGCCCCCCTGTTCACAATAAAGCGGAGTAAAGTCCGTTAATACCGAGGGAGAAATAACTACACCACCGGCGTGCTTACCGGCATTACGCGTAATACCTTCGAGTGAACGCGCCAGATCAATCAATGTACGTACTTCGTCTTCGTTGTCGTAACGTTCCTTTAAGGTTTCTTCCTGTTCCAGCGCCTTGTCCAGCGTGATACCGAGATCAAATGGAATCAGTTTGGCAATTTGATCAACAAAACCATACGGGTGCCCTAATACACGACCGACATCACGTACTACTGCCTTGGCCGCCATGGTGCCATAGGTGATGATTTGGGAAACCTTGTCACGTCCGTAGCGCTCTGCCACATATTCAATGACCCGGTCACGACCCGCCATACAGAAATCGATATCGAAATCGGGTAATGACACACGTTCCGGATTCAGGAAACGTTCAAACAGCAAATCATATTCAAGCGGATCAAGATCGGTAATACCCAATGCGTAAGCCACGAGCGAACCGGCACCGGAACCACGTCCTGGCCCGACCGGTACATCATTGTTTTTTGCCCACTCGATAAAATCAGCAACAATCAAAAAATAACCGGGAAAACCCATTTGCTTGATCACATTGAGTTCGATCTGCAAGCGTTCCTCATACTCGGGTATTTTTTCTTCGAAGTTTTCATGTTGTGATTTCAAAAACTCAAAACGTTTTTTCAATCCGGTTTGTGCATCTTTTACCAGACAGCTTTCCAGTGTTTCACCTTTCGGTACCGGAAAATCAGGCAGGAAATTTTCCCCCAGTGTCAGTTTGATGTTGCAGCGCTTGGCAATCTCAACGGTGTTTTCAATTGCCTCGGGTATATCCGAAAACAGTTCCTGCATTTCTTCAGGTGTTCGCAAATATTGCTGACGGGTGTATTTTCGGGGACGATGTGGATCAGATAATGTACGGCCATCGTGAATACAGACACGTGCCTCATGTGATTCAAAATCTGATGAGCTAATAAAACGCACATCATTTGTGGCAACAACCGGTGTTTTTGTTTCCGCCGCCAGCTTTACGGCAGAGAAAATCCATGCATCCTCGTTTGGTCGTCCGGTGCGTTGCAATTCAAGATAAAAACTGTTCGGAAAAAGTGTTTTCCATCCTTCGAGCAATTCTTTAGCTTCGTCCGGTTTATCTGCCAGTACAGCGCGACCAACATCACCCCAGATACCACCTGACAGGGCTATCAGACCCGAGGTATCTTCTTCATCCAGCCAGGCTCGATTGAGCATGGGCTTGCCACGATGCTGTCCTTCCAGCCAGGCTCGGGAAATCAAACGCGTCAGATTTAGATAACCTGCCTGATGCTGACACAATAAGGTCAAGCGAGTGGGATGATTAGGATCGGTATCATTGTGAACCAGCAGATCGACACCGGTGATGGGTTTTATGCCGGCTGACTGTGCAGCACGATAAAACTTGACCAGTGCAAACAGATTAGAGAAATCGGTCACCGCCACCGCTGGCATACCGGCATC
>JAOUJV010000015.1 GCA_029882995.1 Gammaproteobacteria bacterium | reverse complement strand
CCTTGCAGGAAGAACTCAATGCCAAACGCGAAAACTCGGTTGTATTGATTCAAGCCGACCTGCACCAGAGCAAAAAAATAAAAAGCATGGTCAAGCAGGCAGCAGAAGCCTGGGGGCAACTGGATGTAGTCATCAACAACGCCTCCAGCTTTTACGAAACACCGGTTGGCACAGCAACCGATGATCAATGGGAAGACCTGATTGGCAGCAACCTCAAGGCACCGTTTTTTGTCTGTCAGGACTCAGCCCCGTTTCTGAAACCAGCCAAAGGTTGCATTATCAACATTGTTGATATTCATGCCGACCGGCCACTCAAGAATTATCCTGTCTACAGTATCGCCAAGGCCGGTCTCGTCATGCTCACCAAAAGCATGGCGCGTGAACTTGGCCCCGAGATCAGAGTCAATGCCATTGCACCCGGTGCCATCATGTGGCCCGATAACGGTATCGATGAAGTTACCAAGCAACGCATCATCACCCGCACCGCTCTCAAACGCAAAGGTGACCCGATGGACATCGCCAAGGCCGTGAAGTTTTTAATCGAAGATGCGACTTACATGAGTGGGCAGGTGTTGACGGTGGACGGTGGGCGCACACTGATTAACTAGTTTTTTTGTCCTTCTATCAAAAGATAAACATCATCCTTTAAAAACCGAGTGCTGGTCACTTCCAAATCGGGTGATGCGTTTATAAAATCGAGGGTATGTCTGTCAAAACGGGCACCATAAACCTTTTCAACAAAACCGGTAAACAAATCCTGACGCTGCCTTATTTTTTTATCCCTGGAATAAATCATTTCCAGTAATTTGAATTTGCCGCCAGGCTTCAGGACACGACTGAATTGTTCCAGTGCATGCGGTTGTACTTCATCGGGCATCACGCAACAAAGAAAGGTGGAGATAACCCAGTCATACTGATTTGAATCCACCAGATGCATGATACTGGCATCATCGTGTAGAAGTTCAATTTTACATTTTGCGTTTTTTACCTTCTTGCCGGCCTTTCTTAACATGACATGACTCAGGTCGAGACCGGTCAGCTCAACGCTCTCATGATAGTGCTGGAAGTTTCTGCCAGTTCCAACACCGGCTTCCAGTACCTTGCCACGCAGATTGCCCAATATCTCAGGACGCCATTTTCTGTATACCCGTTCCCACGGGTAATCCAGAATATCGTAAAACAGTGCTGTGATATTGTACTTGGCGCGCAGTGACAGGTTTTCTTCTCTCATGAAAATTCCACAATTGTTTGTTTTATTGATAAGTGTCAGTTTATAGGCTGTTTTCCAGATATAGAACTGATTCAGGTCATATTTTGACAGTTTAATAATAAAACCCCAAAAATACCCTAGTCCTTCATATTCAATCCCGTGATAAAATCACTTTTTTGTTGAAAACAAGGATTTGCAATGGCAAAGCATTATGACCTTATTTCCATCGGTGCCGGTAGTGGCGGTCTGTCTGCGGCTGAAATGGGCGCCAAACATGGAGCCAAATGTGCTGTTATCGAAAAGAGCAAGGTCGGCGGCACTTGTGTCAATGTCGGCTGTGTACCTAAAAAAGTCATGTGGTATGGCGCCTCGATTGCGCACGCGCTGGAAGATGCCAGCGGTTATGGTTTTGATATTACCCGCAACAATTTCGACTGGAAGAAACTGGTTGAAGGCAGACAAAAATATATCAAAGGTATCAATGACTGGTACGGTACTTACCTGAAAGATTCTGACATTGATATGATTCAGGGTCACGCCCGCTTTGTAGATAAAAACACACTGGAAGTTAACGGTGAACAATTTACAGCGGATCATATTGTGATTGCACCCGGTGGTACTCCCGTTGTTCCGGATACTCCCGGCGCTGAACACGGCATTACGTCTGATGGATTTTTTGAACTCGATCATTTACCCAAACGCGTTGCCGTCGTTGGTGCCGGTTACATTGCGGTAGAACTGGCCGGTTTGTTAAATGCACTGGGTAGTGAAGTCAGTCTGTTAATCCGGCGTGAACATGTGCTGGACAATTTTGATGCCATGTTACGTGAAACACTCATGGAAGAAATGATTGATCATGGTATTAATATTCTGACCAATACCTCACTTACAGAAATTACAAAGGAATCGGATGGAACATTGACACTGCATCATGCTGATCAAAAACTCACCGGCTTTGATTGTTTAATCTGGGCTACCGGTCGTCGTCCGTTGACCGATGATCTGAATCTGGAAGCCGCCGGCCTTGATACTGATGACAAGGGTTTTATACAGGTTGATCAATATGAAAATACCATTATGCCGGGTATTTATGCGATTGGTGATGTCACAGGCAAAGCCGCATTAACACCCGTTGCGATTGCCGCTGGCCGCCGTCTTGCACGTCGTCTGTTTAACAAGGAAGCCAATCTGAAACTCGATTATGACAATATCGCCACCGTGGTATTCTCACATCCACCAATTGGTACTGTCGGTTTAAGTGAAGATGAAGCACGCAAGACACACGGTGATGCAGTCAAGGTTTACCAGACACGCTTTACCGCCATGTATCATGCGCTGACGGATGGTGAAACCAAAACTGCCATGAAACTGGTGACTGTGGGTGCAAAAGAAAAGATTGTCGGCTGTCATATTATCGGTACCGGTGCAGATGAAATGCTGCAGGGTTTTGCAGTTGCGATCAAGATGGGCGCGACCAAGGCAGACTTTGATAACACAGTGGCAATTCATCCAACCAGCAGTGAAGAACTGGTGACAATGAAATGACCATACGCAAATTTGAAAATTTTACTCCTGATATACATGACAGTGCATACATAGATGAAACTGCACTGGTGGTCGGTGATGTGGTTATTGGTGCTGATTCCTCTATCTGGCCCATGACAGCTGTACGCGGTGATGTCAATTCCATCCGTATTGGAAAACGTACCAATATTCAGGATGGCTCCATTTTGCATGTCACCCATGATGGCGAGTTTGCACCGGGCGGTTTTGAACTAACTGTTGGTGACAATGTCACAGTGGGACATGGCGTTATATTGCATGCCTGTACTGTGGGCAATTTCTCACTGGTTGGCATGGGTGCGACTGTACTGGATGGAGCCATTATCGAGGATTTTGCCATGGTGGGTGCCGGAAGTCTGGTTTCCCCCGGTAAAATCATTGAAAGCGGCTATCTCTGGCTGGGAGCACCCGCCAGAAAAGTCAGGGAATTGACTGATAAAGAAAAAAAATGGCTGGCGTATTCAGCCGATCATTATGTAAACTTGAAAGACCGGCACAGGAAGTGCTGATGCAATAAAAATAACGAAGGGAAATCTCAACAAAGGGGCTCCGATAATGGATGTATTTGTAGGTAACCTGTCTAACAGGGTCGATGCAGGTGCATTGGAAAGGCTATTCCTGAAGTTTTGCAAAACTGCCCATATCAAATTTTTTAAAAACCAGAATCATGGTGCAAAGATACGTTATGCATGTATCTCTGTTAACCCTGTCAAGCATGCCAAGCGTGCTATCAAAATGCTAAACAACAGCGTCTTTGACGGCGAAATGATTTTTGTCCGTGAGTATCACCACCGTGCCAGCTTCAATGAACGCCGTGCGATTGGCTGGCGTGATATAAAATGGACCACTGATAATAAAAGAAAGAAAGAACGCCGTGGTTTTCTGACAGAAAAATTTAATGATGGAGTGCATCTCGTAGAGATGAGAGTACTGGACCAGTCTCAGGCCGCACCCCACGCCAAAGATAAAAAGACTCCGCAGCCTGCTCAACGAGCATCCCAAGGCCGTCGAGCATAACTGAAGCACCCTGCTGTTGGCTCCATTGCATAAAGGCAGTGGGTTCTGCGCTGTACATCAGGTCATAACACCAGCCATCGGCGGCAAAAATATTTTCCGGTAACGCGGGAATTTCACCCTGCAAACTTGCCGCAGTGGCATTAATCACCATATCGAATTTTTGATTGTTAGGTAGATCAAGTCCACAACCTCTTACGTTGCCTAACGGTAAAAAATCTTCCGCCAGCATAATCGCTTTCTCTGCGGTACGATTGGCAATCACCAGTTGTGCCGGTTTCTCATCCAGCAGTGGTCCAACAATTCCCCGTGTTGCACCACCGGCACCGACCACCAGAATATGATTACCTGCAATCTGGCCATGATTATTTTTCACGATGTCATTAATCAAACCAACACCATCGGTATTGTCGCCAAAGCGTGATCCGTCTTCCTGAAACACAATGGTGTTGATTGCGCCCGCCAGCTCGGCACGCTTACTGCGTTCATTCACACAATGCCATGCCTCTTCTTTAAAGGGCACGGTAATATTCAGACCCTTGCCACCTTGTGACTGAAAGGTATCAACTGCCTGAGGAAATGCATTTTTTTCTACCAGTATTGCTGTATACGCAAGCGACTGCCCGGTTTGCTCGGCAAACTGTTTGTGAATACTCGGAGATTTACTGTGTGCGATGGGATTTCCCATCACGGCATATTGGTCTGTCATTGTTTAAAAAATAAAAGTTACAAGTCGTAAGTATAGATGATGGTATATCACCTGCCATACAAAAGAAAAAGGCATGAAACAAGATTCCATGCCTTTTGATCAATACTGCCAGTGCCGCTTCCTTCGTGCCTTAAGTTCCTGAAGTGGATGATGGCAAGGCGAAAAGAAACGAGAATGCGGAGTTTACATGCTAGTAAATGAGCAAATTCGAGTTTCTTTTCAACACAGCCAGCGCCGCTTCAGGGACTTAAGGTGCAAAAATACCCTTAAGCATATAGAAGAACATAATAGACATAATCGCGCCTGCCGGTAATGTCACCACCCATGACATGAAGATGTTGCCAACAACACGCATATTCAATGCTGCAATACCGCGCGCCAGACCAACACCAAGCACAGCACCTACCAGTGTGTGAGTTGTCGAAACCGGTAAACCGGTAAAGGAAGCCAGTACAACCGTTGAAGCAGCAGATAGCTCGGCAGCAAAACCACGGCTGGGTGTCAGTTCAGTGATCTTCTGGCCTACTGTTTTCATTACCTTGAAACCATAAGTCGCCAGACCAAAGACAATACCACCGCCGCCCAGCAACAGAACCCATGTTGGTAAAACTGATTTTTGCAAAACACCGCCGGTTGTAACGGTACTCACAACAGCAGCGACAGGACCAATAGCATTGGCCACATCGTTTGAACCATGTGCAAATGCCATTGCCGAGGCGGTAAAGACCATCAAGACAGCGAACACCTTTTCTACGTTAGCGTAGTGGAAATTGAGATCTGCATCCGGGTCTACCTTGACACGACGTACAAGGAATACACCAATGATTGCAAATACAAATGCCACTGCGATAGCGTAGACAAAGCTTTCACCTGTGCTGATATCCAGACTAAGGTGTTTGAGTCCTTTTTTCATGGTGAGCATGGCAATTACAAATACCACTGCAAAGATATAAACAGGCCCATACTTGCGCGCGTTATCCAGTGGTTTATCTGTGTCCAGAATCAGTCTCTGAATAGAACGGAAAATCATTAAAGCAATTGTGCCGGCGAGTAATGGTGAAACTATCCAGCTCATAACAATGGTGCCGACCTTGCCCCATTTCACCGCATCCATTCCCACACCCACTGCGGCAAAACCAACAATGGCACCAACAATCGTGTGTGTGGTTGATACCGGCCAGCCATTGCGCGATGCAATAAATAACCAGATACCGGCAGACAATAACGAGGCCAACATACCAAAGACAAGTAAATCCGGGTTGTCGGCAAAATACAAACTATCAACAATCCCTTTTCGAATTGTTGAAGTAACCGAACCACCGGCCAGATAGGCACCGGCAAACTCAAAAATGGCGGCAATGAAAATGGCCTGATAAACCGTGATCGCTTTTGAACCAACTGAAGTCGCCATCGCATTGGCCACATCGTTGGCACCAATGCCCCATGCCATTAATAATCCAAAGACAGCAGCGAGGATAATATAAATTGAAATCTGATCCATTATGTTATCCCCTATCTTGCCAACAACAGTTGCAAGCGACTGCCAACACGTTGTGATAAATCAGCTACATTACCCACACTTTCCAGCAATCGATATGTAAACATCACATCCGTTGGTCTTAATGTGTCTTCAAGCTCAAACAACATATCACGCAGTTTTATTTGCAACTTATCTGTATCATTCTCGATGGCATTGAGTTCATTAATCATGTCCTGAACCCGCTCCACTTCGGCACCGCGAAAACCGGTCTCAACCAGTTCATCCAGCTCATTAATAACCTTGAGTGCCTGTTTACAGGCATCAACAACTCGTCTGCCATAAACAAGAAATGATTCATGCATTTGTTCAGGTAACGTCATGCGACGGCCAATAATCAAACCGGCAATATCCTGTGCCTGATTTGCAATCTTGTCCTGCATCTGGAGTACTTCGAGTAAATCGCGTCTGTCCACCGGCATGAATAAACCGGTTGGTAAATGGTTACGTAACTCCCATTTCAATTCATCAGCTTCGCTTTCCATCGCTGAAATGTCCTGACGAACTTCCTTGATCTTTTCCTGATCATTTGCGACGAGTGCTTCAAAAAGGGGGGTTAGTTGGGTGACACATGCATAAACTTTTGTCATGTGTTCTTGCAGGGGACGGACGGGAGAACGACCAAAAAGGTTCGTTAAATAACTAGGCATACTTCTTTCTCCTATTGGCACTGCCTTTCAGTACCGTTGCGACGCTGCTCATTCAGCATCTGGTTTATTTAATCTTTTGTATTGGCGCGCAGTATACGTATTTTCAAAACTCTCACAAGCCTTTTTTAATTTTTTTTTAACGTACTAAAAACAAAGGGGAAATAAAGATATTCAGGAAGTGTAACAAGAAAAACTGTGAGATTGTAATTATTTTTCCTGCAACCAGGCAGCCGCTTTCTTCGCAAAATAGGTAAGAATACCGTCAGCACCGGCACGTTTGATCGAGACCAGTGATTCCATCACTACCGATTTTTCATCCAGCCAACCGTTCTGACTGGCGGCCATCAGCATGGCGTATTCACCACTGACCTGATAAACAAATGTGGGTACACCAAATTCATCTTTCACACGACGCACAATATCCAGATAAGGCATGCCGGGTTTTACCATGACCATGTCAGCACCTTCTGCCAGATCGAGTTCAACTTCACGCAGTGATTCATCAGAATTGGCGCAATCCATCTGATAGGTATATTTATTTCCTGCACCAAGATTGCCCGAAGATCCTACCGCATCACGAAATGGGCCATAAAAGCTGGACGCATATTTTGCAGAATAGGCCAGTATGCGGGTATGAATATGACCATTGGTTTCGAGTGCATTTCGAATTGCACCAACACGGCCATCCATCATATCGGACGGCGCGACAATATCCGCACCTGCCTCGGCATGAGATACCGCCTGCTTCACCAGCACTTCAACGGTTTCATCATTCAGCACATAACCACTTCCATCAATCAGACCGTCCTGACCATGAGTAGTAAACGGATCGAGTGCCACATCAGTAATGACACCCAGATCGGGATACGCATCTTTCAACGCCTTCACAGCGCGTTGCGCCAGACCTTCCGGATTATAGGCCTCGCGTGCATCCTCTGATTTCTTTTCACAGGGTGTGACCGGAAACAGGGCTATGGCCGGAACACCCAGCTTGACCAGATCGGCCGCTTCCTTCATGAGTTCATCAATACTGACCCGATCGATACCGGGCATGGACAGCACCGGCTCCCTGACGCCTGCCCCTTCCATAATGAATACGGGATAAATCAGGTTATCAGCAGACAACCGGGTCTCGCGCATTAACTGGCGTGAAAACTCATCCTTGCGCATACGCCGCATGCGGGTAGATGAAAACTGAGCAGAAAATTTATTGGCCAAAACCCTGTCCTGTATAGATATGTGCCCTAAGTATACAACAAATACAATAAATCCATGAACTTAGACCTGCTCACTCCGGAATTTACCGTGTATCCTCATACTAATTCCTATAACATGCTCTCAGGATAACGATAACTCTTTAAAATCATGCTATTTATTTTTCGTTTGATTGCCAATGGTCTGGCGCCGCTTACCCTGATTGGGGCCATTGCTGCCTATATACACCCACCCCTGTTTCTGGTTTTCAAACAAAGTTTTCTCTGGTTTTTTGCCGCGACCATGTTTGCGCTTGGACTGGTTCTGAAACCAGAAGACATGAATGATACCTTGAAACACCCCAGACGGATTGGCCTGGGCGTTCTGACCCAGTATTCCGTCATGCCCCTACTGGGCTTTGCTGTAGCCTTTTTCACTGATCTGCCCAAAGAGATTGCGCTTGGATTCATTATTGTCGGCTGTGCGCCCGGTGCCATGGCCAGTAATGTGATTGTGTATCTGGCCGGTGGTGCACTGGCCTTTTCTATTGCATTAACCACTGTCGCCACGTTTTTATCACCACTGGTAACCCCGTCACTGGTTGAACTGCTCGGTGGTGTATTTATGCCTATTCCGTTCTGGGGCATGATGAAAACCATTTTACAAACCGTATTACTGCCGCTGATCGCCGGGATGGTGTTGCGCCATTTCATGAATAACACTTTGAAAAAAAGTGCCAGTGATATTGCACCGGCTATTGCCGCAATTGCGATAATTATTATTTGCAGTTATGCCGTTGCCGCCAATCAGGAACGGATTGCTTCTGTTGGTGCTGAAATCCTGTTACTGGTTGTGATACTTAATGCACTTGGTTATCTCGCCGGATGGTTTGCGGCACGCTGGTTTGGTTTTGATCATAAACATCAACTAACGCTTGCCATTGAAATAGGAATGCAAAATGCGGGGCTGGGAGTCGCGCTGGCACTGAAACACTTCACACCCGAAACCGCATTACCAGGCGCATTGTTTGCTGTCTGGTGTATTTTAACCTCCGCCGGCGCAACCTCTTATTTCCGCTTTAAACACAGGGAATAATCCATTAGCGATCCCTAATAAGCCTTAAAAACAAGATCTTAGTTATACCAGACAAAACAAGTAATGGATTAAAAGAGTTGTCTATCTCTCTGGTTTCGTGTATAAAAAATCCAGCTATTAATAATAACCTCATCCTGTTTATGAGTGGGGATAAACACCAAAAGAGGAATGCAGTATGGCTGCCGAAATAAAACAATTTGTAGAACGTAGAACAAGGTCACGTGAATTAATCCAGAAACTGGTTGATGCACGTACTGATATGCTGACGCTGTATGGCAAGTTGGCAGAAAATCATCCTTTTGATAAAGACGATGATCTCAAAAGCATTGGCAAACTGTTACAGGATTTTTGTAATTCATTAATTGATTACACCGCCGAAGCACACTTCCATCTATACAAGCACTTTGCGGATAATGCAGAACGCCGTCAGGTTGTAAAGGAAGTGGCCGAACAAATCTATTCACGTATTGCGGAAATAACTCAAACCATTGTTGATTTCAACGACAAATACACCAAGGACACCACCTCACCTGAAGAACTGGAACAGGATCTCTCCAAGCTTGGTGAAAAACTGGCAGATCGTATTGAACTGGAAGACCAGTTAATTGATGCCTTTAGTAACATATCATCTGCTGCAACAGCCTGATTAGATATTGCCCTTTAAAGCAAAAGGCCAGATGAATATTCATCTGGCCTTTTTTATTACATCATCTAGCCTGCCCGTATGATTTCATTCGTCATAATGTCACGAATTTCTGTTGGCCGTTCCAGATCACCGATTGCGCCTTCCAGATAGAAATCGATATCGTCGCTAAATATCTGCCTGACTTGATCTACCTGTTTTGTTACCGGATCGCCGGTTTTATTGGCACTGGTAGAAACAACAGGCCCTTTGAATTGCTGGCACAGTGCTGATGCCAGTGGGTGATTGGTGACACGCACAGCAATCGTGTTGTGCTTTCCACGTAACCAATGCGGTGTTTTGTTACTGGCAGGTATTAACCATGTTGCCGGACCCGGCCATGTCATCAACGCGCGTTCGAGATATTCTTCGCCTATCTCGGCGAGGTAGGGCTTAAGCTGTTTCAATGATGAGGCGATCAGGATTAAACCTTTATCAACTGATCGTTGCTTCAGCCATAACAAGCGATATACGGCGGATCCGTTGTTTGGATCACATCCCAGTCCGTAAACCGATTCTGTAGGATACGCAATAATGCCGCCGTGATTAAGAACCCTGACTGCCTTGCGCAACTGTAACCAGCGCAATGCCTATGGTTCCTTATAGCTTGCTTTGCAGTTCATCATTCTTTTTCATGATGTCTGCTGCGTTATCTTCACGCCCTTTTTTAATACGGGCTGCAACACTGCTGTCGGTAATAGCAAGAATTTGTGCTGCCAGATGAGCGGCATTCTTTGCACCGGCCTTGCCGATTGCCACTGTTGCAACCGGAATACCGGCTGGCATTTGTACTGTAGATAACAGTGCATCCATTCCTGATAACGGGCCACCGTCCATCGGTACACCAATTACCGGCTTGATAGTATGTGCAGCGACATTACCGGCCAGATGAGCGGCCAGACCGGCAGCACAGATAAATGCTGCACAACCACGGGCATCGGCATCGTGTACATAACTGCTGGTGGCTTCCGGTGTACGATGGGCAGAAGACACCCTGACTTCACACGGAATATCGAATGCTTTTAGCTGATCGATTGTGGATTGCATTACAGGTAGATCGGAATCTGAACCCATTAAAATAGCAATAAATGGTTTTGACATGATATAAAAATCTCCAATTAATGTTTTATTGAAAAATCAGGATGCTTCCTTGTCTTCAACTGCTTCGACAAATTTGCAATCTTTCTGTGGACACACCTTTTCGGTGCCGCGTTTCTTGGTTGTCTTGACTGTCAGCATGGGCCATTTGCAATCCGGGCAAGCCTCTTCGATAGGCTCATTCCAGACGGCATAATCACAATCCGGATACAGCGAACAGGAATAGAAAATCTTGCCACGCCGCGACTTGCGCTTGAGCATGCTTCCGTTTTTGCATTTGGGACAATCAACACCGGTGTCTTCCGGTTTTTCCAGTGGCTCGATATATTTACAATCAGGATAACCACCGCATCCAATAAACTTGCCATAACGTCCGGTTTTGATCACCAGATCCGAACTGCATTCAGGACACTTGCGTCCCTCAACAATTTCCGGTTCGCTACTGCCTTTGTCATCACCTACATTACGTGTGTAGTCACATTCAGGGTATTCATCACAACCCACAAAACGTCCGCGTCTTCCGAGACGAATTGAAAGGCCTTTTCCGCACTTGGGACATTTTTCATCCAGCGGTTCATGTGTTACATCCTTGCGATCAACTGTTTTGTCTTTTTCGACTACCAGTTTCTTGAACGGACTCCAGAATTTTTTCAACAGCGGAATCCATTCTTCCTCACCACGTGCAATCGCATCCAGCTCATCTTCAAGATTGGCGGTAAAATCATAATCAACATACTTGGTAAAGTGCTGGGTCAGGAAGCGATTGGTAACCCGTCCTACATCGGTTGGCATAAACCGGCGCTTATCTATTTCGACATACTCGCGGTTCTGCAAGGTTGAAATAATGGAGGCATAGGTTGATGGGCGACCGATACCGTGTTCTTCCAGTGTCTTGACCAGACTTGCTTCCGTATAGCGTGGAGGTGGTTCGGTGAAATGCTGTTCATTCCTGATTTTTTTCAGCTCAATTTCATCGCCTTCTTTCATTGGCGGCAGAATTTTTTCAGCATCACTTTCTTCCTTCTTGGCATCATCGACATCTTCCTGATACACAGCCATAAAACCGGGTTCAACAACGGTGGTACCATTAGCGCGGAACACGCCCTTGTCACCGGCGGCCAAATCAACACCCACCATATCCATGGTGGCATGAATCATTTGCGATGCCATGGTACGTTTCCAGATCAATTGATATAACTTGAGCTGATCCTTGTTCAGGTATTCCTTGATAATTTCCGGCGTACGTTTGACTGAAGTGGGACGAATCGCTTCGTGTGCTTCCTGTGCATTCTTCGCCTTGGTTTTATACACATGCGGCTTGTTTGGCACCTTGTCCTTGCCAAAACGGTTTGCGATGGATTCACGAATTTCATCCAGTGCTTCCTGCGCCAGGCTCACCGAGTCTGTACGCATATAGGTAATTAAACCAACTGTACCACTGCCAACATCAACACCTTCATATAACTGCTGTGCAATACGCATGGTACGCTGTGCAGTGAACCCCAGCTTGCGCGAGGCTTCCTGTTGTAATGTGGATGTTGTAAACGGTGCTGCCGGATTACGCTTGCGCTTTTTCTTTTCAACGCTGGTAACTTTTAATTTACCGTTGGCTGCTTTGATCAGAACAGCATGCGCCGCCTTGGCATCCTTTTCATTATTGATGCTGAACTGGGACAGTTTTTCTCCCTGATACTGCGTCAGTCTGGAAACAAAGTCCTGATTGTTCTGTTGCATATCAGCTTCAATGGTCCAGTATTCACGTGGTTCAAATTTTTCAATTTCTTCCTCACGTTCAACGATCATGCGTAATGCCGGACTTTGTACACGACCGGCTGACAGACCGGGTCGAATTTTTCTCCACAGCAATGGTGATAAATTAAAACCAACCAGAAAGTCCAGTGCACGACGCGCCTGCTGTGCATTAATCAAATCCATCGATAAATCACGTGGATGCTCTACTGCATCAATAATGGCATTCTTGGTAATTTCGTGAAATACAACACGCTTTACCTTTTTGTCTTTAAGCAGTTTTTTATCTTTTAATAATTCACATACATGCCATGAAATTGCTTCACCTTCGCGATCCGGGTCAGTTGCGAGCAACAATGTGTCCGCCTTTTTCATTTCCTTGGCAATCGCATCAATGTGTCTCTGATTTTTTTCGATTGCACGATATGTCATTTTGAAATCGTGTTCCGTATCAACTGCGCCTTCCTTTGGTAACAAGTCACGGACATGACCATAGGTCGCCAATACCTGATAATCCTTACCCAGATATTTTTTAATCGTTTTTGATTTTGCCGGCGATTCTACTAATACAAGGTTTTTACTCATAACACCCTACTGGAAAAGCAAAGCCCGCGAAACGCGGGCAGTTAATAAAAAATTCCTAACCTGTTCCATTTGATCAGTGCGGCGCACCTACCATTTCTTCATAAACCAGGTCTTCCATCCAGGCGAAGGCTTCTTCCTGCCCCGGCTGGTTAAACAATACCAATAATATGACCCACTTCAATTGTTCGAGCGAAATATCATCCGCTTCCAGTGCCATTACCCGATCAAGAATTAACTCTCTTGAATGTGCATCAAGGATACCGACCTGCTCCAGAAACATCAGGAAGCCTCTGCAGACCATATCCAGTTTCTCATTCTCCCGGTCAGTATAGACACGAATCGAGTCCGTGTGAGTCAGACGGGCTCCATCATATTCTTCCAATACTCTGGGATTCAAATCCTCAAGCCACGAAAATGCCTTAACCACTTCTTTTTCGGCAAAGCCTGATTCTACCAATTCCGTTCTTAATGTCTCCTCATCAACTGCCAGTTCTGTTTCATCATCATTTATATAGTTTTCAAAGAGATACACCAAAATATCCAGCACATTTTCCTTCATAGCACGCTCTCTTTTGTTGTTTTTATAATGATACCCCCTGCTGCAGAAGAGACAAAACCCCGCAGCTCCAATACTAACAGCATGGATGAAACTATCTCAGCCGTCAATCCAGACCTCTCTATAAGCATATCAATGGATATCGGGTCATAACCGATGTATTCAAGCAATCTCTGCTCATCATTATCCGGAAATACCTTGTTTTCAGCTTTTTCGACCGGATTTTTGTCTAAAAATTCAACATGTGCCAATGGCCCTAATTCTTCAAGGATATCCTCTACGGTCTCAACCAGCTTGGCACCCTGACGAATAAGGCGGTGGCATCCCTTGGCTAACGGGTTGTGTATTGAGCCCGGGATGGCAAAGACTTCGCGTCCCTGTTCAGCCGCTAATCTGGCTGTGATCAGTGAGCCACTGCGCCGTGCCGCTTCAATTACCAGCACACCCAATGCAAGTCCACTGACAATACGATTGCGACGAGGAAAATGATTTGCCAATGGCGGAGTACCAATCGGAAATTCGGAAACCAGTGCACCACCGGTTTCAACAATTTCATGTGCGAGCATTTTATTGCGTGCCGGATAAACGCGATCCAGTCCTGTACCTGTAACAGCAATCGTTTTACCTCCTGCACTGATTGCTCCGCGATGGCTATCAGCATCAATACCTAATGCCAGACCACTGGTAATAACAAAGCCGGTTTGTGCAAGACTATGTGCAAATCGTTGCGCAGTTTCACTGCCGCCACCTGTCGGGTTTCGGCTGCCGATCATCGCAATCTGGTAATGTGATAAACAGGAAACATCCCCATGCACATAAAGTACAGGCGGTGGATCAATAATTTCCTTTAACAGTGGTGGGTACAGAGGATCGGTAAATAAAACAATATGGTTATTTTCCTGTTCAAGCCATGCCATATCCTTTAAGCATGTTTTTGTATCAGGTGATCTTAACCACTCAATCATTTTCCGGTTTACCCCTTCAACCGGTTTATTATCATGCACCGCTTGTAATAAACGTGACGGTGAAAAGCCTTGTTCCAGCAGGGTATGAAAAGTATGAATCCCCAGACCAGGGGTATTTACAACGACCAACCAATTAAAAATTTCTTCTTCCATGAAAACATCTCCCACCAATCCTTTGGTGGAAGAAGTATAACGTATTTTACTGTTGGAAAATTATCTCTTTGGAAATTATAAAAAGGTCATAAAACGGATGATGGCTAGGCAAAAAGAAACAAGGATGCGGAGTTTACATACTGGTAAATAACGCTAATCCGAGTTTCTTTTTAACACCGCCAGCACCGTTTTAGGAGTTTTTTACGGGTTTACGACAGTATCAAGAACATGTATAGGCTTAATAGCTTCCATCACTAACGCATAACTTACCCGTTCATAAGTGCGGAAAACCATTAAAAGACCAGCTCGCTCGTTAGGGAGTTTAACCATTTCATTTTTATTCATGCTGTCACGCACCTGCTCACCTGTTTGATAAATGGCCAGCACGTTACCTGAATTCAGACCGTCGGTTTCGCCCTTGTTAATAGCAACAACCTGATAGGAACCAACCTGGTTGACACCGTCAACAACCGAAATAATACGACCTTCAATCTGATTCGAAGGTGAACGTGGTGTGTAGTAATGATGTATGGCTTCATCTTTCATCGGCAACAAACGATCGCCTTTCAACACTTCACGGCGTGTTTGTGTCAGCATGAAACGTGCCGGGTCACCTTCAGCCTGCATTTCCGAATCACCCAGATAAAGGGCTTCATAACCGATTTCTTCACCGCTAACAGGATCAATAAACGGCTTGTTTGCTCTCAGCACTTCGTAACGACTGGTGGCATCTTCTTTCTTGCGATTACGCACAAAGACTTCTATCCCTTCTCCACCGATCAGATGGTCCGATGCCAGTGACAGAATATAGGCTGCATTGTCTATTTCATCCTTGCCGACAATACGATTACTGTTCATAAACTGGCGAATGGCATCAACCGGAATGGTCGGTATCGCAGATTCAATCCGTGATTCACGTACATTGGGTGATAGTTTTATTGTCTGTCGACCACGTTGTATTTCAAGGCGCGGTTTGCCATCTTTCCAGGTCAGTGCAATAACATCTCCTGGATAAATAAGATGCGGGTTCTTGATTTGGGTATTTACATGCCAAATTTCCGGCCACTTCCATGGGTTTTCGAGGAAACGGGCTGAAATATCCCAGAGGGTATCGCCCTTGACCACGACATAGCGATCCGGATGATCGGCCTTGAGCTTGACCACATCGGCCATGATATTGGCTGAAAATAATGCTATCAATAAGACAAGCAGGTACTTTCTAGACATCTTTTTATTCCCTTATTCCGTTATTTTTTAAGGACATACCGAATTATAGACGGTATACTGGGCACACCCAAAACAAAACTGACACAGATGGGTTTTCCCGCCTATATAATATAGTGTCACTTACGTACATTACTTTAGCAGGATAAATTTTATCTGCA
The DNA here is from genome assembly GCA_029882995.1 of Gammaproteobacteria bacterium. Taxonomy (GTDB): domain Bacteria; phylum Pseudomonadota; class Gammaproteobacteria; order DAOVJZ01; family DAOVJZ01; genus DAOVJZ01. The sequence continues at coordinate 19,046 of JAOUJV010000015.1, read as the reverse complement.
CTATCAAAAGCTTGATGTAATTCACATGTCACTACTGAATATTCTCCATTACCCCGACCCCAGACTGCGTAATCACGCATTACCGGTAGAAAATGTGGATGACGGGATACGCAAAACCGTCGATGACATGCTGGAGACCATGTATGCCGCCCCCGGCATCGGGTTGGCCGCAACTCAGGTCAATATTGCCAAACAGATTATTGTGATCGATATTTCCGAAGACAAGAATCAGCCTCTGTGCCTGATTAATCCCGAGATACTGGAATCAACTGGCACAGAAAAAATGGAAGAAGGCTGTCTGTCGGTACCGGATATTTTTGAAGAAGTCGAAAGGGCGGAGAAAATCAAAGTACGCGCATTGAACCGGGACGGTGAATCCTTTGAATTGGAAACTGATGGGCTGCTTGCTGTATGTATCCAGCATGAAATGGATCATCTGGATGGAAAACTATTTGTTGATTATCTGTCATCATTGAAGCAAAAACGCATTCGCAAAAAACTGGAAAAAGTACGCAAGCAAGTACTGTAATCATGCCCAATCAAAGCCTCAGAATTATTTTTGCCGGCACGCCTGATTTTTCAGTGCCTGCACTGGAAGCCTTGATTAATGCCGGACATGATGTTGTTGCTGTTTATACGCAACCTGATCGCCCAGCTGGCCGCGGTCGTCAACTCAAGGCCAGCCCGATCAAGGAAGTCGCATTAAAAAATAATATTCATGTCTTTCAACCTGAATCGTTAAAAGAAAAACCGGAACAGGATCAAATCGCACAACTCAAACCCGATATCATGATTGTGGTTGCCTATGGATTGTTATTGCCGGAGCCTGTTTTATCTATTCCGCAATTTGGTTGCCTGAATATTCATGCATCTATTCTGCCACGCTGGCGTGGAGCCGCACCAATTCAACGCGCCATACTGGCTGGTGACAGTGAAACCGGTGTCAGTATTATGCAAATGGATATTGGCCTTGATACCGGAGATGTACTGGCTGTTGCCACCTGTGCAATCACAGAAAATGAAACCGGCGGCAGTCTGCATGACAAACTGGCAATACTTGGAACACAGCCTCTGCTTGATGTGCTTGCACAATTACAATCCGGCACCGTGAATCCGGCTAAACAGGATGATAGTCAGGCTAACTATGCAAAAAAACTGTCCAAGGAAGAGGCCTTAATAGATTGGGGAAAACCGGCATCTGAGATAGAAAGAAAAATTCGTGCTTTTAATCCGTGGCCGGTCGCCTATGCCAGAATGAACAAGGAAAATATGCGTATCTGGTCTGCCACTATCATAAATAGTAACAGTGATAAAAAACCGGGCACTGTTTTAAGCTGTAATAAAGAAGGTATTGATGTAGCAACCGGGAAAGGCATTATGCGTATTGAAAAACTGCAAATGCCAGGCAAACGCGCCATGACGGCATCCGAGTTTGTTAATGCACATGATATTTCCGGTTCAATTCTGGACTGACCCCTGATGGGAAAAACAAAAATAAAACCACTCTCTGCTCGACAGGCATCTATACAGGCACTTAAACAGATCATCGATAAACATCAGTCCCTTGCTACTGTTTTACCTGCTGTTTCAAAAACAACAAAACTCGATGACCAGCCCCTGTTACAGGAAATAACATACGGCTGTCTGCGCTGGTACTGGCAACTGGAATCGATTATTCATTCACTGGTAAAAAAACCCTTCAAGGAACGTGATCGTGATATTCATTTTTTACTGATCATTGGTCTCTATCAACTCATTCACATGCGCACTCCGGCACATGCTGCAGTTGATGAAACAGTAAAAATAACAGGCAAGATAGGTAAAAAATGGGCAACCAGTATTGTAAATGCCGTCTTGCGTAATTTTCAGCGTGAACAGGAAAACATAATTAATGAGCTTAACAGTGATCCTGTTGCTACATATTCCCATCCTGCATGGTTGATAAATATATTAAAACAGTTCTGGCCCGATGAATGGGAAAATATATTGCGTGCCAATAATGAACGTCCACCAATGACTCTCAGGGTGAACTTGCTAAAAATGGATCGCGAACAATATATCGGGAAACTGGCTGAACTTGATATTACCTGTTCAATCTCTGAATTTAATAACACAGCGCTAACTCTCGATAAACCGGTTAATGTAGATCAGTTGCCTGGATTTTTTGAGGGTCATGTATCAGTACAGGATCAGGCCGCCCAGTTTGCTGCCTCCTTGCTGAACTGTGAAAAGGGGCATCGTATTCTTGATGCCTGTGCCGCTCCCGGCGGCAAAACCGGACACATTTTTGAGACCTGTCATGAAGCAGCCACGCTGGTTGCCATCGACAGTGAGCAGAATCGGATGCAACTTGTCAGTGAAAATATGAAACGTCTGGGGTTCGAGGCCAAACTGATTGTTGCAGATGCCTCACAGCCGGATCAATGGTGGGATAAAAAACCGTTTGATCGCATACTGCTCGATGCCCCCTGCTCGGCGACCGGCGTTATTCGCCGCCATCCGGATATAAAGCAATTACGTCAACCGGAAGATATTGATCGGCTGGTGCAAACACAGGAAGCCATACTGCATGCGCTTTGGCCTCTACTCACACCCGGAGGTCTGCTGGTTTATGCAACCTGCTCGATTCTACCACAAGAAAATGAGAACCAGATTGCACGTTTTATTGATTCCTGCAATGATGTTGAGGAACAAATGATTGATGTCAAATGGGGAAGAAAGGTCAGTGCCGGCCGGCAGATTCTTCCGGGAGAACATGGAATGGATGGTTTTTATTATGCCTGTCTGCGCAAGGTATAACAGATCGATAATCAGGTTTTTTATTCTGCTCCTGTTGTTACAGGCCGGTTTTTCTCAGGCCGAGAATCCAAAACCCGCCAGCGGCTTCAAGGTAATCAATGCCGCTGTTCATGAAAATGACAAATCATTTTACCTTGATGCCAATATTGAGTACTGGTTCAGTAGTCAGGTACTCGAAGCACTGAATAACGGTGTACCATTGAATATAGTGGTTGAAATACAGATTATTGAACAGCGCAAATTTCTTTGGAACCGAACCGTCGTTGATTTATCACAATATTACCAGATTCAGTATCATGCATTAACAAGGCAATATGTGTTGCGTGATTTAAATTCAGGTAAAAATTATAACTTTTTAACACTGCAACTGACACTGTCATCACTTGGTAGCATTTCACAATTACCGCTTTTTGTAACAACACAAATTGATACTGATCTTGATTTTCAAATTCGTATAAAACCTTATCTTGATATTGAGGCGTTACCTTCGCCACTTAGACCAGTAGCCTATTTATCACCTGACTGGCAATTGACAGGAAAATGGTATTCATGGCCGCTGACAAACTAAAACAATTCAGCACCAGCTTTAAACCCGTCAGCCTGCTATTTGTCGGACTGATTGTTCTGCTTTACCTGATGAGTGCGGCCACTGAAAACTCTGCACAGTTCGGTCGCATGTATTCCATTATGTTAATGGTTGCCGTCTTTGGCCTGGTCATACTGCTTGGCCTGATTACTTTTAACCTGACACAGCTTATCCGTCGTTATCGCAAGCGTGTTATGGGTTCACGCATGACACTGCGACTGGTGACCATGTTTATTATTCTTTCCCTGCTACCGGTTTCTGTGGTCTATTATTTTTCACTTCAGTTTCTGCATCGAGGCATTGATAGCTGGTTTGATGTCCGTGTTGATCACGCCATGGAAGATGCCATGGAGCTCAGTCGTACCGCGCTGGATGTACGTATGCGTCAATTGTTACGTGACACAAAGGAAATGGCCAACGAGCTATCCGGACAACCATTAGGTATGATTTCTGTTACCTTAAATGATCTGCGTAGTCGCAATAATGCTTCTGAACTTACATTGATGAGTCTAAACGGGAAAATTATTGCATCAAATAGTATCGATACCGGTGATTTTATTCCTGACCGACCGGATGAAGCCATCCTGTTACAGCTCAAGCAAGGACTTTCGTATGCAGGGCTCGATCCTATCAAGGATGCGCAACTTAATATTCGTGTCGTTATTACAGTACCTGCCACCGAACCAACTGCTGAAACTCTTATCTTGCAGGCATTGTACCCTGTATCTGAACATCTCGGCACACTGGCGGACAGTGTACAGACTGCCTATGCACAATATGCCGAACTGTCCTATCTGCGAAGTCCGCTTATATACAGCTTTACTCTGATTCTGTCATTGATCCTGTTGCTTGGCGTATTGACTGCTGTGCTGTCCGCTATTTTTGTTGCCCAACGACTGGTTTCACCCATTCAGCAACTCGCTGAAGGTACTCGTGCGGTTGCCGATGGTGATTATGATAAACGCATTCCATTGCCCGGCACTGATGAAATGGGTTTGTTAATTTTCTCATTCAACCAGATGACGCATAGAATTTCACAGGCACGTGACACGGAAACCAAAAGCAAGCAACTGGTGGAAAAACAACGCGCCTTTCTCGAAGGTGTGTTGTCAAAATTATCTTCCGGTGTACTGACAATTAATACCAAACAACAATTACAAACAGCCAATCCGGTATCGGGCAAGATATTGGATATAGATATGGAAAAATTCATGGGTAAGGACATCGCCCAGATTTCAAAACAGAATCCGCATCTTGAAAATTTTATTGAACGTATAAAGCATCATCTTGAAATAGCAGAAAAAGACTGGCGTGAGGAAATCCATATATTTGGCAATGAAGGGAGAAAGGTCATTATGTGTCGCGGTGCATTGCTATCTACAGAAGAAGACAGTGGACAAGTGATTGTCTTTGATGATGTCACTGTCATGATGCAAGCGCAAAGTGACAAGGCCTGGAGTGAAGTGGCACGCAGGCTTGCGCATGAGATTAAAAATCCGTTAACACCCATTCAATTATCAGCTGAACGCTTGCGTCACAAATATCTGGATACCATGCCGGCAGAAGATGCCGAGGTCATGGATCGTGCAACACACACCATTGTTCAGCAAGTAGATGTCATGAAGGAAATGGTCAAGGCATTTTCTGAATATGCACGCAGTCCTCAAATTCGCCTTATACCTGTTGATCTGCCCAAACTGATTAATGAAGTGCTGGAGTTATACCGCAATAATACCAATAATACTGAAATCAATATGACACTGGAATCTGAAACAATTAATATTGAGGCAGATGCCGGTCGACTCAGACAACTTATACATAACCTGCTAAAGAATGCTATGGAAGCTTCTGTTGACAAGGGTCACCCGGTCATTAACATCAGCTCCCGACAAATTGTCAGGGAGAATGATCATTTTATTGAATTGCGAGTTGCTGATAATGGTCCTGGCATTCCGGAGAAAATTCTACCTAATGTTTTTGAGCCCTATGTTACTACCAAAACCAAAGGCACCGGTCTTGGTCTGGCTATCGTTAAAAAGATTGTAGAAGAACACAATGGTGTATTGTGGGCAGAAAATAACAAAGGTGGAGGCGCCTGTATTGTGATTCGGTTTCCGGTACACGAAATTAAACAGATTCCATCAAGTGATGAACAAAAGGTTGAAACCAACGCATGAACCCGGCACACATACTGGTTGTTGATGACGAACCGGATATCTGTACGCTGGTAAAGGATATTCTGGAAGATGAAGGCTATGACGTTACCACTGCGCAGGATGCAAAAAGTGCGCGCGATGCACGTCGTCATCGACGCCCTGATCTTGTCTTGCTCGATATCTGGATGCCGGACAGTGATGGCATCTCCCTATTAAAGGAATGGGCAGAAGAAGATGATGTCCTGATGCCGGTAATCATGATTTCCGGTCATGGCACGATCGAGACTGCTGTAGAAGCTACCCGTCTGGGTGCATGGGACTATCTGGAAAAACCACTGTCTCTCTCCAAGCTTGTGCTCACCGTTGAAAGGGCGCTCGAAACAGACAAGTTACAAAAGGAAAATATCAGCTTGTTGCGCCGTGCCCAACCTGTCAGTGAACCGATTGGCAAAAGCAAACCAATGCAGTCATTACGCGAACAAATCATCAAGGTAGCACTACATGACACCTGTGTACTAATAACCGGAGAAGCTGGTAGTGGCAAACGTGTTGCAGCACATTATCTACACAGCAACAGCGCACGCAAGTCCGGACCCTATGTTGAAATTAATGTTGCCACCATTGCACGAGAAAATTCAGCCATGGAACTTTTTGGTTATGAAAAAGATGACCATGTGCATTTTGGCCGATTTGAACAGGCCAATGGCGGCACATTATTCTTTGATGAGATCTGCGATATGGATCTGGAAATGCAGACAAAATTACTGGGCGCGCTTGATAGCCAGACGTTTACACGCGTTGGCGGGAGTTTACCGGTTCAGGTCAATGTGCGCATTATTGCTGCAACCCACAAAAATCTGGAAAAGGAAGTACAGGATGGTCATTTTCGTGATGACTTGTATTACAAGCTGAATGTTGTTCCGATCCATATTGCACCACTGCGCGAACATATACAGGATATTCCTGATCTGATTAATTACTATATCGGTTTGTATGTTGACAGGGACAATTTACCCTACCGTAGCTTTACCGTTGCCGCCCAGAATCGGCTACGCAATCATCGTTGGCCTGGTAACGTGCGTGAACTCGAAAATCTGGTACAACGCTTGCTGATACTTGGAACCGAGGAAGAAATTTCACTGGATGAAGTGGAATTTTCACTTAGCAAACCTCATGAAACAATTGAGGCAGGACTGACACCCGATATTTATGATCTGCCGTTTAAAAAGGCACGTGAAATATTTGAGCGTGATTACCTGAAGCACCGGCTTCATGCCTGCGGAGGCAATGTCACACAATTGGCCAAATTAACCGGGATGGAACGTACCAATCTTTATCGTAAAATGCGTGCACTCGGTATTGATATCAAGGAAACCGGCTCCTGAATGCTAGCAAGAACAGGGTTTCAGGCTATTATTCTTTTACGAAAGAACAAAAATAAATTCTATGAAAATTATTATTTTAGGTGCAGGACAAGTAGGAAGCTCGGTAGCTGCTAATCTGGCCAGTGAATCCAATGACATCACCGTCGTTGATACTGATACTGCAAGCCTGCAGGCACTACAGGATCGTTTTGATTTGCGCACGATTGCCGGTATCGCCTCATATCCGGATGTATTAAAAAGTGCCGGTGCTGATGATGCCGATATGATTATCGCTGTTACCAATAGCGATGAAACCAACATGGCGGCCTGCCAGATTGCCTATAGTATGTTTCATACACCGACAAAAATTGCCCGTATTCGTGCTACCGAATATCTTGAATTACCAGAATTGTTCTCTCAGGACGCGATACCTATTGATGTACTTATCAGTCCGGAACAACTGGTCACCGAATATGTACAGCGTCTGATCGAACACCCCGGCGCTCTGCAAGTACTCGATTTTGCTGAAGGCAAAGTACAACTGGTCGCAGTAAAGGCATATTACGGTGGACCGCTGGTCGGACATGAACTGCGTGAACTTGGTGAACACATGCCCGGTATACAGGCGCGTGTTGCGGCTATTTTCCGCCGTGGCCAGCCCATTCTCCCCGAAGGCGATACCATTATTGAGGCTGATGACGAAGTATTCTTTGTCGCTGCCAGAAAAAATATTCGCGCTGTCATGAGTGAAATGCGCAAACTGGATAAACCCATGAAACGCATTATGCTGGCCGGTGGTGGCAATATTGGTGTTCGCCTGGCCAAGGCACTGGAACACAAATATCAGGTAAAACTACTGGATCACAATCTGGGACGTACCCGTTCTATCTCTGCACAACTTGATAAAACCATTGTCCTGCACGGTGATGCAGCTGATGAAGAAATGTTGCTGGAAGAAAATATCGAAAATACCGATATTTTCTGTGCCGTTACGAATGATGATGAAGCGAATATTCTTTCATCCATGCTGGCAAAACGTCTGGGAGCAAAAAAGGTTATGGCCTTGATTAACCGTGCTTCCTATGTTGACCTTGTGCAAAGCAGTATTATCGATATAGCCATCTCTCCACAACAAGCGACAATTGGCAGTTTGCTTGCACATATACGACGTGGTGATGTCGTTGTTGTCCACTCGTTAAGACGTGGTGCGGCCGAGGCGATTGAAGCAATTGCCCACGGCGACAAAAAGACATCACGTGTTGTCGGGCGTACTATTGAAGAAATCAAACTACCGCCGGGCACGACGATTGGTGCCATTGTAAGAGATAATGATGTCGTCATTGCACATCATGACACACTCATTGAACCGGAAGATCACGTCATCCTGTTTCTGGTCGACAAGAAATTTATTCCTGAAGTGGAAAAACTGTTTCAGGTCGGAATTACCTTTATCTAATGCAACCGGGTGCAATACAACGAATTCTGGGACTGCTGATGATGATCTTCAGTATCTCCCTGCTACCACCCGTGTTTGTTTCATGGCTATACAATGATGGCGCCATGCATCCCTTTCTTTGGGCATTTTTCGGAATCCTGATTTCCGGATTTTTTGTCTGGCTGCCGGTATACAAGGTTCGCCGAGAACTCCGGCTACGAGACGGATTTATTATTGTCGTCATGTTCTGGACTGTACTGGGATTGTCTGGGTCAATACCCTTCCTGCTCAACAACAGCATTCACATGAGTGTTACTGATGCTGTTTTTGAATCTGTGTCAGCATTAACCACGACCGGCGCCACAGTCATTGTTGGTCTTGATAATTTGCCAAAGTCCATTCTGTTCTATCGTCAGCAACTGCAATGGATGGGCGGCATGGGCATTATTGTACTGGCTGTGGCCGTACTCCCCATGCTGGGTGTTGGTGGTATGCAGTTGTATCGTGCAGAAACACCGGGACCCATGAAAGATTCAAAACTGACACCGCGCATCACTGAAACAGCAAAGGCACTCTGGTATATCTATCTGGGTCTGACTGTCGCCTGTGCACTTGCCTACTGGGCTGCCGGTATGACCGGGTTTGATGCCATTGCGCACAGCTTTTCCACTATTGCCATCGGCGGCTTCTCAACACATGATGCCAGCATGGGATACTTTAACAGTGCCTTGATTGAAGCTGTCGCTGTTGTCTTTATGTTATTGGCAGGTATTAATTTTGCACTGCATTTCACTGCCTGGCGTTCAAACAGTCCTAAACCATATTTTAATGATCCGGAAGTAAAAACCTATCTTCTTATCCTGTCTAGTGTCGCTGTTATTAGTTTTGTGTACCTGTATTTCATGCATACGTTTGATTCATTTGGGTCAACATTACATCATGCTATTTTTCAGGCGGTTTCCATTGGCACAACAACCGGTTTTACGACTGCTGATTATTATGCCTGGCCCGGTTTCTTGCCGGTGATGCTTTTATTTGTCAGCTTTATTGGTGCTTGTGCCGGATCAACCGGTGGCGGTATCAAGGTGATTCGTTTTCTGTTACTGGTTAAACAGGGAAAACGTGAAATCGGACGTTTGATTCATCCCAATGCACAAATACCGGTCAAGATTGGTAACAAGGTAATGGGAGAACAGATCATTGAATCTGTCTGGGGATTCTTTTCACTCTATGTTGCCAGCTTCAGTATTATGTTATTGATCTTGATTGCAACCGGCCTTAATCAGGTGACTGCCTTTTCTGCACTGGCTGCATGCATGAACAATCTTGGCCCCGGACTTGGAGATGTTGGCGCACACTACGGTAACATTAATGATACGGCCAAATGGGTTTTGTGTTTTGCCATGTTACTTGGGCGACTGGAAATCTTTACCCTGTTGGTAATTATCAGCCCTGCTTTCTGGCGTCGGTAATCTCTGCCGAAAATTTAATACCTCACTCTTAATGTCTACATCAGATTTAAAACAAAAATGGGATTCACGCTACAAAGAATCTGAAGTTACAGATTCTGCGCCTGCAGCTGTGTTGCAGGAAAACCTGCATTTATTACCTTCTCAAGGTAATGCGCTCGATCTGGCCTGTGGACTGGGTGCCAATGCTGTTTTGCTGGCACAAAATAATCTTAATGTAACTGCATGGGATATTTCAGAAATAGCGATCGACAAGCTGAATCAATTTGCCGTTAAGCAAAACCTGAACATCAATGCACAGGCCCGTAATATTGAATCCTGCCCACCTGAAAAAAACAGTTTTGATGTGATTGTGGTTGCCCATTTTCTGGAACGCTCTCTGATACAACAAATTATTGATGCTCTCAAACCCGGTGGCTTGCTGTTTTATCAGACCTTCACACAAGCCAGAACCAGTGACCGTGGACCAGACAGTGTACAATTTCGGCTGGCAGAGAATGAACTGCTGTCCCTGTTCTCAGGACTGAGCACCCTCGTTTATCGTGAAGAAGGGATTACAGGCGATACCTCGGCGGGATTTAGAGATGAGGCAATGCTAATTGCTAAAAAGCCTTAAAACAGCCTAAATAAGAAGTAATTCCCACTCTTTTATATAAAAGACCAATTATATAATCAAAACATACCACTAACAGCTGTATTATCTGTAAATGTAATATTCTCCTAAATTAGGCATTATAATTGGTTAATGTGGTGATTATTACCAATATATTCACTTATTATTATAATATTGTGGGGATTGTATTCTATCGATTTATTCTTTCATTCCCACTTTATTGCGTTAAAAAAGGTCTATACTAGCGATCACCCCCATCTTATGGACGTTTTATGACTCATAAAGTCAAAACAATCTCTCCCCAAGAGGCATGGAAGCTGGTTCAGGACGAACCACGCTCAGTACTCATTGATGTTCGCTCCCATATGGAATTCCTTTTCATAGGTCATCCGGTCGGTGCCATTAATATTCCGTGGATTGATGAACCCAGCTGGAAGGTAAATCCCAACTTTTCTACTGAAGTGCGTCGTACTCTGCTAGGCGGTATCAGTTGTGAGGCCGAAGGTGGCTGTGCACCAATTGTGTTGATCTGCCGCAGCGGTAAACGCTCACTGGAAGCCGGTGAACTCCTTATTAAGGAAGAATTCGCTGATGTTTACAATGTCTCTGAAGGTTTCGAAGGTGAACTGGATGAACATCACCACCGCTCCACTTTAGGCGGCTGGCGTTTCCATAATTTGCCCTGGGAACAGTGCTGAATCATTAGTCTTCCACTATTTTCAGGTTTTTGCCTGATTTTCATATATAATTCGCAGCTTTGCAGATAATAGGGCACCCATGTCTTCCACGCTTGAACAACTTCTCACACAACGCATCCTGATTCTGGACGGCGCCATGGGCACCATGATCCAGGCCTACAAACTGGATGAAGCTGATTATCGGGGTGCGCGTTTTGCCGACTGGCCCAGTGATGTGAAAGGCAATAACGATCTGCTGTGCCTGATCCGGCCGGACATTATCAAGGAAATCCACTGCAAGTATCTGGATGCCGGTGCAGATATCATCGAGACCAATACCTTTAACGCTAACCACTATGGTATGGCTGACTACGGTATGGAAGAACTCGTGTATGAGATCAATGTTACTGCAGCCAAAATTGCACGCGAAGCCTGTGATGAAAAATCAAGCCCGGACAAACCACGCCTTGTCGCCGGTGTCCTCGGGCCAATGCCGGTTACTGCCTCTATGTCCAAGGATGTTAATGATCCTGGTGCACGCGATGTCACATTTGATGATTTGCGTGCAGCCTATACGGTATCACTAAAAGGGCTGATTGATGGTGGCATTGATATTATTCTGGTGGAAACTATTTTTGACACACTTAATGCCAAGGCCGCGCTGTTTGTTATTGATGAATATTTTGAAACAACCGGTAATAAATTACCGGTAATGATTTCCGGTACGATTACTGATGCCTCCGGCCGTATATTGACCGGCCAGACACCGGAAGCATTTTACAATTCCCTGCATCACATCAAGCCCTTAAGTTTTGGTTTTAACTGTGCGCTTGGTGCAAAGGAACTAAGGCCGCATGTTGAGGATCTGGCTTCCTTTTCTGATTGCTATCTGAATGTTCATCCCAACGCCGGACTGCCCAATGCATTTGGTGGTTTTGATGAAACACCACAAATGCTGGCCGAAGAAATTGGTGACTGGGCCAAACATGGTCTGGTTAATATTGTCGGCGGCTGTTGTGGTACCACACCGGAACATATCGCGGCGATTGCCAATGAAGTGAAACAATACAAACCACGTGTCCCTAATCCTGAAGATCACATTACACGGCTGTCAGGGCTGGAACCTTGCAATATTACTGCTGACTCCCTGTTTGTGAATGTTGGTGAACGCACCAATGTGACCGGATCTGCACGTTTCAAACGTTTAATTATTGAAGAAGACTATGATACGGCGCTTGATGTTGCACGAGATCAAGTTGATGCCGGCGCACAGATTATTGATATCAATATGGATGAAGGCATGCTTGACGGCGTGGCGGCAATGACGCGGTTTTTGAACCTGACCACCAGTGAACCGGATATTTCGCGTGTACCAGTGATGGTTGATTCCAGTAAATGGGAAATCATTGAAGCCGGTCTTAAATGTATTCAGGGCAAGGGAATCGTCAATTCCATTTCGCTTAAAGAAGGCGAGGACAAGTTTATTGAACACGCACAACTATGTCGTCGCTATGGTGCGGCTGTCATTGTCATGGCATTTGATGAAATCGGTCAGGCTGACACAAGAGAGCGCAAAGTCGAAATATGTACCCGCGCCTATAAAATTCTGACCGAGCAGGTCGGCTTCCCGCCCGAAGACATTATCTTTGATCCAAACATCTTTGCGGTTGCAACTGGCATTGAGGAACATAACACCTATGGTGTCGATTTTATTGAAGCAACCCGTGAAATAAAGAACACCCTGCCTTATGCAATGGTGTCTGGCGGCGTATCCAATGTTTCATTTTCGTTCCGTGGTAACAACCCGGTGCGCGAAGCGATTCATTCCGTGTTTTTATATCACGCTATTGCTGCCGGAATGGATATGGGAATTGTTAATGCGGCCCAGCTTGCCGTCTATGATGATCTGCCGGAAGAACTACGTGAGTGTGTAGAAGATGTTGTCCTTAATCGTCGTCCTGATGCAACCGAACGTTTGCTTGATATTGCAGACAAATACAAAGGTGATGGTACAGCTGAGGCTAAAAAAGAAGATCAGGAATGGCGTTCACTGCCAGTTGCCAAACGACTTGAACACGCCATGGTAAAGGGCATTGATGCCTTCGTCGTGGAAGATACCGAAGAGGCACGTTTGAACGCAGAGCGTCCAATCCATGTGATTGAAGGCCCGCTCATGGATGGCATGAATGTGGTCGGCGAACTGTTTGGTGACGGTAAAATGTTTTTGCCTCAGGTGGTCAAGAGTGCGCGTGTGATGAAAAAGGCGGTCGCGCATTTGATTCCGTTTATTGAAGCCGAGAAGGATGGCAAGTCTGAAGCCGCCGGCAAAATCCTGATGGCCACTGTCAAAGGCGATGTTCATGATATTGGCAAAAATATAGTTGGCGTAGTACTGCAGTGCAATAATTTTGAAGTTATTGATCTTGGCGTCATGGTGCCTGCTAACAAGATTCTGGAAGAAGCCAAAAAACATAATGTTGATGTGATTGGACTTTCCGGCTTGATCACACCTTCACTTGATGAAATGGTACACATTGCCAAGGAAATGGAACGGCTGGGTTATACCATGCCATTGATGCTGGGGGGTGCCACGACCTCCAAAGCGCACACAGCCGTCAAGATTAATCCCAATTACAATCATGGTACTGTCTGGGTCAAGGATGCATCACGCGCTGTTGGTGTGGCACAAAACCTGATTGGTGAAAATTCCAGACAAGGTTTTATAAAAGAACTGGCGGCTGAATATGAAAAGGTACGTGAAAGCTATGCCAGTCGGCGTACTCAAACCAAATGGCTGACACTCAAGCAGGCACGCAGTAACAAGGTAAAAATTGACTGGTCAAAATTCAAACCGGTAAAACCTGCTTTTACTGGTACCAGAGTATTTGAAGATTATTCGCTGGAAGAATTGGTCAGATATATTGACTGGACCCCTTTCTTCCACACATGGGAACTGAAAGGCAGTTATCCCAAGATTCTGGATGATCCGGAAAAGGGAGAAGAGGCCAAAAAGCTATTAGCGGATGCACAAAGATTGCTAAAACAAATTGTTGATGAAAAATGGCTTAAGGCCAGTGCTGTGATTGGTTTCTTTCCTGCCAACCAGATAAATGATGATGACATTGAAGTCACTGGCAACAACAGTACCGTGACACTACATCATTTACGTCAGCAAACTGAAAGACCGGAAGGCAAACCCAATCGCTGTCTGGCTGATTTCATTGCACCAAAAGAATCCGGGCTGGAAGATTATATTGGTGGATTCGTTGTGACCGCTGGCATTGATATTGAAAGTCATGTCAAAAAGTTTGAGCAGGATCATGATGACTACCATGCCATTATGTTAAAGGCACTGGCTGATCGTCTGGCGGAAGCATTTGCTGAACATATGCATGAACGTGTGCGCAAGGAATTCTGGGGTTATGCCAATAAGGAAACCTTAAGCAATGATCAATTGATCAGGGAAGAATATAAAGGTATCCGGCCGGCGCCAGGCTATCCGGCCTGCCCTGACCACACAGAAAAGCCATTACTCTGGCAATTACTGGATGCAGAAAATAATACCGGCGTAATACTGACGGAAAGCCACGCCATGTATCCGGCCGCTTCTGTCTCCGGTTGGTATTTCGCCAACCCGGAATCCAGTTATTTTGGTATTGGTAAAATTAATCATGATCAGGTCAAGGATTATGCAAAACGCAAATCCCTGTCACTGAAAGAAATGGAAAGATGGCTGGCACCCAGTCTGGGATATGATCCGGAATAACCTACACGGGTAATCTGAACCAGACGTGGTTTTTATTATCACCTGACTCTGCACCTACTTCACCGCCATGGGCGCTAATCAGTTTTTTTACAATCGCAAGACCAATGCCGGCACCACCGGAATCACGTGAGCGTGATTTATCAACCCGGTAAAAGCGCTCAAAAATCAATGGCAGTGCTTCCTGCGGTATAGGTGTTCCGGTATTGGTAACGGTTACCTGTATACCGTGAATTTCACTGGTTGTTTTTATTTCAATCTTCCCGCCATCCGGTGTGTAACGACATGCATTTTGCATGAGATTATTCAATACCTGATGCAACTGGTTTTTATCTGCAACAATCGTATCCGCCTTTGGTGAAAAATGAAGGCTGATATCAATCTTTTTGTCACTTATTAATGGCTTGTAGAATGAAACCGTTTTCTCAATAATCTCGGGCAAGATCAATGGTTCTTTTTTAACATTCAGTTCGGCCATATCCGCTTTGGTCAGCTTGTTTAAATCTTCAACCAGTTCAGTCAGCCTGCCTGCTTCCTGTAACAACAAATCATAGGTTTCCTTTTCCGGCTTCACGACACCGTCAGACAATGCCTCTAGATAACCACGCACGTTAGTCAATGGTGTTCTTAATTCATGTGCAACATCAATAACCATGTTCTTACGCAATGCCTCAATCTTTTGCAAACTGTCTGCCATGCGATTAAAGGCTTCACCCAGCTGACTGATTTCATCACTGCTTTTTATTTTAACTCTTGTACTGTAATCACCGTTTGCAATCTTTTCTGTTACCTTGATCATTTGTGACAGGGGATCAAGTATCTTTTTATTCATCAGAAAACCGACAATAACAGCAATCACAATAGCAATAAGCGATGCCTTTATTAGATAACGATGTACGGCACTTAGAAACATGGCGTGAGTTTCAGTCGGGGAAATATGGTACTTATCCATCAATACCATAAAATAGTCTGCCGCCAGATAATCAACCGACAACCATATTAACGTTATAACAATAACAACGATGGGAATATTGACTGCAAGCAGCTTCCAGATAAGTCTGTTTTTCATCATATTCAGGTCTATGTATCTGCAAAACAATATCCGATACCGCGCATGGTACGGATGTAGTGGGGTTCTGCCGGATTTACTTCCAGCTTTTGACGAATCTTGCCAATATGTACATCGACGACACGATCAACAACCACTTCACCGTGTTTATAAAGATGGTTCAATAATTCATCACGCGTAAACACACGGCCGGGGGATGTCATTAAGGCGAACAATAAAGAATACTCTGATGGTGTTAGTGATACCGGTTGATCATTTAATGTCACAGCATATTTTTCCGGATCAAGTGATACATCCCCAATCTTAATAATCTGTTTTTCTGTTTTATGAACAGACTGTGTACGCCTCAGGATGGCCTTTACACGTTCAACCAGTTCACGTGGGCTGAATGGTTTAACAACATAATCATCTGCACCCAGAGAAAAGCCCAGTATCCGATCGACCTCTTCCTCACGTGCGGTCAGCATTAAAACAGGAATATCAAAATCCTTGCGCAGTTCATTGCAAACACCCCAGCCATCCAGCTCAGGTAACATAATATCCAGAATGATCAGATCCGGTTTTTTGCTTTTGGCAAGATCAAGACCCTTTCTCCCGTTATTGGCAATGATGGCATCGAAACCTTCACGCAGGATATATTTCTCTACCAGTGCGGCAATATTTTTATCATCCTCGACTATCAGGATGAGTCCCTTGTTTGGAGATGGCATGATGTAATTCCAGATAAGCTGATTCAGTATATTTTACTGACCTTAATAATACACGCTGGTTCCAGATTGTGGAGCTGTAACATTTAAAGAAATAGTAAAGAATGGCCATACATGGATGGCTAGATAAGATTTAACTCTTTGAAATAAAGCTGATTTTAGGCTATTGAAGTATAACCAAGTATCAAATCCCCACTGGCTCCACTGGTACCATCGTCTTTCTCATAACGACCCATCTGGGCAATACTGTCATAGGTGTTAATAGCGATGCTGGTATTGGAGTAATCAAGGCTAATAGATTTGATACCACTCCCCTCTAATGAAGACATCCTTAGCTCTCCATTATTGTTGTACAACAACTGTAATTGACTATAGATGGCATCATTATTGTCTATAATGCCATCCCGGTTATCATCATACGTCGCAAGATCGATATAGCCGTTTGCAGAACCATTTTGATCACCAAACAACTCACTGCCATTATCAATGCGTCCATTACTGTTTTTATCCAGTGCAACAAAGGCATCATTACCGGCAATAAAACTGGTTTGATCAATCTTCCCGTCAGCATTTATATCAAAGGCAATGCCATTTTCAATACCTGTTGTATGTAAACCATTACCATCCAGGTCTAATGCCAATGGATCTGTTTTTTCAGGCTCATTCGCTTCCCGTCTGCGAGCCTCAGCACGTAACCGTGTCTGCTCTACAATTTGCTTCACATCCTCATCTAATCCACCACGTGGCGACCTTTCTTCAGACTCTTCAGAAGAATGTTCAGCCCCATCCGGTTTTGTTTCTTTATGAATTTTATCCTCGTCTTTTTTATTTTCATTTTTAACCAGTACACGATCGATGATTTGAAAATCCAGAGATCTTTTTTTAAGTTCATCTGCTGCCTCTATCATTGCCACTTCTTCAGGAACATCATTAGGGGCAACGGATTCTGCAACAGGAATAATACCGGGCGAAATATCAGGCCGATTTGGTTCTGCTTGTGGATTACCGGGAACAGGCATACGCTCACGTGGCTCAAATGCACGTCTTGTATTCGCACCTTGCGATGAATCAGGAAGTACTGAACGTACGGGGTGAATTACCACATCCATGCAACTGCCTCTCTACTGCATGCCTATTATATATATCGGGAAATGGGTGTTTTGCTACAGTAAAAAATGTAACTATTTGATTTTACAATTAAATTATACTGCCAGTTTGTAACCACATCGATACTTCAATAATACATTCAGAAACTGCTCAGCATTTAACGGCCTGTCGAACAAATATCCCTGCACACGGTTGCACTTCATTTCTCTGAGGATATTTAATTCTCCAATTTCCTCCACTCCCTCTGCTGTTACCTTGAGTTCCATGGCATGCGCCATATTGACCACAGCCCTGATAATGGCCTGATTTCCTGTATCATGATTAACATTACGCACAAAGGTCTGATCAATCTTGATTGTATCTACCGGCAAACTCTTTATTCGACTTAATGAAGAATGGCCGGTTCCAAAATCATCAATTGCAAGGCTAAGTCCAATCTCACCCATTTTTTGCAGAAGCTCTAATGAGCGATCAATATTAATCATTAAAGTTGATTCTGTGACCTCGATAACAAGATGCCTTGTGCTGGCGTTATATTTTTTAATGATTTCCTCGAATCGTTCAATCAGATTGTGCTGAACCAGCTGTCTGGCAGACAGATTCACTGATATATATGGCATCTCTTCATCAGTAAAATAATTTCTGAGGATAGCCTGTTGTCTGCATGCCTCTTCAAATACCCAAAAGCCCAGTTCTACAATTGACCCTGTCATTTCAGCTACCGGGATAAATTGTGCCGGCGAAATCATTTCACCCTCATGATTCCATCGCAGCAATGCTTCCGAACCAATAATCTCGAGAGTATTTGTATCAACAATAGGCTGATAATATGCTTCCAGCTCATTGTTTTCTACCGCCTTTCGTAACCCGCTTGCAATCCTGACATGAAGACGTGTGTTCTCGCCGATTTCATTATCATAAATCTTCCATCCGTCTCTTCCCTGTTCTTTGGCAATATACATGGCAGTATCCGCATTCTGAAGAAGCTGTTCACCAGTCACCTCGTTTCCATTACCACCTGCAATACCAATACTCACCGTTGGATAAAACACGCTTCCATCAATATCAACAGGCTGTTTTACATTTTCAATAATACGTTCGATGAGATGCTTTAAATCATCTTCTTCTGATATCTGATCACAAAGAATAATAAATTCATCACCACCAAAGCGGGCAACTGTATCACCTGGCCGTACAACTTCAACCAATCGACTGGCAATATCGATTAGCAGATGATCACCTGCCTCATGGCCACAACTGTCATTGATCAATTTAAACTGGTCAAGATCAATAAACATCAG
>JAOUJV010000091.1 GCA_029882995.1 Gammaproteobacteria bacterium | reverse complement strand
ACAAATCCGAGTGTCCTAACAACATCTGTACTGCACGTAAATCTGCTCCATTATTTATCAAGTGAGTCGCAAAGGAGTGTCGCAATGTGTGTGGTGACAGCTCTTTCTTTACCTCTGAATGTTGTGCGTAACGCTTGATAATGTGCCAGAACATCTGTCTTGTCATGGCACTGCCGCGCCGTGTCGGAAATACCGCTTCTGTCACATGTTCCCTGATTATATCGTGGCGTGCATCATTAAGATATTGCTCCAGCCAGAAAATGGCCTCTTCTCCCAATGGTGCCAATCGTTCCTTGTTTCCCTTGCCTGTAATACGTACGACACCCTGACGGAGGTTAAGTTGCGATAATTTCAGCCCTACCAGTTCGGTGACACGCAATCCGGTGGCATATAATACCTCCATCATGGTGCGATCCCGCACACCCATAGGGTCTTTTATATTCGGTGCTAACAACAGGGATTCGACTTCTTTTTCAGTCAGCGATTTAGGCAGTGGTCGCCCCATACGGGGTGCCTCGATCATGGCGGTTGGGTCGTTGATCGTGCGCCCTTCTCTCAGCATAAATTGATAAAAGCGACGCAGACTGGACAGCATGCGAGCTGTTGTTCGAACCTGCACTCCCTGACTGACTCGTTCTGCCAGATAACCCAGCAGGTCTTCTCTTTGCGCCTTTAATAATGAAGTGTCTTGTTTATTCAGCCACTGTGCCAGTTTAAATAAATCATTCCGGTAAGCTGATAACGTATTCTCACTGAGACCACGTTCAACCCATAACATATCGATAAAGGATTCTATAACCGAGACTTCAGACTCAGGACACGAAATCATGTTAATACATACTCTATACGATCAGCTGTGCATTTTCGGATTGCTTTCATGTGCCAATAACCAGCGTTTGATATTCATTTTCCAACCATCTGTCTCACCAGAATAGCCGCCAATACCTGTCTGCGCAATGACACGATGACATGGAATAATGAAGGGAACCGGATTATCACGACAGGCACCACCTACAGCACGGGCACTGCTTTTTAATTCCTGCGCCACTTCACCATAACTACGCGTTTCACCTATTGGTATTTTTTTTAATAACGACCATACACGGGAGCGAAATACCGTTCCTTGCAGGCTTACTGAAATGCTGAATTCAAATGCGGGATTTTCAAAATAGGCAAGGAGCTCCTGTTCAACCTTTTTTGAAAACGGATCTTTTGCAGGTTTCGTAACCACTTCTGGCGAAAGAAAATCGATGGCATTCACTGCTCCATTTTCAATAACCACACCCAGCTTGCCATCAAACCCGTCAATAGGGGTAGTCATTACAATGGCGTAGTTTTCCGGATCAGATTTTTGCATCAGGCTTTACTCCCTGAAACGCAATTTTTCCATTTCCTGTTTCAACACCTGACGATGCCGGGGATCAGAAGAAGTACGCAACAGTTTGTTAAACAATATATAGGAGTCCTTGATATAACCACCTTCAGACAGGGTTTGCGCTGCCTGATATTTTGCAGAGTCCGCCCATGGATCCGCTGCCTTATTGTCATTTATCCATGCTGAAAGCAGATAGAGTCTGGCGGCCTCATCATATTCTCCTAATGCACGCTTTGAATCCGCCATCCAGTACAGCATTTCCCGTTTGCGTTTTTTATTTGTTGTGGCCTTATACAGTGTTTCAAATAACATAAAGGCGGTGAAATGTTCATTCGCTTTTTGTAAATCGAACACCACCTGCATTACTCGATCGAGTTCCTTTTCTGAAATATTTTCTTCGGATGCAAGTACGTCCTTCAATATACTGACACCTTCCTGCGTATTACCTGCAATAATATGAATACGGGCTCGTCTTAATATCTCTTTGGTTTTATCCTTGTCATCATCCTCAAGACCGTTAATCATGGCCGATGCCAGCTTTATTTTTCCTTCTTTTACTGCCTTATCAGCAAGATATTTTCTGACAGCAACAGGTACGACCGCCACATTGTCATACTGCGCAGAATGCATGTATAACTGCTGGACAATCTCACTGCCGTTTTTAACCATGTCCAGCTTCTTGACCAGCTCCTTGTGTGCCTTCATACGATTCTCTTCACTGTTGGCACCTTGTGCCAGTACCGCATAAATTGCTCTTGCCCTTTCCGGCCGTTTTTTGGCGTATTTGCTGGCCAGCGCCAACCAGCCATCGTCCTTGTGACCAATCAGTCCGTCCTTGCCTGCCAGAAAGAAGGCATAGCTCTGGTAGGCAAGCCATAAACGATCTGTATTGTGATAAAACAACTCATCTACTGGTGCATCTGAAAGCAGGCGTGTTGCCTGCTCCATGGACTTAACATATTGAGCATAATACTCTGCTGCCAGTGCCGCCCTTGCTGACAACAGCCAAAAGCGAAACTTATTCTCGGCATCCTCTGTTTTCTTTCCGGCAGATTTGATCGCCGCATTCATGACTTGCACCGGTTTTTCCTGTTTGCTCTGCAGGCGCGCATATAAATAAAGCGCATAAGCCTCACCGCTGTCTTTTTTGCTTAAGGCTTCAACTACCTTTTCCGGAGACCCGCTCATCAGATAATAACGTGCCTTTAAAATCCTGAATTCTCTCTCATCGGCACCGTAGTCTTTTGCAAACAAATCCATTGCGGTTTTTGCATCAGCAAGATTACCTTCATTCAGATAACTGGCAATAATCTGAAATTGCCATTGCTTGATTAGTTCCTTGTCGTTGCGTGGCGGCGCTGACCATACTTGTCTGACCAATGTTGCACGCGCCACCTTGCCTGCGCCCTGTTTATTACGCACGCTGGAAGCAAAGGTTACCGCCCAGTCCCGAAACTGGCTCGATACTTCCGCTGGCAGGTTATCGTATCGCTCTGTTAAGGCATTGAAGTACTTTTGCTCAAAATAAATCTCAAACCGCAGTTTCTCCCACTCTTCCCATAATCGTGCATCAACGCTTAATAGTGGCTGATATATTTCCAGCATACGTAATGCCAGTGCCGGTGTGCCGGTGTTATATAAATGACGAACTTCCGAGAGATCTGCATTAATCGAATATGCCGGTTTGGCAAAAGCAAGAAATACCAAAAGAACATAGCGGGTGAAATAGTGTCTGTTTGTTTTATTCATATAGTTTTTCTTATGCAAAAAAAAACGGGTGTCTTAATATTAAGACACCCGTTTTGATTTAACCAGTATGGTCACTGTTCGTTCTGAGCAAGTCGAACGATCCGCCATGAATAAAGGTTTTTACAACTTCTCCTTGATACGTGCAGACTTACCACGTAATTCACGCAAGTAGTACAGTTTGGCGCGACGCACATCACCACGACGTTTTACAGTGATGGATTTGATTGCAGGACTGTGTGTCTGGAATACACGCTCAACACCTTCACCATGTGATACCTTGTGAACGGTGAATGATGAATTCAGGCCACGATTCCGCTTGGCAATAACAACACCTTCAAAGGCCTGTTGACGCTCACGGTCACCTTCTTTCACGCGTACCTGCACGACCACGGTATCACCCGGTGCAAAATCAGGTACATCCTTTTTCAGCTGTTCTGCTTCAATTTGGGCAATGATGTTACTCATAATTCTGTCCTCTAAAAATTTCGGCGTATTATACGGAAAAATCTTCCTGAATACAGTCTTTTAGTCTAATTTTTTGTTTCATGTTCCTGAATAAATTCTTCCAGCAAGGTACGCTGGCTGTCATCCAGCGCCAGCTTTTCCAGCAAATCCGGCCTCCTGAGCCAGGTCCGTCCCAGTGCCTGCTTCATGCGCCACCGCTCGATAGCCGCATGGTCCCCACTCTGAAGCACCTCAGGCACCTTGCGACCCTCAATATCCTCCGGGCGGGTGTAGTGTGGGCAATCCAGCAGACCTGTGGCAAATGAGTCCTGATTCGCTGAATCCTCATGTCCGAGTACCCCCGGTATCTGGCGTGCCAACGCATCGATCACCACCATGGCGCCCAGCTCCCCCCCGCTCAGGACATAGTCCCCGATAGAGACTTCCTCATCGATTTCAGCCTCTATCAGACGCTCATCCACGCCCTCGTAGCGACCAGCCAGCAGAATCAGGTGGGTGTGCTCCAGAAGCCGTTCAACGCCTGCCTGATTGAGCCTTTTCCCCTGAGGGGAAAGATAGACCACATGCGCCGCTTCATCCCCGGCCCGTGCAGTCTGGATTGCCTGAGACAGAGGCTCAAACAGCATAACCATTCCCGGACCACCACCATAGGGGCGATCGTCCACCGTACGGTGTCGATCTTCGGTGAAATTGCGGGGATTGTGCAGACTTACAGACAATAAGCCCTTCTCGACGGCCCTGCCGGTCACTCCATACTGAGTCACCCCCTCCACCATCTCGGGAAAAAGCGTGACTACATCAATATGCATATTCACCATAATCAGAAATCTGCCGGCCAATCAACTTCAATGACACCCGCATCGAGATCAATATTCAGTATCACATTATCCGTCAAAAACGGGATCAGTCGTTCCTGCTCTCCATCCTTAACCACCATGACTGCATTTGCGCCGGTCTCGAATAGCGAATCAACAACACCAAACTCCTGCTTTTCCGTATTGACCACTTTCATGCCAGCGAGATCATCCCAGTAATATTCCCCTTCTTGCAGTTCGGGTAACTCGGCTCTGGAGGTAGCAATGTCCTGACCCAGTAATTTCGCTACCTGATCCCGATCGTCAAAATCAACCAGCTTGGCAACAACCCCTTTGCCATGCGATTTTCCGGTCTCAAGTTTAATGGGTTTCTGATCGGGTCCAATCAGCCAGGTCGGGTAATTCAGGATATTTTCTTTTGGATCAGTGTAAGAGTAGACCTTGACCCAGCCGCGCACACCATACAAGCCGGAGATTCGGCCAAGAGTGACGGTTTTGTTTGATTGCTGCATAAGGCCTGATGAAAGAAATGGGTCTAACAAAAACAGCAAAAGACGGCCACCGGGACCGTCTTTCCAAATACTGTGAAACTGACTGGGTGCTTACGCAGCGCTTTTAAGCAGCTTTGCAACACGATCAGATGTTTGCGCACCTTTTGACTGCCAGTATTCAATGCGTTCCTTATCAAGACGCAGTTTCTCTTCCTGCCCCTTCGCTACAGGATTGAAAAATCCCAAACGCTCGATATAGCGACCATCACGACGGTTACGGCTATCAGTCACCACAACGTGATAAAAAGGTTTTTTCTTGGCCCCACCGCGGGACAAACGAATAGTTACCATGTGATTATGTAATCCTCTGTAAAATCCTGTTCTGGCTGAAAAAACAGCCATTGAAAGGGGCGCTATTGTACGATAGTTGGGTGAAAAGGTGAAGTGCTTCGGTTGGCCGCAATCCAAAGAAAACATACTTCAATATATCATTGTATGCTGATGTTTTTAAAAGGTTTTTATATACCCTGTTAGAATGGGAATCCGCCCCCGCCCGGCATGCCGCCTTTCAGGCCACGCATCATCTTGGCCAACCCGCCTCCTTTTGACATCTTTTTCATCATTTTCTGCATCTGGGCAAACTGTTTGAGCATGCGGTTGATGTCTTGTACTTGCACACCGGAACCCGCCGCGATACGACGTTTACGTGAACCCTTGATGATATCGGGTTTTCTCCTTTCACCCGGCGTCATGGAATTGATGATCGCTTCCATACGCACAAACTCCTTGTCGTTGACCTGACTTTTGGCCGCCTGCGGGATGTTGCCCATACCCGGTAATTTATCCATGATGGCACCCACGCCGCCCATGTTTTTCATTTGTCTTAACTGGTCACGGAAGTCTTCCAGATCAAAGCCCTTGCCCTTCTTGAGCTTCTTGGCCATTTTCTCGGCTTGCTTGACATCAACTTTTTGTTGCGCCTCTTCCACCAGCGACAGCACATCACCCATACCGAGTATGCGTGAGGCAATACGATCGGGATGAAACATTTCCAGCGCATCTGTCTTTTCACCGACACCCAAATATTTAATTGGCTTGCCGGTGATATGCCTGACTGATAACGCAGCACCACCACGGGCATCACCATCGGTCTTGGTCAGTACCACGCCGGTTAACGGTAAGGCTTCATCAAAGGCTTGTGCTGATTTGGCCGCGTCCTGCCCGGTCATGCTGTCTACGACGAACAGGGTTTCCGCTGGATTGATGGCAGAGTGAACGCGCTTGATTTCACCCATCATTTCTTCATCGATGTGCAAACGACCGGCAGTATCCACAATCACAACATCAAGAAACTTTTTGCTTGCATGATCGATTGCCTGTGTGGCGATGTCGACCGGATCCTGATCTGTTTTACTTGGGAAGAATTCAACACCGACTTCACCAGCCAGCGTCTTTAACTGTTCAATCGCCGCCGGACGATAAATATCCGCACTCACGACAAGCACGGATTTCTTGTCTGTTTCTTTTAATCTTTTGGCAAGTTTGGCAACCGTGGTTGTTTTACCTGCACCTTGCAGGCCCGCCATCAGTACTACGGCAGGCGGGCGAACATTGAGGTTTAATCCTTCACCGGCATCACCCATCAGATGAACCAGTTCATCATTAACCACTTTTACCAACGCCTGACCAGGGGTCAAACTATTAATGACATCCTTGCCAACAGCACGTACACGCACATGTTCAATGAAATCCTTGACCACAGGCAGGGCAACATCGGCCTCAAGCAATGCCATGCGCACTTCACGCAAGGCATCCTTGATATTGTCTTCTGTCAGTCGACCACGGCCACGCAGGTTGTTAATCGTTTTGCCGAGGCGTTCGGATAGCTGTTCAAACATAATATTTATGGATAGTTAACCCTCATGCCCTGACCATCATGGCATGAGTAATGACTCTTTGTAATTCAGGAGGGGTATTATAGGTCGAAAGTGTCGTTAGCGGCCAATCGTTTAAATGCCTTGCTGCCCAATTGGGTCAAACATTCTTTATATATGGCCTCTTCGCGCTCACGACCCGGGTTGAAATGGGTCAGGTAAATACTGGGGTGATGATTGAGCTTTTTCAGATCATCCGCCAATAGCTGTGGGCAATAGTGGCGAGACAGTTTACTTAATTCCAGATGGGCATCCTCAAATGCCACTTCAACAAACAATAAATCCAGTCTGTCATGCGCATTTAGTGCCGCCCAAAAAGTATCGTTAGTTGTGGTATCGCCAGAGAAAGCAAATACCCCGCCCTTGGGCGACACGATCCGATAACCGACGGTTGGCACAATATGATTAACAGGAATCACTTCAAAGGTTCGACCACTGATTTCATGAATCTCGCCGGGCTTGATGGCTTTATATGTCATCACAGCCGATTCACGCGTTGGCAGCTCAGCGAAATCGGGCCAGATGTCCCAGTTAAAAAAATGCGTCTTGAGCACATCGATAGTCGCGGCCTGCGCATGAACCACAAGCGGTTCCTTGATGTGATCGAAAATACTATCAACCAGTAAAGGCAATGAGGTGACATGATCAAGATGGGAATGCGTTAAAAATACATGCCTGATCTTGGACATTTCTTCATCGGTAAGATCGCCTACCCCGGTTCCGGCATCAAGCAGAATATCGTCGTCAATTAAATAGGATGTTGTTCGAAGACCAGCCCCGATACCGCCACTGCATCCAAGCACTCTTATTTTCATCGTTATTACTTAGCCCCACAAAAAAACCCTGACACAACCTTTGGAGGTGACCGGGCACATTTCCTTAAAAATCACTTATTTGTCAATTACACATAATTAAAGACTATAATTGCCTCAATTTCTAAGTTACTCGGTAAAATAAAGAAAAACTCCAATATTTTTATGCGATACAGCCCTCATTTTGGTGAATTTGTAATCAAAATACCGGTCGTCCTTAAGGGATTGGGGGGTAATTAACCGGAAATTCAGCAAATCGGCATCTATACTGGTACTATTTATAAACATATGGAAATCAACATTCTTAGCATACTTGCCTGTATTTTGTATCTGATCGGCGGCTTCATGGCCAGTAAACAGTTACAGAAATCACAGCAAACCCGTTCATTCAAATCGGCCTGTGTTGTGTTCACGCTGATTGCGTTGACACTGCACGGGGTGGCTTTATCGCAAGTCATATTTAATGAACAAGGTATTAATCTTGGCTTCTTTAATGCGATTTCTTTTGCTGCCTGGTGTGTGGTTGCGCTCTTTTTAATCGCATCCCTGTTCAAACCGGTTACCAATCTCGGAATTGCCATTTTACCTATTGCCGGTATTGCTGTTTTACTCGGTATCAACTTCGACAGTACACATCTGCTGCCTGCCGGGATGGCTCCCGGTATCAAGGTGCATATTGTTTTTTCCATTATGGCTTACAGCTTGCTCAGTATTGCCGCATTGCAGGCATTACTTCTGTCGATCCAGGATCATCACTTACATGCGCATCATCCTGGTGGATTTATTCGCAACCTGCCACCACTTGAAACAATGGAAAAACTGCTTTTCCAGATGATCACAGCCGGTTTTGTTCTGCTTAGCATTTCACTGTTAAGCGGTGTTTTCTTTCTGGAAGATATTTTTGCCCAACATCTGGTGCATAAAACAGCCTTGTCTATTTTTGCATGGGTCGTCTTTGGCACTTTATTGTGGGGACGCACCATATTTGGCTGGCGTGGTCGAGTTGCCATTCGCTGGACACTGACCGGATTCGTTGTTTTATTACTGGCCTATTTTGGTTCCAAGCTGGTGCTTGAGTTAATCTTAAACCGTTAAAACATATGCTGATAATAACACTGAGGCAAAATACTCCTTGAACGACATTCCCTTATCGATACTGTTTGGTATCGTTATTTTTCTGATTATCCTGTCTGCTTTTTTCTCAGGCTCGGAAACAAGTTTACTGAGTCTGAATCGCTATCGTCTGCGCCATCTGTCAAAGATAAAACATACTGGCGCAATGCGGGCAGAAAAACTGTTGCAA
>JAOUJV010000090.1 GCA_029882995.1 Gammaproteobacteria bacterium | reverse complement strand
CTCACCGTAATTATTTATTTGCTCGGCAACAGCAAATCGGGATGTGGGTTTAGATGAATATACCGGTAATGACGTGCGCTCGGTTGTGCCGGTTGATTCCATTAATGCATTACGTAATACACTATATATAAAGTCATGCACCAGACGGCTTTGATGAAAGCGCACTTCCAGCTTGCCTGGATGTACATTCACATCTACCTCAGCAAGCGGCATTTCCAGAAACAAGACACACGCCGGATGCGAGCCGGTGTACAGCACATCGTCATAGGCCTGTCGCATCGCATGGTTGATCGTCTTGTCGCGCACCATGCGGCCATTCAAATAAAAAAACTGTAAATCAGACTGATTACGCACCAGTGACGGCAATGCCATCCAGCCCGATAACTTCAAACCCGATGCCTCGGAACTAATATGCACCGCGTGTTCCATAAACACATTACCGCACAAACGCGCAACACGACGTTCGCGATCCTCATGCGTGGAAGCCGGTTTCACTGACCAGACCGTGCGGCCATTGTTTTTTAATGTCACTGCAACCTGCGGCACACTCAAGGTAATACGCCGCGCCACCTGCTCCAGATGAGCAAACTCGGTCTTCTCGGTACGCAAAAACTTGCGCCGCGCCGGCACATTATAAAAGAGGTCTCTTACTTCAATTGTCGTTCCAACCCCATGTGCAACAGGATTGCAATCATCACCAGATAATTGCCAACCATGATCGTCTTCGTCCATGCGTGAAATCAGCGTCAGACGTGAAATAGAATCAATACTGGATAGCGCCTCACCACGGAAACCCAATGAGCCAATCGATTCCAGATCCTTCAATGCCCCAATCTTGCTGGTAGCATGATTGCTCAACGCCAGCGCCATATCCTCATGATGGATCCCGTGCCCGTCATCCCGTACCCGAATCAAACGCACACCCCCGCCCTCGACATCAATGTCGATACGGGACGCACCGGCATCCAGACTGTTTTCAAATAACTCTTTCAGAATCGAAGAAGGACGATCCACCACCTCACCGGCGGCGATCTGATTAATCAACTCACGTGGAAGCACGCGAATTCGATTGGAAGATGACAACTCGACTGTCATGGGGCTACTTTAAGGGAAAGCAGGAAGTTTGTCATTCACCAAAGGTGAAGGAATAGAGTATATCAGCTGCCTTGAAGCGGAATACGTAAAACCTTCCCGACTTTCAGTTGATTTGATTTGAGGTTATTGGCCACTCGCAGGCTTTTTACACTAACGTGATACTTGTCTGCGATTTCAGACAATGTGTCACCTTTTTCAATCACGTGTTTATTGGCCGCAAGCAATGTGCCGGGTGGTGCATGTTTATTGAAATAACGCTTCACACCTTTAAAAATAGCATCGGCCATTTTTTGCTGGTGTTGACTGCTTTTCAGTTTCTTTTCTTCCTGTGGATTTGAAATGAATGCGAGTTCAATCAGCATGGATGGGATGTCTGGTGATTTAAGTACAACAAAACCGGCCTGTTGCACTGTGCGTTTGTGTACTTTGCCAACACCACGCAGTGACTTGATGACTTCTTTGCTGGCATCAAGGCTGGCATCGATCGTACCGGCCTGTGACAAATCGAGTAAGACTTTATTCAGGACGTCATCATCACTGTCGAGACTGACGCCACCAATCAAGTCAGCCGAGTTTTCACTTTCGGCCAGAAAACGGGCCGCTTCACTACTGGCTCCGCCTGGTGATAAAACATAAACAGATGAACCCTTGGCGCGTGGATCATGGAATGCATCAGCATGAAGTGAAATAAACAAATCCGCCTTTTGCTCACGCGCCTTTTTCATACGAGTACGCAGTTTTAAATAATAATCACCTGTTCGCACCATGTACGGGCGCATGCCATTTTCTTTTTCAATCAGTTTTTCCAGCTTGCGGGCAACCGCCAGTACTACGTGTTTTTCACGTGTACCACTGTAACCTTGCGCACCGGGATCTTCTCCCCCGTGCCCTGCATCAATCGCAATCACGATATCCCGCAGTTTTCCTTTTGTTACCTGCTCAATAGTTTTAGTGGTTTTGACGGATTTTTGTTTAACGTCATAAAGGTCAATCACCAGACGATGACCGTAATTTTTGTTTGGCTTGAGTACAAAGCTCTTGGGCTGAACACGTTGTTTCATATCCAGCACAATGCGCAAATCATTACCCTTGCGTGTTCCACTGCGAATTGACGTAATTTGGGATTCGTTCAATGGAACGCTGTCGAGCGATGATTTGAGATCGGCATCGTTCATATCAATGACAATGCGATCCGGATTACTGAGTGTAAAGACCTTGTGTGTGACATCACCGGACACATCAAATACAAGCCGGGTATTGTCCGGTGCGTTCCAGATACGGGCACCATTGACTTCAACTGCGTTGACATGCGCAACGGCAAATAAAACCGTCAGCAGGAATGTGTAGAAAAACTTCATCTCCACCCCATTATTATTATGTTCATGAACTTATATGAAAGGTTAGACGCTACTCGTAAAGATTCAAGCTAAAAAACGTTGATTTATAATAAGATACGTGGGATATCTTGCCTGAATTATCATGATAATCAGGCAAGCTGTGGAAGAATCGCCCGCCCACGCTCGGTATTTGCCGTGATATCCAGTTGTCGACCTTCATTTTGGTAGTCAATCAGGATTCTGATGTCCGGTTCCGGTAAAAAACCCTCTCCCCGTTCCGGCCATTCCACCAGACAGATATGGTCATCCATGAAATAGTCACGCCCCCCCAGATATTCGAGCTCTTCCGGATCGCCCATGCGATAGAGATCAAAATGGTAAGCCTGTTTGCCATTCAACTCATAGGGCTCAACCAGTGTATAGGTTGGGCTTTTCACATTGCCATTGTGTCCCATGGCTTGCAGGAAACCGCGTGTCAGTGTGGTTTTGCCAGTGCCCAGCTCACCTTGCAGAAAAATCAGACAGCCCGCGGCACAGTGAGAGGCCAACCGGGCGCCCAGTTGTTCCATTTCAGTTTCGTTGGGAATAAATAATTGCATTAATCCGGATTCACCAGGCAACGCAAATGCGGAAACAGATCCGAGGCCAGCATGCCACGCTCACCACGTACAGCAGCACGATCGGCGGCGGTACTGTGTGCATAAACGGCCACACGGGTAGCATCTTCCAGATCCAGCCCCTGCCCCAGCAAACCGGCAATCACGCCAGTCAACACATCACCCATACCGCCTGAACCCATTCCCGGGTTACCGGCATCACACAGATACGTCAGTGGTTCGGCAGTTTGAATCAATGTGCCAGTGCCTTTCAAAACACAGACTCCACCAAATTTTTTCTGTAACGCTTTGACTGCCGTAAAACGATCCTTTTGAATGTCTGCACTGGTCGTATTGAGCAAGGCACCGGCTTCACCCGGATGCGGTGTCAGTATCCAGTTATCTCTTCGGACATTATCCTGAGCTAGCAGACGCAAACCATCAGCATCAACAATCATGGGGAGATCGTATTCAAGAACCTTGTCCAATAATGACGACCCCCAGCGATCACGACCAAGACCGGGACCGACAGCAACCACATCGGCACGCTCCAGCAACGGAATCAAATCATTTGCGTTCTCGATGCCGTGACACATGAGTTCGGGACGAGCGGAAGTCAGTGCTGTAGCATGTGCTGGTCGTGTCGCAATACTTACCAAACCGGCACCAGCGCGCAAGGCGGCTTCACCGGCTAAAAGAACCGCTCCCATCATGCCATGATCGCCACCGATGATCAGAATATGTCCATTATCACCCTTATGTGATGACGGTTGACGTTTCCATAACAGGCGCTCCAACACACTGTGACTTATACGTATCACTGAGGGTGTAACATGAATAAAAATTTCATGGGGTACTTGCAGATCGTTATAAATAATCTGACCGCAACAATCGGGACCGCTGGCAGTAAACATGCCCTGTTTTACACCAATAAAACTGACCGTGACATCGGCTTCTATCGCCACGCCCATGATGTTTCCGGTATCGGCATGTAAACCGGAAGGTATATCCAGTGCCAGTTTTGGTACAACACTGTTATTGGCCGCCTCGATCGCTGAAAACAGTTCGCCTTCCACTTCACGTTCAAGCCCTGTGCCGAGTAAGGCATCAACAATTACATCACGGCTATCCAGTTGATAAACCTCGAATGGAATGAGCTGACCATTGTGTTTTATAAAATCCTGCGCTGCCTTGAGTGCATCTCCCTTTAACTGTTCAACCGGTTTGAATGGGATTACAGCAACCTCGAACCCATACTCAAGAGCACAGCGAGCAAGCACATAACCATCACCTGCATTGTTACCGGCACCACACAGGACAATAATCCGCCGTGCACGCGGCCATTTCTCACGCAGAATATGAAAGGCAGACTCCCCTGCACGTTTCATTAACTCATAGCCGGGAACGCGGTATTCATCAATTGCCAGACGATCGAGCTCACGCACCTGTGCGGCACGGAACAGGCTCAAAGGCAAAGGGTGTTTATGCTGGTTCAGAATACTCATACGTGTCCTTTTTTCTATGTCATGATGCTAAACTATCATATTAATAGTCACAACTCGCAGATGCCTAAATTCCCATGACTTCCCCATCTTCTGAAAATAACACCTCTGATATGTCGCTACTGACCAGGGATATACGTCGATGGGCGCAGGAGCTGGGATTTCAGCAAACCGGTATTTCAGATATCAATCTGGATAATGATGAAGCCCGCCTGATGGATTGGTTGGCAAAGGGCTATCACGGTGAAATGCATTACATGGCGGAACATGGCGTAAAACGTTCACGTCCCGATATGTTGTTACCGGGCACAATGCGAGTTATTTCAGTACGCATGGATTATCGACCGGATAGTCTTGCTGATGAACAAGCTGTATTAGATAACCCTGCACAAGCCTACATTTCCCGTTATGCACTGGGACGCGACTATCACAAACTCATGCGTAAACGTTTACAGCAACTGGCAAGCAGAATCGAGAAAGCGGTGGGCGAATTTAATTATCGTGTGTTTGTTGACAGTGCGCCGGTACTTGAAAAAGCGATTGCACAAAATGCCGGTCTTGGCTGGCAAGGCAAACATACCAATATCATTAACAGGGAAGCCGGTTCCTGGTTTTTTCTGGGTGAGATTTATACCGATTTACCTTTACCAGTTGATACCCCTGAAATTGAAAACCATTGCGGCACTTGTGAGGCCTGTATTGATATTTGCCCCACTAAAGCAATTATTGCGCCTTATGTACTTGATGCACGCCGCTGTATTTCCTACCTCACCATTGAGTTAAAGGGTTTGATTCCGGTTGAGTTGCGCCCCATGATGGGAAACCGGATCTATGGCTGTGATGACTGTCAGATGGTATGCCCGTGGAACAAATTTGCACAGCAAACGACAGAAGCCGATTTTGTGCCGCGTAATGGATTGGATAGTGCGACATTGATCGAACTGTTTAACTGGACTGAGGAAGAATTTCTCACCCGGACTGAAGGCAGTGCCATTCGTCGTGCCGGTTATGAGAACTGGTTACGCAATATTGCTGTAGCTTTGGGTAACACAAGCAAAACCGAATCAGTTGTTACTGAACTTAAAAACAAGACCAGTCATGCATCTGCCATTGTGCGCGAACATGCAGAATGGGCGCTGGCACAACATATATAAAAAATTATGCTGGATAAAGAAGTCTTTGCTGATGTTGTTAGAAATACCCCACTGGTTTCCATTGATTTGATTGTGCGTAATTCATCTGGAAAATATCTGCTTGGAATGCGCAATAACGAACCGGCACGTCATTACTGGTTTGTGCCGGGTGGTCGAGTTAATAAAAATGAAAAACTGGATGATGCCTTTGTTCGGATTACCGAAAAGGAACTGGGTAAATCTTTTCAGCGAAACGATGCCAGCTTCAAGGGTGTTTATCAGCACATGTATAGCACCAATTTTTCACAACAAGGTGATTTTGGCACCCACTATGTTGTACTGGCACATGTTCTTGATATTGGCGATTACACACCGGTGAGTGATGACCAGCATGACGAATATCGCTGGATGTCAGCAGAAGAAATTCTGGGCGATGACAAGGTACATGACTATACGAAAGATTATTTCCGGTAATACTTTCTAACCTGCTACTCCGCGTCTTTAATAAAGTGCTCACGATAATATTTAAGTTCATCAATGGAATCTTTTACATCATCCATCGCCAGGTGTGATGAGTTCTTTGAAAAACCCTTGTATACCTTCGGTGACCAACGTGCGGCCAGTTCCTTGAGTGAACTGACATCCAGATTGCGATAATGAAAGTATTTTTCCAGATCAGGCATATTGCGATATAGAAAACGTCTGTCCTGACAAATACTGTTACCACACATGGGCGATTTCCCTTCCGGCACATATTCCCGTAAAAATTCTATGGTCAGGCGTTCTGCCTCGGCTTCATTAATACTGCTTTCCTTGACTCGTTTGGTGAGTCCTGAGCCCCCATGCTGTTTGGTATTCCATTCGTCCATCCCGTCCATGATTTCATCCGGCTGATGGATCGCAATCATGGGGCCTTCGGCCAGTATATTGAGTTCGGAATCGGTCACAATCGTGGCAATTTCGATAATCTTGTCATTATCTGAATCAAGTCCGGTCATTTCCAGGTCAATCCAGATCAAGTTGTTCGCATCTTGAGACATTGATACTCCTTAATTTACGGGGTTGTCATCCACCACTGCAAAAGATAATCTAGCTACATGTATGTAAAAATCGAACGAACACTGTAGTTTCAGGGGTACTTTAGCGCAATGGGAAATTTCACTCTAGTTTTTCTGTCATTTTTGGCTGTTTCAGTTGTTATCCAGATATGGTTGTCACGGCGCCATCTCACCTATATCAATGCCCATCGGGACAAGGTGCCTGATGCATTTGCAGACAAAATCAGTCTTGATGCTCACCAGAAAGCGGCAGATTACACAACCACCAATACTCGCATCGGTATCTTTGAATTAGGTATTTCCACGCTGTTCCTGCTGGTTTGGACATTAGGCGGTGGACTTGACCTGCTTGATCAGTTCTGGCGCGACATGGCGTTCTCTCCCATTATGACCGGCATCGCTGTTTTATTAAGCGCAATGCTGATCATGAGTTTACTTGAAATACCCATGTCTGTTTATCATACCTTTGTCATTGAAGAACGGTTTGGTTTTAACAAGACTACGCCCAAATTGTTTGTCGTAGATATGATTAAAAACACCATACTCACACTGGCCATCGGCACACCATTGATATGGGTGTTTTTGTGGTTGATGGAAAATGCCGGTTCACTCTGGTGGTTTTATGCATGGGCAGTCTGGATGGGGTTTGCCCTACTCATGATGTGGGCCTACCCTGCCTTTATTGCACCATTGTTTAATAAATTTGAAGCACTGGAAGATGAAAGCCTCGCAACGCGTATTCAGAATTTACTGGAACGTTGCGGCTTCAAGAGCAAGGGTATTTTCGTCATGGATGGTTCAAAGCGTTCTGCACACGGCAATGCCTACTTCACCGGATTGGGTGCCAACAAGCGTATTGTGTTTTTTGATACTCTAATCAAGTCACTAAGCCCGGATGAGGTTGAAGCCGTACTGGCACATGAGCTTGGTCATTTTAAACGCAAGCATATTCAAAAACGTATCGGGGTTACTTTTGTAACCAGTCTGATCGGTTTATGGTTGCTGGGCTGGGTAATGCAGCAGGAATGGTTTTATCATGGATTAGGTGTACAGGCATCATCCAACTACATCGCCTTAATGCTGTTTATGCTGGTATCCCCTGTCTTCACATTTTTCATGTACCCAATCATGTCTTTCTTCTCGCGCAAGCATGAATTTGAGGCAGATGACTTTGCCGCCATGCAAACCAATGCGAATGATCTAATTCAGGCATTGGTAAAACTGTATGAGGAAAATGCCAATACGCTGACTCCCGATCCGATATATTCTGCATTTCATGATTCTCATCCACCTGCGCCTGTGCGCGTGGCCCATCTGGCAACAAAAATGGCTTAGGAGAAAACACAATGTTAAAAAAACTGCTTGTGATGCTTTTTACATTAATTTCGTTAAACGCTGTTGCTGATGAAAAATCTTCTCTTGATGAGGCAAAAGCACTGCATGATCAGAATTGCACTTCGTGTCATAAATCAATGAATGGTGACAGCAAGAGTTTTTACACCAGAATTGATCGCAAAATAGACTCATTACCCAAACTGAAGGCGCGCGTTGAAATGTGCAAGAATAATCTGGGATTACAGTGGTTTGATGAGGAAGTCGATGCGGTTGTTAATTACATTAACAGCAATTTTTATAAATTCAAATAATTGCTGTTACCATGAGTGACCTTGACAAAAAACACTGTGTGCCCTGTGAAGGCGGAGCCAGTCCACTCGATCAGGACATGATTAATGAAATGATGAAAGAAATACATTGTGACTGGCAGTTAAATACAGATAATAAGGAAATACAACGCCTGTTCAAGTTCGGTGATTTTCACAAGACCATGGATTTTGTAAACAAGGTGGCAAATATTGCGCATGACGAAGATCACCACCCTGATATGGAAGTCAGCTACAGCAAATGTCTGGTGCGTTACAGCACACATGCTGTCGGTGGGTTATCTATCAATGATTTTATTTGTGCAGCAAGAATCGACTTGCTTATTGAGTAAAAAAAGAGAAGTCTAAAAGACAACGGTCTTGTTTGGCTTATTACCTTCTTTCTGCAGTCGGCTAATCTTTTCCATCAGTAGCTGGTTGTATTTTTCAGCATAGACAAAGGCGATGCCCTGCAGTTTATGATGTTCCTCGCCTTCTGCTGTATCGGTTGTTCCCTCAATCATCCTCGAACCGTATTCCTGTATGTAATCCGGCCCCTTGGTTCCGGGACAAACGATACTGACACCATAAACACATATAA
>JAOUJV010000089.1 GCA_029882995.1 Gammaproteobacteria bacterium | reverse complement strand
GCACGCATCTCATCTTTATTGAGATTGTTTCTTTCTGTTACTGTACGAATAGCTGTTTGCATATCCATGATTACATCTCCAGAAAATTCTTTAATAGATCATGCCCGCACGGCGTCAAAATGGATTCCGGGTGAAACTGTACACCCTCAATTGGCATTTCCTTGTGGCGCACACCCATAATTTCATCCATCTCGCCTTTATCATTTTCAGTCCACGCCGTAATCTCCAGACAATCCGGCAATGAAGCCTGCTCGATGATTAATGAATGGTAACGTGTTGCTTCCAGAGGATTCGGTAACCCTTTAAACACACCCTTATCATTATGCTTAATCCATGATGTCTTGCCATGCATGACATCATGCGCATGCACAATCTTGCCGCCAAACGCCTGACCAATACTCTGATGTCCCAGACAAACACCCAGTAACGGAACGCGACCGGCAAAAGTCTTAATGGTTTCAATCGAAACACCCGCTTCATTCGGTGTACATGGCCCCGGTGAAATCACAATACGTTCGGGTGACAGTTTTTCTATTTCAGCAACTGTAATCTGATCGTTACGATACACGCGCACATCCGCACCCAACTCGCCCAGATATTGCACCAGGTTGTAGGTAAAGGAATCATAATTATCAATCATCAATAACACAATTATTCTCCCTTTTCATTATTGAGCCCACGCTCTGCCATGGCTACTGCACGGAATACGGCACGACCCTTGTTCATGGTTTCGTCCCATTCATTACGCGGCACAGAATCAGCCACAATACCGGCACCGGCCTGAATATAGAGTGTCTCGTTTTTTATTACTGCTGTGCGAATGGCAATTGCCGTATCCATGTTACCAGACCAGCCGATATAACCCACGGCACCAGCGTAGATGTTACGCTTGACCGGTTCGAGTTCATCAATGATTTCCATTGCGCGCACCTTGGGTGCACCGGAAACCGTTCCCGCCGGGAAGGTTGCACGTAAGGCATCAATCGCACTCATGCCTGCGTTAATTTTGCCCTTTACGTTGGATACGATATGCATAACATGAGAATAACGTTCAATGACCATTTTCTCTGTCAGTTCAACACTGCCTGTTTCTGAAACACGTCCGATGTCATTTCTGCCCAAATCAATCAGCATTAAATGTTCAGCCAGTTCTTTTGGATCAGCCAGTAAATCGACTTCCAGTGCCTTGTCTTCGACTTCGGTTTTGCCGCGCGGGCGTGTGCCGGCAATTGGTCGAACGGTAATTTCATCTTCTTCCAGACGCACCAGGATTTCCGGTGATGAACCAACGACATGGTGATCATCAAGATTCAGATAAAACATATACGGTGACGGATTCAAGTTGCGCAATGCGCGATACAAATCCAGCGGTGCCGATTTAAACGGTATCGACATGCGTTGTGACAACACCACCTGCATGACATCACCTTCAACAATGTATTGCTTGATACGTTCAACCGCACTTTCAAACTCATCTTGTTTAAAACCGGTAACAAAATCCGATTCTTTAATATTGCTGTTGCCACTGGTACTTCTGGTGTCAGGGATCGCATCATGTAATCTGGCAACCAGACTATCAAGCCGTTGCTTTGCCTTGTTAAATGCATCATCAATTTCAGGGTTCACATGAATGACAACAAACAACTTGCCGCTTAAATTATCAAACACCACTACTTCATCGGATACCATTAACAAAATATCCGGCACCTTGAGTTCATCCTTGTTTTGACAATCACCCAGTCGCGGCTCAATATAACGCACGGTGTCATAACCAAAGTAACCCACTAGCCCACCAGTAAAGCGCGGCAAACCTTCAACTTCCGGCATGCGATAACGCTGACGAAAT
This sequence comes from Gammaproteobacteria bacterium, assembly GCA_029882995.1. Classification (GTDB taxonomy): domain Bacteria; phylum Pseudomonadota; class Gammaproteobacteria; order DAOVJZ01; family DAOVJZ01; genus DAOVJZ01. Next base: position 7,276 of record JAOUJV010000089.1, on the reverse strand, counting down.
GTTTCAATCCAGCCTAACGGATCATCAGATGTGGTTTGTTCAACGATTTCGTTATCTTTCCGGATAACAATATCGTGTCCACTGATATTCACCACTGTGCGACACGGCAAACCGATGATGGAGTAACGCCCCCACTTCTCACCGCCCTGCACTGATTCAAACAAATAGGAATACGGGCCAGCGGCCAGTTTCATGTAGGTACTTAACGGGGTGTCGAGATCAGCCAGTACTTCACGCATTAATGGAATGCGGTTATGTCCCTGACTAGCAAGTGTATTGAATTGTGATTGTGTCATTGTCATTACTGTAGTTTCCTTTACTCAAAAGAATATCGCTGGTTCTGTCTTCATCCAAACAGATCCACCATCGTTCTCCTGAGTTTGCATTCGCAATATTCATCTCTCTACAGTAATAACCTAAACAGCTGTTTCTATATTTTGGGGGTTAAGCAGGTATTCTAGCTCAGACATGGAATCCATCAAGGCATCCGGCTCGGCCAGACTGATATCTTCACCGTGATTATAGCCATAAGTCATGCAGGCAATCTGAAATCCGGCACTACGTGCCGCCTTCACATCACTGACTGAATCACCAATCATCAGTGCATTTTCCGGTTTCACACCAAAGTGCTTGGCGGCATGCAACAACGGCATCGGATCCGGTTTTTTGCGTTCCAGTGTGTCGCCACTGATCACAATTTCAAAATAATCGAACACACCCAGATCTTTTAATAACGGGATCGTGAACTGTTCGGCCTTGTTAGTCACACTGCCTATCTTGTAACCGGATTTTTTCAGAAAATCGAGCCCTTCTTTTACGCCGGGATACAATTGACTGCGCTGGCTGGTGTTCTCTTTATACAGCTCCAGAAATATCGGGTACGCCTTTTCAAACAAGGCCTCATCCGGTTCACCATTCAGTTGTCCGATCAGGGCGCGACGACACAAACGTTCGACGCCATTACCAACCCAATCCCTGACTTTGGTTTCACCGTGCACCGGCATACCAAGTTGTTCCATCATGCGATCAACACAATAGGCCAGATCAGGTACGCTATCGACTAATGTGCCATCTACATCAATCAGTACCATTTCGGGATTTTTTAAACTCATCAATAAAACCTCAATGCAATGACTACTTGGCCTTGGCTAATTCATCACGCATGGCCTTAACCACGGTATCGTATACGTTGGGATCGCCTTCTTTGGCTGCACCAAAAATCGCAGAACCGGCAACAAAAGTATCAGCACCGGCTTCAGCAATTTCACGAATGTTATCAACTTTCACGCCACCATCAATTTCAAGACGAATATCCAGACCGGAATCATCAATCAGTTTGCGGGCTTCACGCAGTTTATCCAATGTTGCCGGAATAAATGACTGACCGCCAAAACCGGGGTTCACTGACATTAACAACACCATGTCTACTTTATCCATAACATACTTCAGACAATCCAGTGGTGTTGCAGGATTGAATACCAGACCGGACTTACATCCGCTCTCACGAATCAACTGCAGTGAGCGATCAATATGTTCACTGGCTTCCGGATGGAAAGTGATATAGCTTGCACCGGCCTTGGCAAAATCAGGGATAATCCGATCTACCGGCTTTACCATTAGATGTACGTCGATATCAGCGGTCACACCATGCTTGCGCAGTGCCTCGCACACCAACGGACCAATCGTCAGATTAGGCACATAATGATTGTCCATCACATCAAAGTGAACAATATCAGCACCGGCGTTCAGAACATCGACAACTTCCGGACCCAATCGGGCAAAGTCGGCTGATAATATGGAAGGGGCAATTTTAAAATCCTGTCGCATGGGTTTAACCTCGTGTTTGTGCCTGAAAATTCGCAAAGCGCGCACTTTACATGATCAAACAATTTTTTTCAGCCTTTCCCGCCCCCGCTACAGTCTCCTATACTTCCCCCTATACTTCGAAAATCTCTGGAAAACATGGTTTTAATGACCCATTTAATAAAAAATACTCTGGTTATATGGTTATTGGCGGGGATATTGTCCTTCCCGGCAATTTCAGCGGCTCAGGAAGAAAAACCGGCCGAAAAGGAAGCGGAAAAGACTGAACCGCTGCCCAAACTCTTCGAAAAAGGTATCCAGATCGGCAAGCCGATATGGATACAATCCGGCGAAGACAAGATTTTTGCCATATATACACAGGAAACCCATGGCAACACGCAAGGCGGGATTATCCTGATACATGATTTGGGCCAACATCCGGATTGGCCGGATGTAATTTCACCGCTACGTACCCGTTTACCGGAACTGGGCTGGTCCACCCTGTCACTGCAAATGCCGGTTCTGGATGCCAATGCCAACCTGAAAGAATACGGTGCCCTGTTTGACAAAGTACCTGGCTACATCAAGGCCGCTGTTGAATACCTGCGTACACAAAATATCGGTAATGTCGTCATTATTGGACACGGGCTGGGCGCGGCAATGGGTGCCAATTATCTGGCCAACGCAGGCAACCGTTCCCAAACCGGCGTGACCGGCTTTATCGGTATCAGCATGAGCGCGCCGGAAAATGTTGATAAACGAATGCACACACCTTCACTGTTGGAAAAAATTACAGCACCGGTGTTTGATATTTATGGTGAACTGGATGAACCCTCGGTTGTGCAATCAGCACAAGAACGCGCAAATGCAGCAAAGCGCGCCGGTATTCTGGCCTACAAACAACAAAGCAGTGACGGACTGAAAGATGCACCGGTAGCACGCACCTCCGTACAACAAAAGGCCGGCAGTATTGCCTACCGGCAAGTTAAAATTTCAGGTGCCGATCACAACTTCAATGCACAAATTACCATTCTGACCAAACGTATCCGCGGCTGGCTGCAACGTCATGCCTCCGGAAAGCGTGTGCAAATGCAATAAAAAAAGGGAGATCTGTTTTTATGTCCATTGCCATCAGTTTACATATACTCGCTGTAATTGTTTGGGTAGGCGGCATGTTCTTTGCGCATCAGGCACTGCGACCTGTCGCTGCGTCAATGCTGGAACCGGATAAGCGACTGCCACTCTGGTCAGGTGTGTTTGCACGCTTTTTTCCATGGGTCTGGCTGGCAATTATTATTTTATTGGCCAGTGGTTTCTGGATGACTTTCGAACTGTATGGAAGTATCGCCAACAGCCGCAGCAATATTCATATCATGCTGGGTCTGGGCAGTGTTATGGTGGTTGTGTTTATGTATGTCTTTTTTATGCCCTACAAAGGCCTGAACCACTTTATAGCAAAGAATGATTTTCCATCTGCGGCTGGCGAACTTGCCAAAATAAGAAAGGCGGTGGGTTTTAACCTGAGTCTGGGACTGGTTGTCAGTGTTGTTGCTGCCGGCGGGCGTTACTGGTAACGATAACCAAAACGTACTACATGGAATGTAATGCCATCATTGGGTTGTTTTATTCCGGCATTGGAAAGATGATGTAGACGATAACCCAAATCAAAACTATTTCCCTTACCAAACATCACACCAATACCCAGATGTTCACCAAACTGAAATGAAGTGGACAAATTCCGGCCATCCATTTCGGTATTCGATAACAAGTGTGCACCGATACCCAGTTCGACATACGGGGTTAAGCCGGAAAGCACAGGTGATTTACTTTGCAAACGAAAGACCGGCGTAATACCCACTTCGGTCAGACTATGGTTTTCTGTTGCATTGTCGTTATCACGTTTCCAGTGTGACAGATTGATTTCCCAAAAACCGGCCACTTCCCAATTGCCATCGGTAAACCAGCGTTGCGTCATGTCCCATTGCCAACTGATACCGGTGTAACGTGTATCGGCGTTACCTTCACCACCCATCACACTGACACCATTACCTGCACTTGCCTGTAATGAAATCAATAGAAAAAGCACCCCTGAAACCAGTTTCACTTTTGCAACATCCTTTTATTTTTATAAATAATGAAGTTAGTTAAATAACGATTTTTTTCAACCACTTAAATGGCTTATCGATTGCGGGACCGATATCTTTAATTTGAAACCGGAGAAATGAATAAAAAGAAAGTTATTAATTGAAATTCAATAACTTATATGGCTTATTTTGCCAGCCAGAACCACCAGACAATAAAGCCAATCAACAGCAAGGCAACAATATTAATAATGAAATCCATCTCAATGTCCTGTCTTGAAAAGACGCAACCGGTTGGCATTGCTGACTACGGTCACTGATGACATCGCCATTGCCGCACCGGCAATGACGGGATTCAACAACATACCGGTGAATGGAAACAGGATACCGGCCGCAATCGGAATACCCAGTGTGTTATAGATAAAGGCGCCGAACAGGTTTTGTTTGATATTGCGCACAGTCGCTTTTGAAATCGCAATCGCATCCGACACGCCATGCAACGAACCGCGCATTAAAGTGACATCGGCACTCTCAATCGCCACATCAGTACCGGTACCAATCGCAAAACCGACATTGGCACGCGCCAGCGCCGGTGCATCATTAATGCCGTCACCCACCATTGCTACCACATCACCTCTGGCCTGCAGAGCCGCCACCTTGTCAGCCTTGTCCTGTGGCATGACTTCAGCAATGACTTCATCAATACCGACCTTGTTCGCAACCGCGTTTGCCGTCGCAGCGTTATCACCGGTCAGCATCACCACCTTCAAACCCAGTTGATGAAAACGATCAATCGCGGTTTTTGAATCCTGTTTTACCGGATCGGAAACCGCCACTATCCCGGCTATCTGATGATCAATTGCCAGATACATTGGCGTCTGTGCCTCGGTGGCCAGTGCTTGTGCCCGCTGTTTCATGGCACCAATATCAATCTGGTTGGCATGCATTAATTTGTCATTACCAAATAAAACTTTCTTTCCTTCCACACTTGCCTGCACACCTTGTCCGGCCACAGCCTGAAAGTTCTCGGCACTGTATAAACCAAGTTGTTTTTCCTGTGCGGCTGAAATAATTGCCTGCGCCAACGGATGTTCAGATCCGGTTTCAATACTGGCGGCCATTTTCAGCAATTCATTTTCATCAATATTATTTGTGACCAAGGCCGTTACTGTCGGTTTTCCTTCGGTGACTGTGCCGGTTTTATCCAGCACTATTGTGGTAATGCGTCCCGCCGTTTGCAATGCATCACCATTCCTTATTAATACACCGTACTCCGCTGCCTTGCCGACACCGACCATGATCGAGATCGGTGTTGCCAGTCCGAGTGCACACGGACACGCAATAATAAGCACAGTCATGGTGGCCACCATGGTAAAACTGACTCGCGGTTCAGGCCCGAAATTAAACCAGACCATCGCGGTTAACACCGCAATGATTAACACAACCGGAACAAAAACAGATGCGACCTTGTCCACCAGACGACCAATCGCCGGTTTGGTATTCTGCGCCTTGCGCACCATTTCAATAATACGCGCCAGTGCCGTGTCTTTACCGATCCGCGTTGCCTTAAACAAAAATGTACCTTGTGCATTGATGGTACCGGCCGCCACTTCGTCACCCTGTTGTTTGTTCACCGCCATGGGTTCACCGGTCAACATGGATTCATCAATACTTGAATGGCCATCAATAATGATGCCGTCAACCGCAATCTTTTCACCGGGTCTTACGCGCAGGGTTTCATCCAGTCCAACATCTTCAATCGGGACATCCATCTCCTGCCCGTTGCGCACAACACGCGCTGTCTTGGGTTGCAGACCAATCAGGCGCTTGATGGCTTCTGATGTCTTGCCGCGCGCGCGCATTTCCAGTGCCGAACCAAAATTAATCAATGCAATAATGATCGCCGCCGCTTCAAAATAAACATGCTGTACCTCAACCGGAACCAGTTGCGGGGATAAGGTAATGATCATCGAATACAACCACGCACTGCCGGTACCAAGTGCGATCAGGGTATCCATGTTGGCGTTATGAGATAAAAAGGATTTCCAGGCACCGGTGAAGAAATGACCGCCGGAAAAGATCAGCGCAAACAAAGATGCCGCACCGATAAACAACCAGAACATCTGGTTTTCAGCCAAAGGCGGCATCCCGATAGTGATACCACTGATAAATAAAGGAACACCGATTACACCGGCCACGGCCGCCTTCAATAACAGGCGTCGGTAATATGCCATCTCCTCGGCTTCTTTCTGTTGCTCGTCTTCAACACCCTGCATCACTGCCGCGTTATAGCCGGCACGGATAATGGCCTGCACCAGATCATCACCCGACACCTCACCCGTTACATCCGCCGTGTGTTCAGCAAAATTGACTGTCGCCTCGGTAACACCGGTCACTGCCAGCAAGGCATCTTCCACTGTCTTCACACAACCGGCACAACTCATGCCGGATACAGAAAGACGATGGACGGTAGTTTGGGTCATTGAGCCATTCCGTTATTGTTTACCATGGGCAGAAACAACATAAGAGCATGAACCTCAAAATACAAGTTATCCTTTTTAAATCAAATAAATATTCATAAAACCCTTACTTTCTTCCGATAATAAAATAGATATATAGGTACTTGTTGGATATATTTAATAAAAACAATTAGTTGGGACTCATTGATGGCAAGGTTTTATCTGTCCATCAATTTTAGTTATACTGGAATTTCGCGTGTGTCGGGAGTTGTGGTTCGGCACATCAAGTTATGACAGGTTAACTGGTGGGCGGTTAAGAAGTCGTACTAAATCATAAAAACAATAACAATCAAACAACCGCTTTTGCCAGTATGTATATGAGGCTCCAACAATGGACATTACATACTTACACAGCAAGAGCAAACCAATGATGAAACTGACTGCACGGGAATTGTTAACAGGGGATGTGAAACTGGCTTCGCTGCCAGAGATATTCACTCGTGTTAACGAACTCATTGATGATCCCAAAAGCTCGGCGGCCGATATAGGCAAACTCATCAGCGAAGATCCCGGACTCACCATGCGTTTGCTGAAAATCGTCAACAGCGCGTTCTATGGTTTTCCTTCTACAATAACCACGGTCTCACGCGCCATTACTATTGTTGGCACTTCCGAACTGCGTGATCTGATACTCGCCACCAGCGTCATTAAAATGTTCAACGGCATTCCGGAAGATTTGATGAATATGGATGAATTCTGGAAGCACAGTATTGCCACTGCATTGATTGCACATATTCTGGCATCAAAGCGTCACGCAGAAGATCTGGAACCCCTGTTTGTCTCCGGCCTGCTACATGATATCGGCAAGCTGGTAATTTATAGCCGCATACCGGAACTGGGTCGGGAAACACTGGCACGCAAAAAATACAACCA
>JAOUJV010000013.1 GCA_029882995.1 Gammaproteobacteria bacterium | reverse complement strand
ATGGGTGCACCTGAGTGGATCACCGAATTTAATAAAGTGCGGTTACCGTACAACATAAATATCCTGTCACAGGCAAGTGCCGGGTTTGCGCTGGAACACACAGAAGTTCTGGATGCACAGGCACAATCACTTCGTGAAGAACGCGAAACCTTGTCGCAACAATTGCAATCCATCAATGGTGTAACCGTTTATCCGAGCAAGGCCAATTTTATTTTATTCCGCACTCCAGACGGCAAGGCTGATAACATTCATCAAGTTCTTAAGGAAAAGGGTGTACTGATAAAAAACCTGAATGGCAGTAATCCGGCATTGAAGAATTGCTTGCGTGTGACAGTTGGCAAGCCGGAAGAGAATGAGTGTTTTATTAATGCCTTACAGGAAGTGTTAGTACCATCCGGTTCTTGACGCCAATATATACGAAACACAACTATTCTAGTTTGTAATTTGCTGTGGTCGTTCCATCACTTTTAATGTTGTTTCGATCTTTTTGTCTTTACGCATCAATACAATTTTAAGTTCAGTGTCCGGCATGACACCGGCAATCATATTCATACCCTGTTTGGCATTGGTCATGGCTTGATCATTTATGTGGGTAACAATGTCTCCCGGTTGAATACCTGCCTTGTGTGCCGGCCCATTACGCAGTACACCGGTTATCAGAATACCTTCAATATTTTTTAAACCGGTTTGTTCCAGTAATTTGGGTGTCAGATCCTGAGCCTCGATACCGAGCCAGCCGCGTATTACACGACCGTGCTTAATAATATGTTGCATGACAGTCTTGGCCAGATTTACCGGGATCGCAAAACCAATTCCCTGAGAGCCTCCGGACTTGGAGAAAATGGCAGTGTTAATACCGATCATTTCTCCATAGGCATTTATCAAGGCACCTCCGGAGTTGCCGGGATTGATCGCGGCATCGGTCTGGATAAAGTTTTCATAGGTATTAATACCTAACTGGTTACGCCCGGTTGCACTGACAATACCAAGCGTGACTGTCTGGCCAACACCAAACGGGTTACCTATTGCCAAAACCACATCACCGACACGCAAGTCATTTGAATGGCCAAATGTAATACCGGGAAGATCCTCTGCCTCAATATGCAGGACAGCAATATCAGTTTCCGGATCAGAACCAACAACAGTAGCCTGAAAACTGCGTCCATCACGCAGTGCAACCTGAATTTTGTCAGCACCGTCAATTACATGATTATTCGTCAGGACATAACCCTGTGCGCTGGCAATGACGCCGGAACCCAGACTGGTGTCCAGCCGTTGACGCGGCACACCAAAAGGATTCTTACCAAAGAAACGTTTTAGTAAAGGAGAATCAAAGAAAGGATCCCGCTGTTCCCTGACAACCTTGGCGGTATAGATATTGGCAACAGAAGGGGCTGCCCGTTCAACAGCTGTTGAATAACTGACAGGACCGGTTAACTCAATACGTGGTGCATTAGAACCTGGTGTAGGGGCAGTGTCGACCAGGGCAGGTGGTGCCTGCTCGAACAGATCCGGGCGCACAAACATGAGTGTGACCGCCACAATTAACCCAACAATAATGGATTGGAAAATAAAAAAGAGTACTTTTCTTGATTGCATATGAGGTACAAGATACAAGATGCAAGATATGGGATGCAAGGTGAAAGTAGAAAGGTTTGAAAGTTTGAAAGTTAACTTGTATCTTGCATCTTGTATTTATACAGATAAATAAAAGCCCATGATTTCACTTAACGAATTAGTCACTTATACCAACCAACTGCTCGATATCGATGCATTTCGTGACTATGGACCGAATGGGTTGCAGGTCGAGGGCAGGGGTGATGTCCAAAAACTGGTCACGGGCGTGACCGCAAGTCAGGCATTGATCGATGCCGCGATTGGGGCGGATGCCGATGCCATTCTGGTGCATCATGGCTATTTCTGGAAGGGAGAAGATCCCTGCATTGTGGGCATAAAAAAACAGCGTATCGCACGTTTACTGGATGCCGGTGTGAGTCTGCTGGCCTATCATTTACCGCTTGATGCACATCCGGAACTGGGTAATAACGTGTGCCTGGCCAGAGAGTTGTCACTGTCAATTAAAGGTACATTCGGTACTGGTCCCGGTCCGGACATTGCCTTTTATGGAGAGTTATCAAAACCTATGTCTGGTGAACAACTGGTTAATTTGATTAGTGAATGTCTGGGGCGTGAGCCATTGCATGTTGCTGGTCAGAAACAGACGATAAAAACTATTGGCTGGTGTAGTGGTGGCGCACAGGGCATGATCGAGCTGGCAGCAAAGCAGGGATATGATGCCTATTTAACCGGTGAAGTGTCGGAACAAACAGTCCATATTGCCCGTGAAACCGGAATCCATTTTTATGCCGCCGGACACCATGCGACTGAGCGTTATGGTGCCCCTGCACTGGGTGCCCATCTGGCTAGCCAGTTTGGCTTGTCCCATCAATACATTGAAATTGATAATCCCGCCTGATTTAGAGAAACACTAAACCTTGTCTAAGTCTTTGTAAAATATTCGATTTTATTGATTATCCTTGACCTTCCCTTCTGGTTATAAGAGAATACGCGGCTAATTTGGGCATTAACTATTTAAGAATATTCTGAATTATCGATGAATTTCAGCCCACTAGGCCGGTTTCTCACATTAATAGCTTTCAAGAGGCTTTCCATACCATGAGCACAGACGCAGTAGATCTGAAAAGACGCCGCTTTTTAACAGTGGCAACTACAGTAGTCGGTGGTGTTGGAGCGGCGTTCGCAGCAGTACCCTTTGTCGCCTCCATGAATCCCAGTGAACGAGCAAAATCACTGGGCGCCCCCGTAGAAATAGATATCAGCAAACTTGAAGAAGGACAAATGGTTCGCGTCAAGTGGCGTGGCAAGCCGGTATGGGTTGTGCGTCGTACCAGAGATATGCTCGATGCGCTGGTATCGTTGAATGACACCGTTGCTGATCCTGACTCAGGAATGGACCAACAACCTGAATATGCAAAAAATGCATATCGTTCTGTTAAAGAAGAATATCTGGTACTGGTAGGTATTTGTACTCATCTGGGTTGTTCACCTCAGTTCAGACCAGAAGTAGCACCGGCTGATTTAGGTGCTGACTGGAAGGGTGGTTTTTTCTGTCCTTGTCATGGTTCCCGTTTTGATTTGGCAGGTCGTGTTTATAAAGGGGTACCAGCACCAACAAATCTGGAAGTACCTCCACATCATTATCTGGCGGATAGCCGTATTCTGATTGGTGAAGATGGAGGAGCAGCATAATGATGAACATGTTAGTCAATCTTCTCGGTTGGGTTGATGATCGTTTTCCACTGACCAAAATGTGGAAAGAACATCTTTCTGAATATTACGCACCAAAGAATTTTAACTTCTGGTATTTCTTCGGTTCTCTCGCTTTGCTGGTTCTGGTAATCCAGATTGTATCCGGTATCTGGTTAACCATGAGCTACAAGCCGGATGCAGAAATGGCATTTGGTTCTGTTGAATACATCATGCGCGATGTTGATATGGGCTGGTTGATTCGTTATATCCATTCAACCGGTGCATCGGCATTCTTTGTTGTTGTGTATCTCCATATGTTCCGCGGCATGATGTACGGTTCGTACAAGAAACCGCGTGAATTAATCTGGGTCTTTGGTATGTTGATCTACCTGTGTCTGATGGCAGAAGCCTTTTTGGGTTACCTGCTGCCATGGGGTCAGATGTCATACTGGGGTGCGCAGGTGATTGTAAATCTGTTTGCTGCGGTACCGTTTGGTATCGGTGAACCACTGTCTGAATGGATTCGTGGTGACTACGTTATTTCCGATGTCACACTGAACCGTTTCTTCGCCTTCCATGTGATTGCCGTACCTTTTGCACTGGCAGGACTGGTTGTCGCGCATATCCTTGCACTGCATGAAGTGGGTTCAAACAATCCGGATGGTGTTGAAATCAAGAAAAACAAGGATGCTAATGGCAAACCATTAGACGGTATTCCATTCCACCCTTACTACACAGTGAAGGATATTGTGGGTGTCGTTGTATTCCTGATTATCTTTTCACTGATCCTGTTCTTTGCACCGGAAGGATTTGGTTACTTTATCGAAGCACCAAACTTTGAGCCGGCCAACCCGCTCAAGACACCGGAACATATTGCACCGGTCTGGTACTTCACTCCGTTCTACGCCATTTTGCGTGCGGTGCCTTCGGTAGCAGGTTCTGCTTTCCCTGGTGTTGTTGTGATGTTTGCATCAGTTTTAATTCTGTTCTTGCTGCCATGGATGGATCGTAGCCCGGTTAAATCTATTCGTTACCGTGGTCTTTGCTTCAAGGTACTCCTGTTCCTGTTTGTAATTGACTTTTTTGTTCTTGGTTTCCTTGGAACTAAACCAACAACAGATTTGTATAAGTTAATGGCACAAATCGGCACGATTTATTATTTTGTTTATTTCTTTGCCTTGATGATTATTCCGCGATTTGAGAAAACCAAGCCAGTTCCAGAGAGGGTAACAGGATGAAAAAAATAATTATCGCTTGTTTATTTTTTGTATTGCCTGTGTCTGTTATGGCAGCGGGCGGTAGCGCAAATTTGATGCATGCTAACAATGATCTGCATGACAAGGCATCACTGCAGAACGGTGCAAAATTGTTTGTTAACTATTGTCTGAGCTGTCACTCTGCCAAGTACATGCGCTTTAATCGTATGGGACGCGATTTGGGTATGACAGATGAGCAGGTCAAGGATAACCTGATGTTTACAACCGACAAGGTTGTGAACACCATGGATATTGCCATGAAGCCGGAAGATGCGGCACGCTGGTTTGGCACATTGCCACCGGATCTGTCAGTAATTGCACGTTCACGTGGTACTAACTGGCTGTATACCTACTTCATGTCTTTCTATGAAGACAAATCGCGTCCGTTCGGCGTTAACAATGCCTTGTTCAAGGATGTGGGTATGCCGCATGTTTTTATGGGATTACAGGGCAAACAGGTATTGGTTGAAGCCAAAGAAGGTGAATTGCCCACGTTTAAACTGATTGAAGCTGGTACTATGGGTGAGGAAGAGTTTGCCAATGCCATGCGTGATCTGGTGAACTTCCTGGAATATCTGGGTGAGCCAATCAAGACAACACGTCAGGCGATGGGTTACAAGGTTATTCTGTTCCTTCTGATCCTGTTTGTTTTTGCCTATATGCTCAAGAAGGAATACTGGAAAGACGTACATTAAGAGAGTTGTAAGATAAAAGAGGAAAGACGCAAGTCGCAGGGTGTGTGTTGTACAATTTGCCTGTCGGGATTCCTCAAATATTTTTATAACTGTTTCAAAATCAAGGGAAGGTAAGCCGGTGTTTACCTTCCCTTGTTTCCCTAATTAACTACTTGGATTTGTCGGAGAAAAAAAATATTATGGGCGCACTTATTGCCAATCGTCGTTCAGCCATGACGCTGTTTTCAGGCGATACATGTATATATAGCCATCGCACCCGCATTGTTCTGGCTGAAAAGGGCATCAGCTACGATACACAAATCATTGATCTGGATAACAAGCCGGAAGATCTGTTCGATCTGAATCCCTATGGAACTGTACCGACTTTGGTAGACAGGGATCTTTCTATTTATAACTCCCGTATCATTATGGAATATCTAGATGAGCGTTTTCCGCATCCGCCATTAATGCCGGTCGAGCCGGTTGCGCGTGCGCGTACGCGATTAATGCTGCATCGGATTGATCGTGACTGGTATAGCGAACTCGAAGTACTTGTCCATAACAAGGACAAAAAAGCCGTAGACAAGGCACGCAAGACATTAAAAGATGGATTGACTGCCATTACAGCGGTTTTTGAGCAAAAACCTTTCTTTATGAGTGATGAAATAACCCTGCTGGATTGTGCAATTGCTGCATTATTATGGCGCCTGCCGCATTTGAAGGTTGAGTTACCACCTTCTGCCAAGGCAATTAACAAGTATGCTGAAAGCATGTTTGCTCGTGAATCATTCAAGGCTAGCTTGACCGAGGCCGAACGCGAATTACATTCATAAGAATAAGTATTTCATGACCCCCAGCCGTCCATATCTGATTCGTGCCCTTTATGAGTGGATCACCGATAACGGGTGGACACCATATTTGCTGGTTGATGCCCGTGCCAAAGGGGTAATGGTGCCATCGGAGCATGTAGAGAACGGCAAGATCATTCTCAATATTGATTCACAGGCAGTTTATGATCTTGATCTGGGAAATGAAGCTATCAGTTTCAGTGCCCGTTTCGGTGGAAAATCAATTGATATCGTGGTGCCTGTTAAAGGTGCGCTTGCCATTTACTCCAAGGAAAACGGTCAGGGTATGGTCTTTAGTGAAGAAGACTGGGATCCGGAACCACCGACTAACGGTAAAAAATCTCCTCATCTGAAACTGGTTGAATAAATCAGGCTACAAGTTATTTTCCCACTGATGATAGTCAGAAAGAAATTTCATCGACTATTATTTTTATATGATTGAACCTGTAAGGGCTGATATTACTCAGCTTCATGTCGATGCCATTGTAAATGCGGCCAATAATTCATTACTGGGCGGTGGTGGTGTCGATGGTGCAATTCACCGTGCCGCCGGAGCTGAATTACTGGCTGCCTGCCGTAAGTTAAATGGATGTCCAACCGGTGAGGCACGCATTACGCCCGGCTTTGATTTATCTGCTCAATGGATAATTCATACAGTTGGACCTGTCTGGCAAGGTGGAGATCATAATGAAGCACAGTTGCTGGAAAACTGTTATCGCAATTCACTTGAACTTGCACTGAAACATAATGTAAAGACTATTGCCTTCCCCGGTATCAGTACCGGTGTTTATGGTTTTCCGAAAGACAAGGCGGCTGACATTGCTATCAGGGTCATGCGAGAGTTTGAAGACAGGTTTGAAAAAATTATTCCCTGTTGTTTCAGTGCGAATGATTTTGTTCTTTATCAGGATATTTTGCCTGGTTGATATTTATTTTTACAGCCAATAGTAGTTGTTTCTATATAAATATTTTACCAGGATTAAGTATTCCATTAGGATCAAACTGCAATTTTATTTTTTTCATTAATCCCAGTGTGACGGGATCAATTTCCCGATCAATATAATCACGCTTTTCAAGACCAACCCCATGTTCACCTGACAGTGAGCCATTGAGGTTCAGGACAAGCTCAAATACTTCATCCAGACAGGCCTCGGCATTTTTCATTTGCACCGGATCATCAGGATCCATCAGTAAATTAACATGAATATTGCCATTACCGGCATGACCAAAATTAACAATGGTAATATTGTATTTATCTGATAATTTTTCCAGTCCGCTGATCAATGCCGGAATATGGGAAACAGGAACAACCACATCCTCGTTTATTTTTTTCGGCGCAATATTACGCAATGCCGGTGAAAGTGCCTTGCGTGTGTCCCAGAGTGCTTTTATTTCTTCTTCTGTTTCTGCGGCAATAAAACTGACAAGACCATCATTGGAGGCAGATTGTTTAATTTGCTGGATTGCCTGCGGCATAAAATCCTGTTGGCCATCTATTTCAATCATTAAAAGTGCGCCAGCATTTTGCGGCAAGTCAGCTTGCGAATAGTTTCGGATCATTTCAATGGCTTTATTATCAATAAATTCCAGCGCACACGGAATAAGAGGTTGTGCCATTATGCTGGCAACGGCCTTTGTTGCGCTGTTGATATCCTGATATACGGCCTGAATGGTTTTTTTCGATTCCGGTAACGGGGTCAGTTTCAGTGTGGCTTCGGTAATGATGGCTAGTGTACCTTCAGAACCGATTAACAGACGTGTTAGATCGTAACCAACCACACCTTTGGTTGTGTAGGTACCGGTTTTAATTTCTTCACCGGTACCGATTACTGCCTTGAGCGCCAGTGTATTTTCACGTGGTGTACCGTATTTCACTGCGCGTGGGCCGGCTGAATTGTAGGCAAGGTTGCCGCCAACTGTGCAATATTCTGAACTGGTAGGATCAGGCGGCCAGAAAAAACCATGTTCTCCGGCTTTATCCTGAATCGCTTTATTTGTCACACCGGGTTGAACGACGATGACGCGATTGTCCGGATCCATTTTTATTATTTGATCCATGCGTTCAAAGGAAAGTACCAGCCCGCCATTAATCGGCGTGGCGGCACCGGTTGTGCCGGTACCACGCCCACGTGCCGTGACCGGAACATTATGCGTAAAGCAAAGCTTGACGAGATCACGTACCTGTTCATGCGTTTGAGGGAAGGCAACCATGTCAGGCAGTGCATGACGACGGCTGTTATCAAAACCATAGGCCCAGCAATCGGCCTCATCAGTTACCAGACCATTTTCACCAACGACTTGACGACATTGGGAAGTAAAATCAGATGAGACAGGAATGTGGCTAACAGAAGACATTCTGTTTTTAATCGATATACTCAAATATTTTTACAACACGCTGTACACCGGAAACCTTACTGGCTGCATCAGCGGCCTGATAACCTTCATCGCGTGTTACCAACCCCATCAAATAGACCACTCCGTTTTCAGTCACCACCTTGACACGGGTAGCATCCAGATTATCAATACGGAAAATCTGTATTTTTACCTTTGATGTAATATAGGTATCACCGCTTCTTGTAATCAGTGAACTGGGCGCTGACAGTTGTACTTCATTGTGTACGCGACGCACACTGGTAATGTTTTTTACCATACTGACAATACGATCACGCAATTCGACTGTTGGCGCTTCGCCGGTGATCAATACAACCCGATTAATACTGGTAAAGTTGATATGACTCTTGTCAAACATTTCACTATCAGAAAGCCATTGTTCACGCGCTTTTAGTTCAATGGTTTCATCGTCAACAAATGTGCCGACCGAACGCCGATCATGTGCCGCGACTGCACCGGTAGCCGCACTGGTCACCAGTATTTCCGCGCAGCCATTCAGCAATCCCGACAGTAAAATAATGAAAGATAAAACCAGACCTTTTGTTATCATTTTTAATCTCCGTTTTTCATCCTGTTAATTTATGGTCAACCAAATCACAAATTGAATGAATAATCATAATATGGACTTCCTGAATACGTGCTGTCGAATCTGACGGGACACGTACTTCAACATCACTTTCCTTTAGTAATCCGGCCATCTTGCCGCCGTCTTTTCCGGTCAATGCGATCACCTTGAGTTCCTTGGCATGTGCCGCCTTGATGGCATTGGCAACATTGGCAGAATTGCCGCTGGTCGAGATGGCAAGCAATACATCCTGCGGATAACCCAATGCCGTGACCTGACGGGCAAAAATATCATCATAGTGATAGTCGTTTGCAACCGAGGTGATAGTGGATGTATCCGTTGTAAGAGAAATAGCCGGGAGACCCGGACGTTCCATCTCAAAACGGTTAATCATTTCAGATGAAAAATGCTGGGAGTCACCAGCCGATCCGCCATTGCCGCAACTCAGGATTTTATTGCCCTGCAATATGGCATCGGTAATGGTTTCAGCCGCGCGCACAATGGCTGGCGCTAACGGGTCAATTGCCTGCTGTTTAAGCCGGATGCTTTCTTCAAAAAGATGTCTTACTCGTTCCAGTGCATTCATGACGGTTATGATACCTCAAAGGCATTTGTAATCCACTGTATATCGCCCTGCCCAAGCTGACCGGTAATGGAAATAACATCAAATCGACAGGGATGTTTTGCTGCCTTTTTGTTTTTCTGTAACCAGAGTGCGGCAGTTGCAGCCAGTTTAGATTGCTTGCGCTGGTCTACCGTATCAGCCGCAGAACCAAAGGCGTTGTTTTTGCGATAACGAACTTCAACAAAGACCGTGGATTTTTTTTCATTCATGACCAAATCAATTTCACCATAGGCAGAACTGAAATTGCGTTCTACCAGCTTCAATCCTTTCCCCTCAAGGTATTCAAGTGCAATGTCTTCGGCCTTTTTGCCGGTATAAAGATGCTGGTTTGAAGCTGAAGATGCAGGCATCAGTACTAGTTTGCCCGTGGAAGAATTCTGGCCCTTCCGTATTTAAACGAAGCCCAGGTCAATTGACGATGAATGCGTTGTGACGCATCCATATAAAGGTGGCCGGTTTCACCATAAAAACGTTCACCCTGAAAATTTCTTAACTGTTCAATCCGGTTAACCAGACTATAGGCATCAACCCCGAGTGCATGCAGGCGAGTTACCTGCTCGGTTTGATTCGGCCATTCTTGTTTAATGTTTCTCTTTAATCCCTGTTTGGTTGAACCGAATCCCAGTACCCATGGCATATCGCTGAATATAATGTCATCCATATCACGGTCAGCCGTCCTGTTTGCAAAACCGGCATAGGCATGGGATGTTGTATAAACAGGGAGTCTGGAAGCGCGATTAAATTTAAGCTGTGGTCTCAGTTGACGCGTCTCTACCGGGAACCCCAGCATAAACACAAAATCAACATCCTGACGACGGCGTTCTTCGTGCTTTATTTTTCCACCCAACAGTCGTCGAAGATATTTTGCACGTTCATTGCTTTTATCAACATGCAGTAGTTGCTTAACCGGATTGGCAAAATCCTTTTTGGTGCGATCATAACTTTCCATGCCGACCATTTTACCGCCGAGTTGGGTCCAGCGTTCGTAAAAGGCATTGTAAACCCGTTCCCCCCAGCTGGTTTGCGGAATAATGGCAATGCCTTGTGAATGTCCATCCAGCCAGACACGTTCTGCCGTCTGACGTGCTTCATCTTCAGGAGACAGTGCAAACTGGAAAAAATTATTACTTACATCAGCATCATCACCATAATTGAGAGCCAGTGTCGGTACGGAAGAATTAAAATTACTGGCAATGGTATTAACACCGGATTTACTCAAGGGGCCAACAATAAACTGTGCACCTTCTTCAATCGCCTGCCGGTATTTTGTGAGCAACATGTCAGTGTCACCATTTTCACCGCCGACATCATAAATTTTGACAACCGGTTTTGGTTCTGACGTATCTGCATAATAGGCAGCAAAAAAACCATTACGTACAGCTTCAGCCTGATAGGCAAATTTACTGCTCAGGGGTAACAATAACGCGATGTGATTGTATTTTTGTTCCACCGTACGTGTGCCGGTTACTGTGATCGGCGGCAGTTCATCAAGATCAGCCGGATGATCAGGATATTGTTTTTTCCACAGTTCAAGTTGTTGTTCAAGTTCTTCCGGATCAAAACCAAATTGTTTTTTAATGGCAACCAGCGTTACCCAGCCACTGAAAACACCGGGCTGCATATTCATGCGCTGCAACATTTCGACCGAGAGACGGGCAAGTGTCAGGTAGGCAAGGTGGTCATTTGCCATCCGGTCTTCCGATTTAACCAGCAAGCTGGAAAGCATGAAACGTTCTCTTGCAGATTCAAATGCATTGCCGGTCGCGGCGAGGACATCGGCACGTGTTGTGTGAAACTCGATGCGCAGTGGCAATGACAGGGTTTGATCCGGAACAAGATTTAATAACAAGCGCTGTGCGCGATCGGTATCCCCATTGGCTATTGCCAATTGCGCCTGCAGTAATTTCTTATGAAAACCGAAAACCGGAGTCAATCCGGTGATATCGACTGTCGCAAGTAAAGCCCCGGCTTCCTTTGTATGATGACCTTTCACCAGCGCACGCGCGGCCATTAACTGGAAATGCTGTTTCTGTGGCGCAATGGCCGTTTCAGCCAACAGGGAGTATTCCCGAGAGGCGAGCAAATAATCCTGACTGGCTTCGGCTTCCTGTGCCTTTTCCTGATCACCCTGAGGCGAAGTAGTAATACCAAAGCTGATACCGGCCATTCTGGTTCCACAACCATTTAGCGATAAAAGCAGGGCAAGCAGCAGGACAACACCGAGGTGTGAGCGGTTAAACACAGGCTTTTGAATTGGGTTAATTACGCTAAACATAGTATTACTGGAAGATAAGATACTTTATTATGGATTTTGTTCAGCTGATTTTAACAGACACTCTATATAATGAATAATCAGAATTCGGGTACCTTGTATGTGGTGGCCACCCCCATCGGAAATCTGGGGGATATGAGCCAGCGTGCAGTGGATGTGCTCAAGCAGGTGGATGTGATCGCCGCCGAGGATACCCGCCACAGTGGCCGGCTTTTACAGCACTTTGTCATCAATACCCCGACTATTGCGGTACATGAACATAATGAGGTCAAGATCGCGGCGGAGCTGATAGCACGACTGGAGCAGGGGGAATCCATTGCGCTCATCAGTGATGCCGGCACCCCGCTGGTCAGCGATCCGGGCTATCACCTGATCCGTATGGCTGGTGATGCCGGTATTCAGGTCACACCTATCCCCGGTGCGTGTGCCGCGATCACGGCCTTGTCTGCCTCCGGTCTGCCAAGTGATCGTTTCAGTTTTGAAGGTTTTCTGCCAGCCAAATCAACAGCCAGAAAAAGTACGCTCGAAAAACTTATACACGAAACCGGCACGTTAATTTTTTATGAAACCCCGCACCGTATTGTCGAATCGCTTGCCGACATGACAGCGATTTTTGGTGAAGAACGCGAAGCTGTCATGGCACGCGAACTCACAAAGAAATTCGAAACCATCAAGCGTGCACCGTTGGGTGAAATCTTGTCATTTGTTAAAGACGATAACGATCAACAAAAGGGCGAGTTCGTGATTTTGATCCACGGTGCTGAAAAGCAACCGGATACAGGTGAAGACATGCAAGAACTGCAACGTATCCTTAAAATTCTGCTTGAGAAAGTTTCACTCAAGGAAGCGGTAGCAATTGCAGTAGAAATCACCGGCCTGAAAAAGAATCAGGTGTATGAACAGGCGGTTGCATTGAAGGAAAAAAATTCTTTAGAATGAGTCTGCTTTCGACCCAAAGCGGACATTTTGATAGGTAATATGTCTAAACCATTTATAATGGTTGATTATATATTTCCTGATTGGGCATAAAAGAATGGAAAATAACATTAAAGAAAATATATTAGATACATTAATAGAAATAACCAATCTGCTCGATTTATGTAACATTAGAGATGTTTCTGATTTATTCAGAAAAGATATCGATATTATAAGAGATGTTGATTTTAATTCAGATGAAGGTGTTACCAAGCTAAAGAATTTAAAATCAAAGATGGTGGGAATGGGCTCGTTTACAGATATACCTTTATACCCCCCTGAATCATCCTCATTTTCAAGAGAGGATCTGGAAAAGAAACAATTAGATTTGGCAAACAAAATATTAGAATTAGCAAATAAAGCGATTGGCAGATAGCGACCCAAAGCGGACATTTTGAAAGACATATGCCACAATCCTTTATAAGGATATATAACCTAGTTTCAAATTACAGCCTAAATCTAACTGCTAAAAAATATGAAAATCATAAAATACTTAACAATGCTCAGTTTTATTCTAGTTGGCGGTTGTTCTAACAAAACAGGTAATGAAGCTGAAATTCTTCTGCTTGATACAAAACAAAATTTTATATTATTAAGGCTACTCGAATCCAAGAAAGTGGTTGACGATGATATTCGTCAAAGCTTTGAGCTAGGGTTCACTAGAAAACTATTACTTATCGGTTCGGCATCATTGGATATTGACAACCTAAAAGGGAATGAACTTAGTGGGTTATGTTATCTAATTACATATAGCACTCAAACTCAACTTGGTGGTGCTGCGATGAAAGATGCTGCACTAGCCAGTATGGCGGTAGAGTATGCTAGATCTATTGAAAAAGAAGTAATGAGACGAATCAAAAAACTTCAAGCTACCTTAGGTGGTAAAGACTGCAACATTGGATGAAATTAAATGTCCGCTTCTGGCCGAAAGCTGTCACATTGAAAACAATAAAAATCTCTACGACTAAAATTCTATTTGGTTGATATCACTTTTGCCAAGTCTTTCTGTGAAGCACCCAATGCTAGTAAAGATTTAATTAATAGATCAATTGAGACAGAGGCTTCTCCGGCTTCCATTTTTGCAACTCTTGATTGACTGGATTTAATGAGCTTTGCAAATTCAATCTGACTTAAGTGTTTACGTCTTCTCATTTCTCTCAGGCTTTTACTTAAAGAAAGTTTCATTTCAATAAATGCTTCTTCTTCTGGAGACAAGCCCAGAAAATCAGCAGCAGTTCCAACCTTCCAGCCCTTTGCTTCCAGCTTTTTTCGTTTAGCGTGTTTCATTGTCGTAATCTCTCAATCTGTCTTTGCATATATCAATGATTCTCTTGGGTGTCTTGCTGGTCTTTTTATCAAACACTTCAAGGATCACAATGGCATCGGTATCTATACGGTACATAATCCGCCACGTTACACTGCTATCTATAATACGAAGCTCATGACATCGTTTCCCGATAGTTGGCATGGGTCTGGATTGAGGCATGCCAAGCTTCTCACCGGTTTGTAGCTTCCGTAGCAGGAAACCCGCTTCAATGCGTGCGGTGGCTGAAAATGGTGGTGTCTTGATTTCACCATGAAGCCACACGACATCCTTGTCTTGTGTAATCATGTATATAAATATATGTCGAATATGACATATATTCAACCTTCGATTATCATGCTGATATTATTATTGTTTATTGATGCTTTGGTGATTCAAGCTTAAATACAGGCTTTTCATTGACACCTACCCCAATCACCCCCATGATCCCCCTCGAAGTCGGCCAGACAGCCGCCCCGCAAGGGGAGGAAAGTCCGGGCTCCATAGGGCAAGGCGCCAGGTAACACCTGGGGGGCGTGAGCCTACGGAAAGTGCCACAGAAAATATACCGCCCCTTCGGGGGTAAGGGTGAAATGGTGCGGTAAGAGCGCACCGCGCTGGTGGTAACATCAGTGGCAGGGTAAACCCCGCCGGGAGCAAGACCAAATAGGGGAACATATGGCGCGGCCCGCGTTGTTCCCGGGTAGGTTGCTTGAGGTGCATGGCGACGTGCATCCCAGATGAATGGCTGTTCAAGACAGAACCCGGCTTATCGGCCGACTTCAATTTTTTCTCTCCAAAACTCTTAATAATCTACATTAAAGTCGCCCAACAAGGCTCTGAAATGGCACTTTTTGTTATGTTTTTGCGCCCCCCTGTTTTTACCCCCAAATGCTCGTAAGTCACTGTCAAATAAGAACTTATTTAAGAATTTTATGGGCAATTTTCTTGACATATTTGTAAAAAAACACCTATAGTGTGGAGAAGTGGGATAATGTGGGTAAAAGTGGATCAAAGAGGTGAAACGTGTTTCGCGGAGTTAATACGGTCAATCTGGATGCGAAGGGCCGCCTGGCGGTGCCGACCCGTTATCGGGAGCGTCTTAATGAACGCTGTGATGGCAAACTTGTCATTACAGTGGATCGCGATCATTGCCTCCTTTTATATCCGTTACCCGATTGGGAAGACATCGAACGCAAGCTCGTACGTTTACCCAGCCTGAACAAACAGGCACGTAAACTGCAACGCCTGTTAATCGGGCATGCGACAGACATTGATATAGATGGACATGGTCGTTTGCTGGTGCCACCACCATTACGCGAATTTGCCAATCTGGACAAACGCGTTGTGATGATTGGTCAAGGCAACAAATTTGAAATATGGAATGAAGAAGTATGGGCGGAGAAACGTGATACCTGGTTAGCAGGCGATGAAGATGACAAGTTGCCATTACCTGCCGATCTTGAGTCGTTATCACTGTAGTGGATTCATCACAGCAGCACAGGCCGGTTTTACTGGAGGAGGTAATTGAAGCCTTGAATATACAACCTTCAGGCATTTACATCGACGGTACTTTTGGCCGGGGAGGTCATGCCGCTGCCATTCTTGAAAGATTGTCAGAGAAAGGTCACTTGTTTGCGACAGATAAGGATCCGCAGGCCTTGCAGGAAGCAAAAAACAGGTTTGGAAACGATCAGCGTTTTGAGATAGAGCAAGGCTCGTTTGCCACGTTGGCACAGCTGGCCGAGAAGCATCACATAAAGGACAAGGTCAACGGTATTCTGCTTGATCTGGGTGTTTCCTCTCCGCAACTGGATGATGCTGATCGCGGTTTCAGTTTTCGTCATGACGGCCCTCTTGATATGCGCATGGATCCAGACAGTGGCATGAGTGCGGCCGAGTGGATTGCAAGGGTATCTGAACAGGAATTGACACAGGTGTTACGTGATTATGGTGAAGAACGTTATGCCAAGCGTATTGCACGCGCAATTATCAAGGCGCGTGACAACTCGGTTATTGAAACAACCGGTCAGTTATCAGCGATTGTGAAAGAAGCCAATCCGGCATGGGAAAAGAACAAGGATCCGGCAACACGCAGTTTTCAGGCGATACGCATTTTTATTAACCGTGAGCTTGATGATCTGGCGGAATGCCTGGAACAGTCACTGGATGTGCTCGCACCCGGTGGTCGTTTGGCGGTGATTAGTTTTCATTCGCTGGAAGACAGAATGGTAAAACGGTTTATGCGCAAGCATGCAAAGGGAGATGATTTTCCACTGGATTTGCCGGTAACACAGGCGCAGCTCAAGCCACGGTTACGGGAAGTTGGCAAGGCGATTAAACCGGGTAAAACAGAAACTGAACAAAATCCGCGTGCACGCAGTGCCGTTTTGCGCGTGGCGGAAAAATTACATTAATGCAAAGAGCTATTTTTGCATTTTTGATTATGTCGGTGCTGGGAAGCGCAGTGGGTATTGTGTATGCGAAACACCAGAACCGAAAACTGTTTGTGCAATTACAAACATTGCAGTCGGAAAGAGATGCAATGAATACGGAGTGGGGAAAACTGCAGCTGGAACAGGCAACATGGGGTACGCATGGACGTATTGAACGTTTTGCGCACGACAAGTTGCATATGTCAGTACCGGCGGCAGGAGAAATTAATATGATTGTCAGCAAGCAAGGCGGGAGTCATTAATGCAATTATCCTTTAGCTGGGATAGACCACAGAAAAGACAGAAAGTGTTTGTCTTACGACGCTATCTGGTTTTGTCTGTATTGCTTGGCAGTATGTTTGTGCTGGGATTACGTGGTGCCCAGTTGCATTTGTTTGAAAATGATTTCCTGCGCAACAAGGGTGACCAGCGTCACTTACGCACCATTTCGATTGCCGCTGATCGCGGTGTGATTACTGATCGTCATGGCGAACCCGTTGCAATCAGTACGCCAGTTGATTCAGTTTGGGCAAACCCGAGTGAGTTAATTACAGCGCGCGATCAGTGGGGCAAGCTGGCACAAATACTGGACATCAATCCGGAACAGTTACAACAGCATTTAATGAAACGCAGTCAGCGTGGATTTGTTTATCTCAAGCGTCATGTTAATCCTGAAGTTGCCCAAAAGGTGAAGGAACTGGCATTGCCAGGTATTGCATTACAACGTGAATATCGCCGTTATTATCCGGCCGGTGAAGTCATGGGACATGTTATCGGTTTTACTGACATTGATGACAACGGACAGGAAGGACTCGAACTGACCTTCAATGAATTGTTGAAGGGAACGGATGGCAGTAAACGCATTATGAAAGACAATCTGGGGCGTGCTGTAGAAACCGTAGAAAATATTGTGACACCCCATGCAGGTAAACCCCTGACGCTCAGTATTGATCAGCAATTGCAGTACATCACTTATCGTGAGCTAAAGGCGGCAGTGAAAAAACACAAGGCACGTGCAGGAACGGCCGTGATTATGGATGCCAATACCGGTGAAGTGTTGGCAATGGTGAACCAGCCTGCATTTAATCCGAATGATCGTTCGCGTTTGCGCAGCAATAGTTATCGTAATCGTGCAGTAACTGATGTCTTTGAGCCGGGTTCGACAATTAAACCATTTACGATAGCGGCCGCGCTCGAAAGTGGCCGTTTTCATGCGCGTTCACGCATTGATACTTCCCCCGGCACTTTAAAGGTAGGACGCAAACTGATCCGTGACATCCGTGATCACGGCATTATTGACATGGCGACTGTATTACAAAAATCCAGCAATGTGGGTGCAACCAAAATGGCCTTGTCTATCAAGCCGGAATATTTATGGCAAACATTATCAGATGCCGGGTTTGGCAAACAGACCAACAGCGTGTTTCCGGGAGAGTCCAGCGGTCTATTGAGCGATTATCAAAACTGGAACGAGATTGAGCACGCAACACACGCCTATGGCTATGGTATGTCGGTGACCAATCTGCAACTGGCGCGCGCCTATGTGGTGCTGGCGAATGGTGGCAGGCTATTACCTGTTTCAGTGCAGCGTCGTGATGATGCACCGGAAGGTTTTCGTGTGATGCATGAGAAAACAGTCAAGCAAGTGCTTCACATGATGGAAAGTGTTATCGAAGAAGGTGGCTCCGGTGAACTGGCGAAAGTGGCCGGTTATCGTGTGGCGGGCAAGACCGGTACAGTGCATAAGGCCGGTCCCGGTGGTTATCAGGAAGACAAATATTTATCCATGTTTGCAGGAGTCGTGCCTGCCAGTCGTCCACGATTGGTCATGACCATCATGATTGATGAGCCTAAAGGCAAGGAATATTTTGGTGGTCGCGTGGCGGCACCGGTATTTGCCAATGTGATGCGTGATGCATTGCGCCTGATGGACATTGCACCTGATGACAAGAAATTACTGCGTGCACAAATGTTGCCTGGCAGTCCAATGTCTTCCGAGGTGACATTATGATGGCTGAACAGATAAGCACAATGGAATACTCATTAAAGGCATTGTTACGCGGCTTTGCCAATGTAAGTGATGCCATGGACTGTATTGTTACCGGTTTATCGATTGACAGTCGTCATATAGCACCGGGAGATTTATTTGTTGCCTGTGCCGGTAGTAACGTGCAGGGCTATGAGTTTATTGAACAGGCAGTTCAATCCGGTGCGATTGCCATCGTGGTAGACAGTGAGGACAGTGCCAACAACATAGAGCGACTGGATGCTGTTCCGGTGATTGCAATTGATGATCTGAAAAACAAGCTGGGACTGATTGCTGATCGTTTTTATGATCATCCATCACAGGAAATGTTTGTGATCGGAATTACCGGCACCAATGGCAAGACATCCTGTGCCCATTTTCTTTCACAGGCATTGCACAGCGAATCAGAACCCTGCGGGATGATCGGTACTCTGGGTAATGGCTTGTATGGTGATATCAAGCCCGGCACACATACAACCCCGCTGGCAATTCCGTTACATGGATTGATATCTGACATCCGTGATGCCGGTGGAATACGGCTTGTTATGGAAGTCTCATCACACGGTCTGGAACAAAACCGTATCGGTGGTGTGCAGTTTGATCTTGCCTTATTCACCAACCTGTCACGTGATCATCTGGACTATCACGGCAATATGGAAAATTACGGTAAAGCCAAACGCCAGTTATTCCAGATCGAAGGTTTGCAATATGCGGTCATCAATGCAGATGATGCATTTGGCCAGACGTTATTAAAAGATATTTCTGATGCTGTTTCCGTTGTTGCCTACAGCCTTTCCGGCACTGCACTCCAGGGGATAAGTACAATCCGTGCAACGCAGGTAACACTGGATGAAAACGGCATCACAATGCAGGTGGATACGCCCCGGGGAAGTGGTGAATTGCACTCATCACTTCTCGGGCGTTTCAATGCAGAAAACCTGCTTGCCTCCCTGTCATGCTTGCTGGAGATGGGACTGGATCTGGAAGAGGCACTCGAACGCTTGGCAAAAGTCAGTACTGTTCCCGGTCGTATGGAGCGAATCAAGGGTAACCATGGCCCTGTTGTGATTGTTGACTATGCCCATACTCCGGATGCACTGGAACACGTATTAAAGGCGGCGCGCGAACATTGCACGGGCAAACTCTGGTGTGTGTTTGGTTGTGGTGGTGATCGTGATCAAGGCAAACGTCCGTTGATGGGTGAGGCGGCAGTGACACTTTCTGATCATGTCATTGTGACAGACGACAACCCTCGCCATGAAGATCCCAAAAAAATCGTTAACGGTATTTTGAGCGGCATGGAAAACCGTGAGCATGTTTCTATTGAACATGATCGTGCCATGGCAATTCGCAATGCAATTGAACAGGCAGATAAAAATGATCTGGTTCTGATTGCAGGTAAAGGTCATGAAGATTACCAGATAATCGGCGACGAAAAACGGTCTTTTAGTGATCGTGAATATGTAAAAGTATTACTGACATGATGATGGCAATGACAGAGACAGACAACAGTGTACAACCGGCCGTACTCAAACACTGGCAGCTTTCCGAACTGTCATTGGTGTTGTCTGCGCAAATAAAAGGTAACGATGTGCATTTTGATAATGTCAGTACGGATACACGAGCAATAAAGAAGGGTGCCCTGTTTATCGCACTGGTCGGTCCCAACTTTGATGGACACGATTATGTTAAAGAGGCTGAAAACAGGGGAGCAGTAGCCTTGCTGGTTGATCGGGAAGTGACATCACCCTTGCCACAAATAATAGTCAGGGATACCCGTCTGGCTTTGGGTCAGTTTGCTGCTGCATGGCGTGCCGGTTTTGAGATTCCGGTTGTGGGTGTAACAGGCAGTAATGGCAAAACAACAGTAAAGGAAATGATTGCGGCCATTCTTGGTCAACAGGCACCGGTGCTGATGACACAGGGAAATCTGAATAATGATATCGGCTTGCCGTTGACATTGTTCAATCTGGCCAAAGAGCACAAACATGCAGTGATTGAAATGGGTGCCAATCATCCCGGAGAAATTGATTACCTGACACATATTGCCCAACCGAATGTAGCAGTAATAACCAATGCCGCGAATGCCCATCTGGAAGGTTTTGGCAGTATAGAAGGCGTGGCACATGCCAAGGGTGAAATCTTTGGTGGTTTATCACAAAACGGTGTTGGCATTATCAATGCAGATGATCATTATTTTGAACTCTGGTCAGGCTTACTGAAGGATCACAAAGTGATTAGTTTTGGTCTGGAGAACAAGGCTGATGTTTCTGCAAGCTGGAAGGGAGATGCCATTCACAGTGATATCAATATCACTTTCCCTGGTGGAGAGGTTAAATGTGTATTGCATGTGCCGGGCAAGCACAATGTGATGAATGCATTGGCGGCAACGGCTGCGACTCTGGCGGTTGGTATACCGGCAGAACAAATCAAGGCCGGTCTGGAAAGTTTCAGGTCGGTAAAAGGAAGATTGCAGACCAATACAGGTTTTAACGGTGCAGTTGTGATTGATGATACCTATAACGCTAATCCAACTTCATTATCAGCAGCAATTGATGTTTTGAGTTCCTGTGGGGGGGAGAAAGTGCTCGTCCTTGGAGATATGGGCGAATTGGGCAAGGACGCCCAGGCACTTCATAACCGAACAATTGAATATGCGATTCAAAAATGTATTCAACGTATTTTTACACTGGGGGAATTAACCGGCACAGCGATCAAGGCATATCCGGAACAGGGTAAAAATTTTGACAGTACGGAACAACTTGTTGCCGCACTGAAACCGTTACTGGATAAAAACACAACAGTACTGGTTAAAGGTTCACGTTTCATGCACATGGAAACGGTCGTGCACGGATTACTGGAGAAGAATAATTAAATGTTTGTCTATCTTGCAGATTACCTGACACAGTTTCATAGCGGCTTTAATGTTTTCCAATACATTACATTGCGTGCGATTCTGGGTGCGCTGACGGCACTGGTTTTATCTTTTATGATTGGCCCTGCGATGATCCGTAAACTGAGTTTTCACCAGATAGGGCAAACGGTCAGACAGGATGGCCCTATTAGTCATTTACCCAAGGCAGGTACACCGACAATGGGCGGTGCATTGATTCTGGTTGCCATTGGTGTAGCGACCTTGTTGTGGGCTGATCTGGGTAACCGTTATGTCTGGGTTGCCTTGGTAGTGACATTCCTTTTTGGGGCGATCGGATTTCTGGATGATTACATCAAATTGATTCAGCGCGATCCAAAAGGATTAATACCGCGTTACAAATATCTGATGCAGTCTGTGGTTGGTTTGGGTGCTGCATTTTATTTATTTGATGCGGCTTCTGTGCCAGCCGAGACTCAGCTGATTGTCCCGTTCTTCAAAAATTTCGTGATTGAACTAGGTGCCTTTTACATCATCCTGACTTATTTTGTGATCGTGGGTTCCAGTAATGCAGTCAATCTGACTGATGGACTTGATGGACTGGCAGTTATGCCTTGTGTACTGGTCAGCGGTGCACTGGGTATTTTTGCCTATGTGGCAGGTAATATTAATTTTGCCGGTTACCTTGGCATACCCTATGTTCCCGGTGTGGGTGAGTTGACCGTATTCTGTGCAGCATTGGCGGGCGCCGGTCTTGGTTTCCTCTGGTTTAATGCCTATCCCGCACAGGTCTTTATGGGTGATATTGGCGCACTCGCATTGGGTGCTGCGCTCGGTATTGTTGCCGTTCTGGTCAGACATGAACTGGCACTGGTGATAATGGGAGGCGTGTTTGTGATGGAAACCGTTTCCGTTATTTTGCAAGTAGGTTCTTTCAAGTTAACCGGCAAGCGCATTTTTCAAATGGCGCCGCTGCATCATCATTTTGAATTAAAAGGCTGGCCGGAGCCGCGCGTGATCGTGCGTTTCTGGATTATTACCGTGATACTGGTTTTGATTGGTCTGGCAACATTGAAAATTCGTTAATGCAATGCTGAATTGTTTAAACAGGATAAATGTACAGGAAATGATAACACCGACAGGAAGCATGGATAACACAAGGTTTGACCCTGAGCGTCAGACACTGGTGGTTGGTCTTGGCAAGACAGGTTTGTCATGTGTGCGTTTCCTTGTCAAAAAAGGTGTTGCAGTTGCGATTGTCGATAGTCGTGAAATGCCGCCCGGACTGGATGTGTTGCGTGAAGAGTTTCCTGATGTGGCTGTTTTTGTAGGTGGCTTCAGTGAAGAGGCATTTGCTTCTGCACAACAACTCGTAATCAGTCCCGGTGTGTCGTTGAAAGAGCCGCAAATTCAATCAGCGTTGCATCACGGGATACCGGTGATCAGTGATATTGAATTGTTCGCCACGTATGCAAAGGCACCCATCATTGCGATTACCGGTACGAATGGTAAAAGCACCGTTACATCACTGGTTGGACTAATGGCGGTAAAAGCAGGCAAAAATGTCAGGATTGGTGGCAATCTGGGTACACCGGCACTGGATCTGATTGATGAAAATGATGCAACCGAACTTTATGTGCTTGAGTTGTCCAGTTTTCAACTGGACTCAACAAAACATATGAATGCCGCTGTTGCCGCCGTGCTGAATGTTTCTCCTGATCACATGGATCGTTACGACTCTGTTCAGGATTACATCACATCCAAGCAGAGAATTTATCAAGGTAGTGGTGTCATGGTGATGAATCGTGATGATCATGAAGTCATGGCAATGTCCATTCCAGGCCGGAAAATAAAAACCTTTGGTCTGGGTGAGCCGGAAGAGAAAGAGTTTGGAATCCGAAATCGTAAAGGCGGTTACTGGATTGTTTATGGTGACATGGATCTAATCAGCGTGTCAGATTTACTTATTCGCGGTAAACATAATTTGTCTAATGCATTGGCAGCACTTGCCATTGGCCGCGCAGCAGAATTTCCATTACCAGCCATGCTGGATGCATTACGATCGTTTCGGGGTTTGCCACACCGCATGCAGTGGGTTGCAGAAACAGGTGGTGTTAACTGGTATAACGATTCCAAGGGAACAAATCCGGGTGCAACAGTTGCTGCATTGAGAGGATTGTCAGAACCAGTGGTGTTAATTGCAGGTGGTGATGGCAAGGGTGCGGATTTTTCACCCATTCGTGAAGCGGTTGTTCATCATTGTCGTGCGGTTGTCCTGATTGGGCGTGATGCGCCACAGATTGAAAAAATATTATCAGGTCTGGTTTCACTTGTTCAGGCTAATGATATGAAAGAGGCGGTAGTTCGGGCCAGTGAGCTGGCACAACCCGGTGATGTTGTGTTGTTGTCACCCGCTTGCGCCAGTTTTGACATGTTTTCTGATTATAAGGCCAGAGGTGATGCCTTTGTTCAGGCCGTGCAGGGGATGGCGGCATGAGAAAATACAACAAAAAAACAACCATGACAGTCGATGAACCTGCGCGCATTGATTTCTATTTGTTGGGCGCAACCCTGATTCTGCTTGCATTGGGACTGGTGATGGTGACATCGGCTTCCATTTCAGTTGCCGATCAAAAAACAGGACAGCCTTTTTATTATTTGTTCAGGCAATCTGTCTATGTCGGAATGGGCCTGCTTTGTGGATTTGTTGTTTCAACCATGCCGGTTTCATTCTGGGAAAAACATAATCCCAAATTATTGCTGGCAGGTATTGTCCTGCTGGTACTGGTGCTTATTCCCGGGATTGGACGTGAAGTCAATGGCAGTATTCGCTGGATCGGGTTTGGATTGTTTAACTTGCAGCCCTCGGAGTTGGTGAAACTGTTTGTTGTGATCTATTTGCCGGGATATTTGATGCGTCATACCAATGAGGTACAAACATCGGTCAGCGGGTTGATTAAGCCCATGTCATTATTACTTTTGATCTGTGCCTTGTTATTGCTGGAACCGGATTTCGGTGCTGCCTCTGTTATTTTAATGACAGGACTGGGTGTGATGTTTATGGGTGGCGTACGTTTATTGCAATTCAGTCTGTTTATGTCAGGCATGCTGGTCGTGCTGGCAGGACTGGCATTGTCATCTCCCTATCGTGTTGAACGACTGACTTCCTTTATGAATCCATGGGCAGATCCCTTTAACAGCGGATTCCAGTTAACACAGGCGCTGATTGCATTTGGTCGTGGAGATTTCAGCGGCGTTGGTCTGGGCGACAGTGTTCAGAAACTGTTTTATTTACCAGAGGCACATACTGATTTTCTGTTTGCCATCATGGCAGAGGAACTTGGGTTCATCAGTACTTTGTTTGTGATTGCTCTGTTTGTCATCATTGTCTGGCGCAGTTTTAAAATCGGACAACTCGCGGAACAACAGGAAAAACTGTTTTCCGCATTTCTGGCTTATGGCATCGGATTGTGGCTGGGTATTCAGGCGTTTGTGAACATCGGTGTCAATATGGGTCTGTTGCCTACCAAGGGATTGACCTTGCCTCTGATGAGTTATGGCGGCTCCAGCATTGTTGTCACCTGTGCCGCTATCGGGATCCTGTTACGCATTTATTTTGAATTGCGTACTTCCGGTGCGAGTCGTCGCAAACAGGTACAGGAAGAATCCAGATGGGGGTGGGCGACATGAGTGATAAGCCTATTCTCATCATGGCAGGTGGAACAGGTGGTCATGTGTTTCCGGCACTGGCAGTGGCGGATGAATTACGCAGTCGTGATGCAAAGGTGATCTGGATGGGAACGCGTAATGGGCTTGAAGCCGAAGTCATACCCAATGCCGGTATTCCAATTGCATGGATTTCCGTTGGCGGGTTACGTGGCAAGGGTGTAATACGGTTGATGCTGGCGCCGTTTGTTTTAACACTGGCAATCCTGCAGGCATTGGTCATATTCATTCGTTATCGTCCGGGTGTGGTTTTAGGTATGGGCGGCTTTGCCTCCGGTCCCGGTGGTGTGGTCGCCTGTCTGTTGCGCCGACCTTTGGTTATTCATGAACAGAATTCAATTGCCGGATTTACCAATCGATTATTGTCACGGTGTGCATCCTGCATTCTTGAAGCTTTTCCTGACACGTTTGAAAAAAGCAAAAAGGTATTGCATACCGGTAACCCGGTACGTAGCAATATTGCCGGTGTTAGCAGTCCGGAAGAAAGATTTAGCAGCCATGGCACTGGATTAAGATTGCTGGTGCTCGGTGGCAGTCAGGGAGCCAAGGCATTGAATGAAGTTGTTCCCAGTGCGCTGGCAAGTATGGATGCAAATGTGCGACCGGAAGTCTGGCATCAGACCGGTACCAGACACATTGAAGAGACACGCAGCTTATATAAAGAATCGCAAGTTGAAGCGCGTGTAGATGCATTTATCGAAAACATGGCCGAGGCCTATGAGTGGGCTGATCTTGTTTTGTGTCGTGCCGGCGCATTAACGATTGCCGAACTCACTGCGGTGGGTGTACCGGCTGTGCTGGTACCTTTCCCACATGCCGTGGATGATCACCAGACGCATAATGCTGAATATCTGGTTCGATCCGGTGGTGCTATTTTGGTTCCACAAACTGAGTTGTCAGTGGATCGTCTTGCTACAGTGTTGCGGGATTTTTATGGCAAGCGTAACCAGTTATTGATCATGGCACAGGCAGCACACAGTCTTGCCCGTCCTCAGGCAACACGTGCCGTCGCTGAGGTATGTATGGGGGTGGCAAAATGAGCAAGCCAACCAGAATGATGAGTAAGAAAAAATCAGATACCAACAAGTCGGCATCAGTAACCCGACTGGACGCACATAAATCCATGCGTGATTCCAGACTACATTCCATGGGTCGCGTACGCCACTTGCACTTTGTTGGAATCGGTGGCTCCGGCATGGGTGGTATTGCCGAAGTATTCCTTAATATGGGATTTGAGATTACCGGTTCTGATCTGGGTGAAAATACAGTCACCCTCAGACTGAAAGAGCTGGGTGCCAGGATCGTGTTTGGTCATGATGCAAAGAATGTGGAAGGTAGTGATGTTGTGGTGACTTCAACCGCCATACAGCAAGACAATCCTGAAGTGATTGCGGCACGCAAGTTACATATTCCGGTCGTACCGCGTGCTGAAATGCTGGCTGAACTCATGCGCTTCCGTTACGGCATTGCGGTGGCGGGTACGCATGGCAAGACTACTACAACCAGCTTGATTGCGAGCCTGTTGGCCGAAGGTGATTT
The DNA here is from genome assembly GCA_029882995.1 of Gammaproteobacteria bacterium. Lineage (GTDB taxonomy): Bacteria > Pseudomonadota > Gammaproteobacteria > DAOVJZ01 > DAOVJZ01 > DAOVJZ01. The sequence goes on along the minus strand of JAOUJV010000013.1, from coordinate 9,071 downwards.
AGACCCCACCTTTGTTATCGGTGGGCGACTCAATAGCGCCGGCTCACATGCCAAGCTGGGTTCAGGTGAATATCTGGTTGCAGAAGCGGATGAAAGCGATGCCTCGTTCCTGCATTTACAACCCATGATGGCCATTGTGACCAATATTGATGCTGATCATATGTCGACCTATGACGGTGATTTTGAAAAGCTCAGAAAAACCTTTGTCGATTTTCTGCATCATTTGCCTTTCTATGGGTTGGCAGTCATGTGTATTGAAGATCCGATCGTGAAAGAAGTGCTACCGGAAGTAACGCGTCCGATATTGAGTTACGGTTTTTCAAAATCAGCGGATGTGCGCGCTGTTGATTTAAAGCAGGAAGGTACACGTGTTCATTTTTCAGTTGTATCCCATGATATGGACAAGCCTTTACCCGTCACTTTGAATATGCCCGGTGAACATAATGTGTTGAATGCACTGGCGGCAATTGCCGTGGCACGCGAACTGGGAGTAGATGACAAATCCATCCAGATTGCGCTGGAAAAATTTCAGGGTATTGGTCGTCGTTTCCAGATTTATGGTGATATCAAACATCCCAAAGGCAAGGCTTTGCTGGTAGATGATTACGGGCATCACCCGCGTGAAGTGGCCGCCACTATTCGGGCTGCACGTGCAAGCTGGCCAGAACGGCGCCTGTTTGTCGTGTTTCAGCCACATCGTTACAGTCGCACACGTGATCTGTTTGAAGATTTTACAAAAGTATTATCTGAAGTGGATGTGCTGGTGTTGCTAGATGTATACGCAGCGGGTGAGGAACCCATTGCAGGTGCAGATGGTCGTACTCTCGCGCGTGCTATTCGAACACGTGGACAGGTGGACCCGGTCTTTTGCCAGAACGTTGAAGAACTGCCAGATACCTTGTCCGGATTATTAAAAGATGACGATGTGTTGTTGACCATGGGCGCGGGCAATATCGGTTTTGCCGCATCAGGACTTTCTGCTGGCCTGAAAGCTGTTTCAGGGAGCGGTAAGGAGTGAACACAGGACAACTTATGACAAAACAAAAACGCACACCATCAACCTGGCATGGCACGTTGTTGTACAACGAGCCGATGGCACGTCATACCTCATGGCGTGCGGGTGGTAATGCTGATCGTTTTTATAAACCAACCGGTATTAATGATTTGGCTGAATACTTGAAGACAGTGCCGGAAGACGAGCCTCTTTACTGGGTTGGTCTGGGCAGTAACCTGCTGGTGCGTGATGATGGTATTCGTGGCACCGTAATTTGTACCAGTGGTGTTGTTAACACGATTGAAGAACGTGATGGATTGATTTATGTCGAGTCCGGTGTGAGTTGTGCCAAGACAGCACGCTTTACTGCACGCCTTGGTTTGGTCGGTGCAGAATTTTTATCAGGCATCCCCGGCACGATGGGTGGTGCATTGGCCATGAATGCGGGTGCATTTGGTGGTGAAACCTGGCCATTAGTTGCCAGAGTGGAAACCATGAACCGTTATGGTGAACGTTTTGTGCGCAAACCGGATGAATACAAGGTGGGCTATCGTCATGTGGAAGGGCCGGAAGGTGAATGGTTTATTGCTGCCTGGCTGAAACTGGAACATGGTGATGCAGAAGCAGGCACATTGCGTATTAAGGAATTATTGGCAAAACGCAATGAGTCGCAGCCAGTACAAACACTGTCTTGTGGTTCGGTATTCCGTAATCCGGAAGGTAATTTTGCTGCACGCCTGATTGAAGAATGTGGATTGAAAGGGGCCTGCATTGGTGGCGCCAGTGTTTCAGAAAAACATGCCAACTTTATTGTTAATACCGGTGATGCAACAGCAAAAGATATTGAACTGCTGATAAATAAGGTGCGTGACACTGTAGCACAGCAGAAAGGTATCAAGCTGGAGCCGGAGGTACATATTATTGGTGAACCCAGACGGGGTTATCCAGACGGGGGGCATAACGCATGATGTCACCGGTGCAACAGGAGCAATTTGGCAAAGTGGCTGTACTCATGGGAGGGCTGTCTGCCGAACGTGAGATTTCATTAAAAAGCGGGAGTGCAGTATTGGCCGCACTGCAGCGTCGCGGTGTCAATGCCCATGGTGTTGATGTCGGTCATGATGTGTTGCAACAACTGGCAGAGGGTAACTTTGATCGCGTGTTTAACATATTGCATGGTCGGGGTGGTGAGGATGGCACAATGCAGGGTGCGCTGGAAATCATTGGTTTGCCCTATACCGGAAGCGGTGTCATGGCTTCTGCTATCAGTATGGACAAACTGCGCACCAAACAGCTTTGGCAAGGGATTGGTTTACCGACACCGGCATTTGAAGTGCTGACAGACAATACGGATCTGGATGCAGTAGTCAAACAACTGGGGTTGCCTTTAATGATCAAGCCGGCACTGGAGGGTTCCAGTATTGGTATGAGCAAGGTTGAGAAGAAGGAACAAATGACGGCAGCCTATCAGACAGCCGCTGAATACGATGATTGTGTACTCGCTGAAAAATGGATCACTGGTTCTGAATACACTGCTTCCATTCTGGGTCAGGAAGCACTGCCATTGATCAAGCTTGAAACACCGCGTGAGTTTTATGACTACGAAGCCAAATACCAGTCTGATACAACTCGTTATTTATGTCCTTGTGGTCTGGATTCAGACAAGGAACAGGAAATACAGGCACTGGCAATGAGCGCGTTCAAGGCGTTGGGATGCAGTGGCTGGGGACGGGTTGATTTTATGTGTGATGAGACTGGCCAACCCTGGTTGATAGAAGCAAACACCATTCCGGGAATGACGGATCACAGTCTGGTGCCGATGGCGGCACGCACCGCAGGGATCGATTTTGATGAACTGGTCGTGCGTATCCTGCAAACCAGTATGACAAACTCCGGTCATGGTGGTGAAAACAGTCGTGGAGGGGTAGCTCATGCCAGCTAGACGCCACACACGTAAAACCGAACAAAAGGTACAGTGGAATATCACCATTAACAAACCATTTGTGTTGGCAAGTGTACTTGTAATAATTGTGCTGGCTGGTGCTGTCTGGGTGACACAGTTAATTAATGATCCGGAAACTTTTCCGTTACGTTCAGTGCGTGTTGAGGGTCAGTTTAATTATCTGACCGCACAGGAGCTGGAAAAGGCAGTGGGTCCCAGAGTAGGTAAAAGTTTCTTCAATATAAATGTGGACGGGATCAAGGAAGTTACACGGGAATTGCCCTGGGTTGAAACAGTGTCAGTGCGTCGCATGTGGCCGGATGGTTTACGGATTATCGTGACCGAGCAAAAGGCATTTGCACGCTGGAATAAAAATTCCTTGCTTAATGCAGAAGGAATTGTGTTCACACCGGATGCCAAAACCATTCCAGCTGGATTGCCGGAACTTTCAGGGCCTGACGGGACAGAGCTGAAGGTGTTAGCACATTATATGGAGACAGAGAAGCAACTGGCACCAGCAGAATTACATTTGAAACAGTTAACACTGAATGCGCGTCATGCATGGACAGCAGAACTGGATAATGGCATGACATTGCTGCTGGGACGCAAAAACAGTCAACAACGTCTGGCACGTTTTATACGCATCTACAAAACAGTTTTTGCAGAATCAATGAACCACAACAAACGCATTGATTTAAGATACAGCAATGGTTTTACAATCTATGGAAAAAAGGTTTCAACAGCAGTTTTACCGGCAGGAAAATTTCGAGGATAACAATGACTAAAAAAGGTGACAGAAATTTACTCGTCGGTCTGGACATTGGTACATCCAAGGTCGCGGCCATTGTATGCGAGCTTACACCGGAGAATGAGGTAGAAATAATAGGTATTGGTTCCCATCCTTCACGTGGATTGAAAAAGGGAGTGGTGGTTGATATTGAACGTACGGTGCAATCTATTCAGCGTGCAGTTGAAGAAGCCGAGTTGATGGCAGGGTGCGAAATACATTCTGTCTATGCCGGTATTGCAGGCAGTCATATCCGCAGTCTGAATTCACACGGTATTGTCGCCATCAAGGACAAGGAGGTGGCATCAGATGACGTGGAACGGGTAATTGATGCAGCACGTGCTGTCGCGATTCCGGCTGATCAGAAACTGTTACATGTGTTGCCACAGGAATTTGTGATTGATGATCAGGAAGGCATTCGTGAGCCAGTCGGTATGTCCGGCGTGCGTCTGGAGGCCAAGGTGCATCTGGTCACCGGTGCAGTCAGCGCTGCACAAAACATTATCAAGTGTGTGGAACGTTGTGGATTAACCGTTGATGACATCATTCTTGAACAACTTGCCTCAAGTTATGCAGTTCTGATTGAGGATGAAAAGGAACTCGGCGTATGTATGGTTGATATCGGTGGTGGTACAACGGACATTGCCGTATTTATTGATGGCGCGATTCAACATACAGCAGTGATTCCGATTGCCGGTGATCAGGTAACCAACGATATTGCAGTTGCATTGCGTACACCAATGCACTCGGCAGAAGAGCTCAAAATGAAATATGCCAGCGCACTGACACAGCTCGCGACACCGGATGAAAGTATCGAAGTTCCCAGTGTAGGTGAACGTGCACCACGCCGTCTGGCACGACAAACACTGGCAGAAGTGGTTGAGCCGCGTTATGAAGAACTGTATTCACTTGTGTTAAGTGAACTGCAACGCAGCGGTTTTGCTGATCGTATTGCCGCTGGCATTGTATTGACGGGTGGCAGTTCCAAGATTGAAGGTGCGATCGAACTGGCAGAGGAAGTTTTCCATATGCCGGTACGATTGGGCGTTCCCCAGTACATTTCAGGTTTGGTTGAAGTTGTCAGTAATCCCATCCATGCGACCGGTGTGGGGTTATTGCTGTATGGAAGTAAGAATAGAGGTGTTAAGGGTAGTCGTTTTGCAGGTGGTGTTGGTGTAAAGGGTATGTTTGACACAATGCGTAGCTGGTTCCAGGGTAATTTTTAGTGAAGTAATGAATTTTGGTTATAGACAAAAGCAGTTAATTTTAATTTTTAAATTTAAAACAACAATTAGGAGGCATTAAAATGTTTGAACTAATGGATACATACAGTCAAAGCGCGGTCATCAAGGTGATCGGTGTCGGGGGAGGTGGTGGTAACGCCATTGACCATATGGTTGAGGCCAATATTGAAGGTGTTGATTTTATCTGTGCCAATACAGATGCACAGGCACTGAAAAATTCATCGGCCAAGACGTTGTTGCAGCTTGGTAATGAAATTACCAAGGGACTCGGTGCCGGTGCCAATCCGGATGTGGGTCGTCAGTCAGCACTTGAAGATCGTGATCGCATTATTGATGTGATTGAAGGTGCAGACATGGTGTTCATTACTGCCGGCATGGGTGGTGGTACAGGAACAGGTGCGGCTCCGGTTGTTGCTCAGGTAGCGAAAGAACTGGGTATATTAACGGTGGCAGTTGTGACCAGACCTTTTGTATTTGAAGGTGCCAAGCGCAGCCAGATTGCGGCCGCCGGAATGGCAGAATTGACCCAGTATGTTGATTCCCTGATCACGATTCCAAATGAGAAATTACTGAGCGTACTGGGCAAGAACGTGAGTTTGCTGGATGCCTTCCGTGCTGCGAATGATGTTTTGTTGGGAGCAGTGCAGGGTATTGCTGAACTGATTACCCGTCCGGGTCTGATCAATGTGGATTTTGCCGATGTTCGTACGGTGATGTCAGAAATGGGTATGGCCATGATGGGAACAGGTGTCGCAAGTGGTGAAGATCGTGCCCGTGTTGCTGCCGAGCAGGCCGTTGCCAGTCCATTACTGGATGACATCGATCTGGCCGGTTCACAGGGTATTCTGGTGAATATCACTGCAGGAATGGATATGTCGATTGGTGAATTTGAGGAAGTGGGTAACACCGTGAAGCAATTTGCCTCTGATAATGCGACCGTCGTGGTGGGTACCGTTATTGACCCTGAAATGCGTGGGGATATGCGTGTTACTGTCGTGGCCACCGGTTTGGGAGAATGCAAATCCTCTTCAGGCAGTAGTGAAGAACGTTCTGTGAAACTGGTGCAAAAAGTCAGTAATGGTGACCTGAATTATGATGATCTGGATAGACCAACTGTCATGCGCAACAAAAATGTCAGTGGCAACGAGGGCTTGGCAAGTTCCGAAGATAATATGGATTATCTGGATATTCCGGCTTTTCTAAGGAGACAGGCTGACTAAGACGTCCAGAAATCTATTATTTTGACCAGCTTCACGGTTTAGAGGGAGCAGTAGAGAACTTTATCCGGGTTTTCCCCTCTAATACCGGAAGTGGCAATTTCACTGTGGCGCGGGTTGAAGGATGAAATATCCTGAAAACCCTGTCGGTTGCCCCAAAATGTGAAATTGTTTACTATTCGCGCGGCGGTCCGATGGTATTATTGCGCTATGGGCCTTTTTTGACAGGCTCGAAATAGTGGTTAAAATCAATAGATTATAATGATACGACAAAGAACGCTTAAAAATATCATCAGGGCAACCGGTGTTGGATTGCATACTGGTGAAAAAATTTACCTGACACTCAGACCTGCTCCGGTTGATGCCGGAATTGTATTTCGTCGTGTCGATCTTGATCCACCAGTTGATATTCCTGCACGCGCAGAGAATGTTGGTGACACCCGTCTTTCCAGTACGTTGGTAAAAGGCGATGTGCGCATCTCCACTGTTGAACATTTACTTTCTGCATTGGCCGGTCTCGGTATTGATAATGCCTATGTTGATCTGAGTGCAGCTGAAGTACCTATTATGGATGGCAGTGCAGGTCCGTTTGTTTTCCTGCTTCAGTCAGCCGGTATCGAAGAACAAAATACACCCAAACGTTTTATTCGCATCAAACGTCCTATCATTGTTGAAGATGGTGATAAGTGGGCGCGTTTTGATCCATTTGAAGGTTTCAAGGTTTCATTTACGATTGATTTTGATCATCCCGCATTCAAGGGTCGTACACAGGAGTCTGTTGTTGATTTCTCAACCACCTCTTTTGTGAAAGAAGTCAGTCGTGCCCGTACATTCGGTTTTATGCGGGAAATAGAGTATTTACGTGAAAAGAGCCTGGCTCTTGGGGGGAGTCTTGATAATGCGATTGTGGTTGATGATTATCGCGTTCTCAATGAAGATGGTTTGCGTTACGAAGACGAATTTGTAAAACATAAAGTACTTGATGCAATTGGTGATCTTTATCTTCTTGGTCATAGTCTGATTGGTGCCTTCAGTGGTTACAAATCAGGACATGCGTTAAACAATGAATTGTTACGTACGTTGATGGCAGATGAAGAAGCATGGGAGCTTGTCACTTTTGATGATCCAGCTGATGCACCAATCATGTACATGCAACCTACTCCCGCCACTTAAATCAATTTTGTTTTTTTTTAGAATAAAGACAAACAGTCGAAAAATTATTCTTTATCAGAAGCAACGCGTTTTGATAAACGAAGTAATGATGACTTTAGGTCACTATTACTGATATGATTAGCAACACCTTCGAGTAACTCAGCAGTAGAAGGTGAGATGTATTGTGGTTTGGAAATATTTTCATGCGTAGTTTCGATTTTGTTTTCAGGAACTACTTTGATCTGGATATTTGTGACGGGTGTTGACGAACTTTTTAGTGCGTTGATCAACATCGGAATCTGGAAGCGCAGTTTGGCAACCCAGGCCGGTGAAGAAGTTTGCAAGATTAATGTCTGATCACGCAGGTTTGCGACAGTGCAATGTTCACTACTGGCACTATCCAGAACAGTACGGATCTTGGCTGTCAGGTTTTTCAGCTTTTTAGCGTGGGCACTCAAATGGCGCAAATCAACTGAATCAGAGCCAGATAAGAGGGAATTCAAGGAGTTATGTGATGTCATTCACTCAAGTAATATATGGAATGGTCCGCTACAATCAATAGTAACAGAAAAAATTCAATAGTATATTAGTATCCCCTAATATACAGGGATTCGAGGAAACTGAAGACCGATGGTCAATATACTGCTGGTAACAAAGTTTTTCGGTAAGACAGGTAATTTACACCTTGGTCGTAATGGCCTTATCGCATTGTTTTTAGTGGTCTTTTTGGCTATCCCGACCATTGTTGGTATTACCAGTTATCGTATGGGACTGGTTAATCACCCTGATGGACTGACCGGAACGATTATAACCGAGCTCGATACCCAGAAAGAAACCATCGAATCCGCTATCCGTGATACCAATGAAAACCTCTCAGCCCTTTCCCAAAAATTGGGTCGTATGCAGTCCCATATTATCCGTCTTGATGCTCTTGGTCAGCGATTGACCAAAATGGCTGATCTGGACAAGGGTGAATTTAATTTTGAGCATACGCCAGCACAAGGTGGCCCTGACAAGAATACCAAGACCGAAGCAGTTGAGTTATCGGATTTTATTGAGAGTATGCAGGTACTTTCGCAGCAGATCGATGATCGTTCGAAGCAATTGGCAGTTCTCGAAACCATGATAATGACCCGAAATCTGCAGGATGAGATCCTGCCAGCCGGTCGTCCTATACGGGGCGGGTGGATTTCTTCTTATTTTGGCTGGCGTACCAATCCTTTCGGTAAGGGGCGTGAACACCATGACGGAATGGATTTCGCGGGTAAATCCGGTTCTGACGTCTTGTCTGTTGCTGCCGGTGTTGTCACTTGGGCTGGCAAGCGCTATGGGTACGGCAACCTTGTTGAAGTTAACCACGGCAATGGTTATGCCACACGTTATGGTCATAACGAGACAATCGTGGTTGAAGTGGGCCAAACTGTGAAGAAGGGTGAGGTCCTGTCTAAAATGGGCAGTACTGGCCGTTCAACGGGGCCCCATGTACATTTTGAAGTCCTTCATCATGGGCGTACTGTGAATCCGGATAAATACATCCAAGCCTCAAGATAAGCCCCTCAAGCGGCGCTGACTGCGTTGAAAAAAACTCGAAATACTCATGTATTTGCTGATACATTCCGTGTTCTCGCTTTTTTTCGCCTTGCCATCATCCACTTGATGAACTTATCCCTCTAATTTTGCTGATCTAAATTAATTTTTGGACTCAATTTTCCACCGAAACAACCGCATTTTGCGG